>NZ_JAKUDY010000003.1:0-384659 GCF_022662635.1 Bacillus cereus group sp. BfR-BA-01522 | reverse complement strand
TGTGGCATCTTCCTCGGGTCTGATTGGTATGCAACTGCAAGGTGCAATGGCTATATTCGCTGTCAATTTAAAACGAATCCTAACCTTGATGAAAGAAACAAAGTAAAAAAGAATAAAGAGAAAGACGACTTTTCATTCAAAATTGAATGAAAAGTCATCTTTCTTGTTTTGTATCTGGTTTATAAACCGAAAAACGTAAGTTTTTCAGTGGCCTCCTTCATCTACGGAGCCTTTTTGTTAGGAAATACTATATATGTTATTAAAAATACTGATAGATTTGATTATCATGGTGAAGCTAATCGAGAGTATAAAATATTTTGTGTAAATGAAAAAATACAAAATAGAAAGAACTTTTCTAGTAGAAGGTTACATTAGGAAGTTTATACAATATTAGTTTGGTATAGTTATAGTGTAAAGAAAAACTATTTTGATATAAATGAACTTTTGTTATATAATATTTTTATAATAATTGATAGAAAATATTCGTTTTTATATTAAGGGGAAATATAAGTTTTTATGAAAAATATAGATTTTATACTCGAAAGTGATGAAATGTTAAAGCCCTCTGAACGGCTCATATTGTTATTATTAGAAAAACATAGGATGCTGTATACAAATGATTTATTGGCGCTATCTAATTTATCGTATAAAACATTAACAGATTCCTTAACAGCGCTTGTTGCGAAGTCGTATGTACTGAAAGAGACAGGGAAAGGAAGAAGACAAAATTGTTATAGATTAATTTAAATAAAAAGAAAAATCTTATTTTTGATTGAAAACAAAAATAAGATTTTTCTTTTTATTTGCAATTTTTGTTTTTTAGATTTAGATACACAAAAAAATAAAAAATGAATTCAAAAAATAATACAAAAGAATATGACTTCAAATAATTATGTTATGTAAACTAAAAAGAAGCTTTTCATTCTCTATCGGAATATAACGAAGTGTATTAAAGTATGTTGATACAGAAATATAATCAAAGCAAGAAATAATAGCAATTTTACCGCTGTTCGTTTTTTGAAGGCATAATTTGACAAGTAACGGATGAAGTAGCGTAAACTACAATTTTACAGCACAAAAAATAAAATATTCAGCTGAAATATAAAGATGTCGTCGAAAGCTATCTGGAATTGATTGATTAATGAGATTTTTTTATAGAGGAGCTTGTTTTATATGAGGAGAATTTAGAATCATACAAGCTCATATGGAAGGCAGTAAAATAAAATGGGTTAGGAGGATTCCAATGATGAGGAAACTCAAAAAGGTAAATGTTCCTAATACAATGCAACATCAATCGCAGTCTAACGAATATCGAGTTATAAATAAGAAAAAAATAAGGCGTTTTCTTCTCGCACTTCTATTTATTGTCTCCTCAACACTTTATGTGCAATATATACTTACAAAGCAACAGGAAATGATTCAAAAGAAGCGTGTTATAGTTGAAAAGCAACAAAAACAACTTGTATATTTAAAGAAAGATTCTGAGTATTTAGAGGCAAAGGTTGAAAATTTAACAAATAATGAGGAAGAAATTTTGCAATTTGCAAGAAAAGAGTACCATTTTTCGAAGCCGGATGAAACAATTTTCATATTAACTGAATAATTATAATTGTACATAAAAAATAGTTAGCGAGAGCTGACTGTTTTTTTGTTACTGTTGATGTACTGTAAGTTGTTACATATATAAGGAAGATTGAAGTTTCACACTTTACTTGTATATAGAGTAGTATGAAGTGCGTCTATAAATTATATTTTTCCTGAAGGGGGTCAGTTTGAATAATTCTTGAGATAAAATATTGTAAAAATTCTGTTAATTATATATAATTTTAATAAGCACACTCTTTTTTAACGTATTTCCGAAAGAAGTCTCCTATCTTCAATGAATGTGAGGACTTAGCCCGGTGGGAGATGAATTTTGATTGGTGTTAGCCAAAGTCTTGGATCTAATTAGTATTAGATATATGTTTATTAGCATGAAAATAAAACTCTTGATGCAAGAGGAGGAATTCGGTCAACTAACCGATGGATTTACAGTTTATACGCTTGTTAAGAAAAATGCTACCCTTGCATAAGAAAGGAAGATACATGTGTACGCTTCTAATACGATCTACATCGTAGGGGATGCAAAAGCGCCTCAAAATAATCCGATTACTGAAAAGTTTAAAAGTTATTTTGTAGCATTCGTACTGGAGAGAGATACAGGAGAAATTATAGATGCAGATTGCTCCGCAACTATTGCCTTAACTTCTCAGTTTGTAAAGCATTTATTTTTACATAAAAATATAAACGATTCGCATCTAGCTGATGAAATTAAAGGGCGTTATTTTGGCTCATCGCAAAAGGCACTACTTGTAGCGTTAAAGGACGCACAGAAAAAATATAATCAGATTGCTGCTTTGTCTACTTCTTCATAGACAAAATCCAGCCGTAAGACGCTTTTCTTATGGCTGGATTTTTTTATTGGACAAAGAGGAAAGGGTGGGAAATTTGAAAATTATAGATGTAAAGGTAAAGCGCCGATTGATTGAACTTCATACTCCGTTTAAAACAGCGCTGCGCACTGTAACAGAGATTGAAAGTATTGACGTTTTTCTCCATATAGATAATGGAATGGTAGGAAGAGGAGCTGCTGCTCCAACTCCGGTTATTACAGGTGATTTTGCAAGTGGAATTGAAGAGGCGATTTTAGGACCGATTCGCTCTAGTTTAATAGGAAAAGAGATTGAGCAACTTCATTCCTTATTATCATATGTTCAAAAGAGTTGTATTGGAAATACGAGCGCGAAGGCAGCAGTAGATATTGCTTTATATGATGCGTATTGTCAATTTCATAACATCCCGCTTTATGCCTTATTGGGTGGAAAGAAGGAATTTTATACAGATATTACGGTAAGTGTTGATGATCCTATATCGATGGCAAAAGAAGCGAAAAAGCATGTGGAAAAAGGATTTCAAACGTTAAAGATTAAAGTTGGCCAATCCGCTCGGTTAGATTTAGAGCGAATTGAGGCCATTAAAAATATCATACCGAAGGATATTGCGCTCCGGTTGGATGCCAATCAAGGATGGGAACCGAAAGAGGCCGTTTCCATTATTAAAGAAATGGAAAAGAGAAATGTAAATATCGAATTTATCGAACAGCCTGTTCATGCGCAAGATTGGGAAGGATTGAAATATGTCAAGAATCATGTATATATACCAATTATGGCTGATGAAAGTATTTTTTCAGCGGAAGATGCATTAAAGCTTGTTCAAGGACATTATGTTGATTGCATAAACATTAAATTAATGAAATGTGGCGGGATACGCCAGGCATGGAAAATTGCTGATGTCGCAGAAGCGGCAGGTGTGAAATGTATGATTGGCAGCATGATGGAATCATCGCTTTCTGTAACAGCCGCAGCGCATATAGCGGCTGCGCATCCGAATATTCATTATGTTGATCTTGATGCGCCGTTATGGCTAATGGAAGAGCCAGAAGGAATCAGTTATAGCGGAGCGAAGGTAAACTTACAGTTTTAGAAGAGTTATTGTTTCAAAGAATGATAAACTAGCAAATGATTTTTTTAAGGAGGATTTGTATGAAAAAAGTGGGGACTACATTATTAACAAGTCTATTTCTCTTTTCATCTTTCTCAGCAGTAAGTGCGAAAGAAAGAATAGGAAATACAGCTTTCATTGATGTTGCCGCTGCAACGCTATGGACTGGTCCGAATCTACTTCGTCCCATTGATGAGCCGAGCGCAAGCAATCCTGTGGATCTATGGAAGTGGACGAAATCTATGACACTTGATGAAAAGCTTTGGTTAACAAATACAAATAAGCTGGAAACACAAGCGTTATTAGGGCAGGAAGTAACCGTTATTGAAAGGCAAGAAGAATGGGTGAAAGTCATTGTACATGGACAACCGACGCCAAGAAATGAACAAGGTTATCCAGGATGGATGCCAGAAAAACAACTAACGTATCACCAAGAATTTGCGGATAAGAAAAATCAGTCCTTTGTTTTAATTACAAAACCTACAGCCATCTTATATATCAATCCTTCCGACAAAAACAAATCGTTAGAGGT
Organism: Bacillus cereus group sp. BfR-BA-01522; assembly: GCF_022662635.1. NCBI lineage: Bacteria > Bacillati > Bacillota > Bacilli > Caryophanales > Bacillaceae > Bacillus > Bacillus cereus group sp. BfR-BA-01522. The sequence continues at coordinate 380,587 of NZ_JAKUDY010000003.1, read as the reverse complement.
CAGTTATAATACACGTTTGCCACTTGTAAGCGAAGATACCATTTCATATCGTGTTCTATTACCAAATGGTCAAAAAGCTTGGTTACGTAAAAAAGATGGTACGGTATACCATTCACAAAATGATATACCGATGCCAACAGGGGACGATTTAGTGAATACAGGTAAAGTATTTTTAGGACTGCCATATATATGGGCTGGTACAAGTGGATTTGGATTTGATTGCTCTGGATTTACACATACGATTTACCAATCACATGGTATTACCATTCCGCGTGATTCAGGCCCACAGTCAAAAGCTGGCATGGCGGTAGAAAAAGAACAGTTACAAAAAGGAGATTTAATTTTCTTTGCTCATGATGGTGGAAAAGGAAATGTTCATCATGTAGGAATGTACATTGGGGATGGAAAGATGATTCACTCTCCGAAAGCGGGAAGAACGGTTGAGATTATTCCGGTAGACACACCTGGATATATCGAAGAATATGCCGGAGCTCGGCGTTATTTACCATAATCAAAAATGATAGGAGGATGGAAATGAATCAGGTTATTCGTATTTCATTCATTAGTATGTTACTGGCTTCTTCCTTTTTAGTTGGTTGTAGTGCAGAACAATCAACGACGAATTCGAAAGAAGAGAAGAAAGTATTACAATTAACGGAAACAGGAGAAATCCCATCATTGAACTCAGGAAAAGTGACAGATGCGATTTCGTTTAACGTTTTAAACAATGTGATGGAAGGGCTATTTCGATTATCAAAAGATGATGAAGTCATTGCAGGAATGGCTCAAAATTATGAAGTGAGTCAAGATGGTAAAAGATATACATTTCATTTGCGTGAAGCAAAATGGTCAAATGGAGACCTTGTCACAGCACATGATTTTGTTTATGCATGGAAACAAGTGATCAATCCAGAAACAGCTTCACAATATGCTTATATTATGTATGATGTGAAAAATGCAGAAAAGATCAATAAACAGCAATTAGGATTAGACGAACTAGGGGTAAAAGCAATAGATAATAAAACTTTTGTTGTAGAATTAGAGCATCCTGTGCCGTACTTTACGAAGTTACTTTGTTTACCAACTTTTTATCCAATTCATGAAAAATATGCAAAGGAACAAAGAGAGAAATACGGTTTAGAAGCTGATAAAACTGTATATAATGGCCCGTTCACATTATCGGAGTGGAAACATGAAGCAAGTTTCACTATGAAAAAGAACAATCAATATTGGGATAAAAAAGAGGTAAAACTAGATGAAATCAACTATCAAATTGTAAAAGACATTTCAACTGTCGTGAATTTATATGAAACAAATAAAATTGATCGAGCTGTTATTTCAACAGAATTTGTTGATAAATATAAGAACAATAAAGAACTGAAACAATTTACGGATCCTATTATGTATTTCTTTCGTTTTAATGAAAGTGTACCGATTTTGAAAAATAAACATGCACGCCTAGCTTTAAGTATGGCTTTTGATAAAAAGGATCTTGCTACATCTTTTTTAAATGACGGATCAGAACCTGCCAATTACTATATTCCAAGTGGCTTCTTATTAGATTCAGATAATAAAGATTTTAGAGAAACGACGACAGAATTTAATAAAACAAATGTGAAACAGGCGAAAGAATATTGGGAAAAAGCAAAACAAGAAACAGGAACAAATGAAGTTACGATTGAGATGTTAAACTACGATTTAGAAAACTTTAAAAAAGTTGGAGAGTACATTAAAGAGCAGCTTGAAAAGAATCTTCCAGGTTTGACGATAAACGTAAAGTTACAACCTCATTCTCAAAAACTAGCATTAGAGAAAAAGAAAGAATATGAAATGTCATTATCACGTTGGTTACCAGATTATCCAGATCCCATGACATATTTAGAGGTTTTTCTTTCTGAAAATGGAGTGAATAATACGGGATATGCAAATCCAGAGTACGATGCATTACTGAAAAAGATAAAACTAGAGTTAGGAAATGATGAACAGACACGCTGGAAAGCAATGCAGGATGCGGAAAAAATGTTGCTTGAAGATGCGGTCATTGCACCGGTATTTCAGCACGGATTATCGTATTTACAAAAGCCATACGTTAAGAATTTATACGTACATCAATTTGGACCAGCAACAACTTTAAAATGGACCGATATTAAAAAGTAAAGGTTATGATTTAAAGAGCAGACTTCGTTTTATACGATAGTCTGTTTTTATTTATAGATATACTTTCTCATTGCAGTGATGAAGGAGTTAGTATGGTATAATTTACTAATCTATCAGATAAAAGGGGAAATATACTTATGAGGAAGGATATAGAAACAAAGAGGCTATATATGAGACGACCAAGCATGGAAAATCGGGATGAGTTCTATGAAATCGTCAAACAAGAGGAAGTAGGTAAGTGGCTAGCAGTCGCAAGGGGAATGTTGCGAGAAGAAGCTGAGCAGTATATTGATCAACTCATTTCACATTAGAAGCAGAATGGATTTGGTGTATGGTTTTTATTTCATAAAATAAGCGGAGAATTACTTGGGCATTGCGGATTAAGATACATAGATGGAACAGAAGAGGGAGAGATTATGTATTTGCTTAATCCGAAGTTTTGGGGGAAAGGTTATGCGACTGAAGCAGCTTATGCAGCCATTCAATATGCTATTTATGATTTGAAGCTTACTACATTAAAGGCACGAATTAAAACGAAGAATATGAAGTCAAGAAATTTGTTAGAAAAGATAGGGTTTACGTATACGCATGATAGGAGGAAGAATGGGGATACATTATTACGCTTTGAGTATAAATATGTAGATTAGTGATAAATATTTTTCGGCCTAGTATATGTGTATGAAGTTGTGTTCGGAAAAAATAGGACTGGTAATAAGCTAATTTTTGTCAAAATTTTGATAGAAACAGTTTAAAATGGGGGAATTCAGATGGAGAAGTTATCACAAGAAATTATCAATTGGGTTCGAACAGAGGATAAACGAGTTGTAATCGGTATTGCAGGACATGGTGCTGCGGGAAAAACGACATTTGCGAATAAACTGAAAGAGCAATTTATGTCAAAAGAAGTAAACTATATTAATACAGATCCATATATTGTGAGTTCGAGTATTCGAAAGCACGCAATCATTCATTATACATATGAAAATAAAGAGCATCATTATAAAATGACAGCTTGCCATCCAGCTGCACATCATTTGGAATCTTTAGAAAGAGATGTTCAAATGGTTCGAGATGGACTGGATTTCTATACTATTGATACGCATTATATGGAACGTGAATTCATTTCTTCGAATCGTAAAGTGACGATTGTAGAAGGAATGAGTGTCGCATTTCTTAATTCCGATCTATTTGATTTGAAAATTTACTTTTATACAGATGGAGAAACAGAACTTATGAGAAGGAAAAGTCGAGATGTTGCAGAAAGAGGGATGGACATTGAATATTTAAGGCAATCTCATGAGGAACGTCGCATACAGTATGAAGTATTCATGCACCCGTATCATGAGCGTTTTGATATAATTATTAAAAGTTCCGCTGAAGGATTTTGCATAGAAAAAAATACATCTGCAATATGAATAGAAAATAGGAGCAATTCTGCTCCTATTTTTGTATGGTCTTTATAAAGAGCTAGAAGAGCGAATCATAACAATGATGGCATATTTAATACACTTGTTGGGTACATATTTGATTCATGTTGAAGATAGACAATGTAGTCATCATGTTATTGGTTAGCTTTGTATTACGATAAAAAAATTATTGGTTGTTATTTTGTCTTTCATCTTGTTCTCGTTGTTCAGAAGGTTCCTCGGTTGGATCTGGTTCTTGTTCATCCTTCACGTTATTGCAACCAAATAATAGTCCTGAAGATATAACAGTAGCCATTAAAGCAAATAAATACTTTTTCTTTTTCATGGAATCGTCCCTCCTTTTTTAGTGTACTACTAGTAATGTTTCCTCAGAGATTTAAGACTATGTAAGTTTTTTATTAAAATGATTTTTTTATTTGAAATATAGGTTTGTCACAATGATAAGAGAAGGGCGTTATGATAGCGTGAATGAATTATTTTTGGAAGAGAAGAGTAATGGTTAGAGCTCAATCTGAGAATACAGATATTTTTATTTACATTTGAATGGGTTTTTGCTATACATAGAAGCAGAGGCGTATATATTGCTCCTCTGCTTACGGTTTTACATCTAAGTTTTGTAAAAACAACGTTGCGGAAACGTATCGTTTTGCTAACATTTGTACATATGCAGTATGTACAGAAAGCGTCGCGATAATAATGGCGTTACGAATTGCTTCGCGCTGTTCATTGTTGATTTGATCAAATTGGCTGGCAATTTTGTCAGCTTTCTCTTTTACTATATTTTCAATTGTATGGATAGTGTCCGTTGCGTTTAATTGTAAACAGTTCCCTTGATTTAACTCTTCAAATAAAGAAGAGTACGCAACGTATAAATGAACGGGATTAATTAAATCATCGCTGCGGTCTGCTGGATCATTGACAATGAGTCTAAGCAGTTTCCGAATAGATTCAAAATCAAGTGCTGTTTTTAAATCTTCGACAATGAAAAGCAAAGCAGCTTGCTCAATGGAGTATTTTTTTCCCTTTTGCGGGGATCCAATCATTTCTTTTATATCGCGTTTTACCCAGTTTTGCATTGCAGTTACAGAAAAACTGGTATTTTCAATTTGATTACCAAGTGCAACGATTTCATTTAAAGAAAAGCCAACATCGGTATCTTCAATTTTTATCAACTTTTCGAAAATAGGTGAAAGTGCGGTTGTGATAAAAGCAGTTACGCTTTGTCCGCTTTCAATATCTTTTTTATGTGATTTTGCCCAAGCTTCTTGTAATATGCTAAGAGGCTTTTTTGTGTTCCATCCTCTTAAAGAAAGGAGGAGTGCTGCCATTTCGTTTCGTGTGAGATGAAATGTTTCCATCTTTTCACCTCCAAAATTATAAAAGTTCTTATGACCTTATAATATGTGTTGTTTTATGCAAAGTCAATTCCATTTTGTTTCATTTTTCCTTTGTTCTACAAAATATTAAGTAAATAACTTGCTTATTTCAAGAAAAGTTCATATAATAAGTTCATAAGAACTCTTTATATGAGTTTAAAATAAATCTATCATTCTTATTTTCAAGAAAGATAGATTTCACATATATCTATAGTAAAAGGAGAATGGATATACTATGTTGAAAAAACTCGTTTCAGTAATGACTGCATTCATGGTGATCTTTGGAGCTAGTAGCTTTGTTTTTGTAGATCATGCAGCAGCGAAAAGTTACAAATCTGGTAAAAAGTCATTTACACCAAGTTCTGGACAAAAGTCAAAAGTGAATTTAAACAAAAAAGATTCTAACGTAAATTCACAAAAGACAAATCCAGATACAAAAACGAAAGCTACAAATACAGCGCCCAAAAGTAATAAAGGAAGCTTTATGAAAGGGTTATTACTTGGTGGTTTAGGTGGGCTATTAATGGGAAGCCTATTCTCAAATATGGGCGCACTTGGTTCTATATTGGCGTTCATGGTAAATATGTTAGTAATGGCTGGTATCGTGATGTTGGCGATTCGAGCATTTAAATATTTTAAAGATCAGCGTAAGAAACAAGCGGAGGAAACAGCATGGAGAGGTTAAAGATTTCTGAACAGGAGCTAATTAATGCACTATGTGTATACATTGCTGAAAAAAGACAAGTTGCTCCTGAAGCTGTTTTAGTTGAACTGATGTACGATGATGACTATGGATTCTCCGCTGAAGTAGAAGTAAACGGTCGTCAGCAAATTTTAATCCAAGCGAATTTAATTGAAGCGCTTCGTCTATGGCTAGATCGAGAGTACAATCTCAATCCTTACGCAGCAAGACTACAGCTTGAATTAGATGATGAAGAAGGTATTATCGCATTGGCGAGTGTTAATCATTCAGATAACTAGAGTAAAAAGCTGTTGAGAGCAATCTCAACAGCTTTTTTAGTATGCACAATTTGCAAATTATTTCTGCTTAAAATGTAAGAGGGAGTGTTATTAAGTTTCGCTCGTATAAAACTGAAAAACGGGAAGTTTGAAAGGAATGATATTTTAAAATATTGTTAAAAGAACCTCGTATTTAAATGTTTTTAAGGAGTAAGTAAAATTCTTCCGCTAGTCTCTCTTCGTTCAACAGCTTCATGGGCGAGGTCAGCATCTGCAAGGGAGTAAGTTCGATCAATTTTAATAGAAAGTTTTCCGCTTTGAACCCATGTAACAAAATCGCGAATATATTGAGACCAATATTTCATATAGGGAAGACCATTTGTTCTTGTTATAAAGAGAGAACCTTTTTCTTGAAGTGTCATTAAATCGATAGGAGGAACATATCCGCTAGATTGTCCATAGTTTATCATATATCCGCCAAGAGCAAGACTATTTAAACTCGCGTCAAAAGTATCTTTACCAACACCATCATAGACAACATTTACACCTTGCCCGTTTGTAATGCGTTTTACTTCTTTTACTATATCCGACTGTGTAGAAATGATCACTTCATCAGCACCAGCCTCCATTACATAACGAGCCTTTTCTTTTTTTGATGTAACACCAATCACATGGCCACCGCGTATTTTTGCCATTTGGCATAAAAAGAGTCCGATTCCACCGGCTGCCGCATGAATTAAGCACCAATCTTCTTTTTTGATCGGATAGGCATAGTTCGTAAATGCCCAAGCTAGAAACCCTTGGATTAATCCTGCAGCTGCATGTTCAAAACTGATTTCATCTGGAATAGGGATTACTCTTTGAGATGAAATTAAAACATGGCTCGCATAAGTGCCGCTTCCTCCAGCACAGACTACGCGATCTCCAACTTGAATGGTCTCTACATTTGGACCAATTGCTTCGACAGTACCGACTCCTTGACTACCTAAAGTAACGGGGAAGGTATGGGAGATTCCGCCCTTTTTTTGATAAAAATTTTGTGTTACTAAATCACCTCGCCGATGTTGAATATCTAAAAAATTGACGGAAGCAAATGCAATTCGTACAATTACTTCTCCAGAACCGGGAATGGGAATTGCTTGTTCTTCTAATTTCATAACTTTTGAAGTACCGAATTCGTACATACATACTTTTTGCATAACATTATTTTTAATCATATGTTCATCTCCTTTAACATTATTGTTTCCAAGAAACATTTAAGTTTCTTGGAAACAATAATAAATATATATTCAAGTTTTGTCAAATTGTTTCTCGGAAACTTTAATCTTCTACCTCTTCTTGATATACTAATAAAAACACAAATGTAAAGGAGTTTTTTTATGGCATCGGCTTTTAACAATGATAAAAATATATTAATAAAGCAAATCGTGAACTTAACGGGAGAACTGGCTAAAAAGTGGGGACAGGAAGAGGATGAGGAGAGAGAATGGTTACTTCAAAATTGTAAAAATCCTCATATTGCTACATTGTTAAAAGAAGTAACAGTAAAAATGCTTCATGTTCTTGATGCGATCGGAAAGCATGAACCGGTTAATGGAATTACAATCGCATCTGAAACGGGGATTCCAAAGGGGAGTGTATCGAAAATGACTCGCCGATTAATGAATAAAAATTTGATTGTGACAGAAACCATTCCAAATAATAAAAAGGAAATTTTATTTAAAACAACTTCTTTAGGAAAAGAATTATTTCATTTACATCAAGCATTACATCAAGAAATAAATAAAGGGGTTGTACAATTTTTAAGTAGATACACACAGGAGGAACTACAATTTGTTACCCGTTTTTTAAGTGATACTTTAGAAGCATCATGGGTAACAATGGAAGAGAATCTAGTGGATGAAAATAAAAATCATAAAGGTTGAGCAACTTTTGTTTGAGAAAGTTTAATTTCGGTTCTATGGACAAGTTCCCTTCGTTTATACTTGATGTAGAGAAGATGACTAGGCAACTTAAGCAGAGTTATTTTCGTTTATGGATAGGGAGGGAATCGCGTGATGAAAAAGAAAAAATGGCAAAGTATGAAGAAAGTTATTCTCAGTTGTGGAATTATACTAACAGGAGTGATAACATTTGGTTTTGCAGAAAAGGCGTCTGCACATGGGTATGTGGAATCACCTTCTAGTCGTTCGTATTTATGCAGCGAAGGTGTAAATGTAAATTGTGGTCCAATTCAATATGAACCGCAAAGTGTAGAAGGAGTAGGGGGATTTCCGCAATCAGGTCCAGTTGATGGACAAATTGCGGGTGCTGGAAATTTCCCGAATTTAGACGTCCAAACCGCTGAGCGATGGAAAAAAGTAACGATTCAAGGGGGAAAGAATGAATTCAAGTGGAAATTAACTGCTCCGCATAGTACGAAAGAGTGGAAATATTATATAACGAAAAAAGATTGGAACCCGAATAAGCCATTGTCACGTTCTCAATTAGATTTAATACCATTCTATGTGAAAAATGATGGGGGAGTAAAACCAGGAGTAACAGTAACGCATGAAGCAAATGTACCAACTGATCGCAGTGGATACCATCTTATTTTAGCTGTTTGGGAAATTGCGGATACAGGGAATGCCTTTTATCAAGTAATGGATGTAAATCTTGTTAATAATGGCGTTACGTCTATCATGCATCATGCTTCACACGACAATTAAATCAAATAAAGAAAGGTCATTTTTGCATAGAATGACCTTTCTTCACGTCTGACTGAAAGCGAATGTTTTCGACACAGCAACTACTTCTTTGGCATAGCATTTTGCTTTGTACGCTAACATGGTTCTAAATTGTGAACATGATGCTTCGCTAATTTGTGATTCTTGAGCACATTTGACACTTGCAAATCTTCCATACAAATCACACCGTAGTTTTTGATGATGTCAGCAGAGACTTTATGCAAGTAATTCGCCTTTAAATTCATCATTTCCTATCATTTTATTACATATTTGATTCTATTTTTATTTGAAAAGAAGAGAAACTTGATTTTATTTATAAAAAAATCTGCTTAAAATATTGTCATATTTGCTTCTTTAAGATATCCTTTTGATGAAGAGGTGGAAATCATGGAAAAAGTACTAGTTTTCGGGCATAAAAACCCAGATACAGATGCAATTTGTTCTGCAATTGCTTATGCAGAACTAAAAAAAGAATTAGGAATGAATGCTGAGCCTGTACGTTTAGGTGAGATCAGCGGTGAAACTCAATTTGCGTTAGATTATTTTAAAGTAGAAGGACCGCGTTTTGTTGAGACAGTAGCAAACGAAGTGGACAACGTTATTTTAGTTGACCATAACGAACGTCAACAAAGTGCTAACGATATCGAATCTGTTCGTGTGTTAGAAGTTATCGATCATCATCGTATTGCTAACTTTGAAACGAGCGATCCTTTATACTATCGTTGTGAGCCAGTTGGTTGTACAGCTACAATCTTAAACAAAATGTACAAAGAAAATGGCGTTGCAATTCGTAAAGAAATTGCAGGTTTAATGTTATCTGCAATTATCTCAGATTCTTTATTGTTTAAATCACCAACTTGCACAGAACAAGACGTAGCTGCAGCTCGTGAATTGGCTGAAATCGCTGGCGTTGATGCAGAAAGCTACGGCTTAGAAATGTTAAAAGCTGGTGCAGATTTAAGTGGTAAAACAATGGAGCAATTAATTTCTCTTGACGCAAAAGAATTCCAAATGGGTAACGCGAAAGTTGAAATTGCACAAGTAAACGCTGTTGATACAAACGACGTTCTTGTACACCAAGCAGAATTAGAAAAAGTTATTTCTGCAGTAGTAGAAGAGAAAGGATTAGATTTATTCTTATTCGTTGTAACAGATATCTTAACAAACGATTCTGTCGGCCTTGCGATCGGGAAAGCAGCAAATGCTGTTGAAAAAGCATACAACGTAACATTAGAAAACAACACAGTTACTTTAAAAGGTGTTGTATCTCGTAAAAAACAAATCGTTCCTGTATTAACAGAAACATTCCAAGCTCTATAATAGTAGGGATGGATGAAAAGAAGGACAAGTAACCTATGGTTTGCTTGTCCTTTTTATATAACCTTTCTTTGTACACTGTCGATTGTGACAGTTTTTTTGATGAAGTAAAAGTATTATGATTGAAATATGGAAAAAGATATAAGATGAGGTAGCAGTTGATGATGAAACGATTATGTATTATTCCCTGTGGGAAAAAGAAAATTTGGGATAAGTACCCAAGTCAAGGTCCAACAAAAGCGAAAGACGTTTATATTAGCTCGTTTGGAAAAGCATGTCAGGCATATGCGGGAATGTTTTTTGAGGATTGGGTAATATTATCGGCAAAGCATGGATTTTTAAGACCAAATGACATTGTAACAGAAAACTATGATCTCGCTTTTGACTCGAAGAGTGACGAGATTGTTAATGTAGAGCAACTCAAAAAACAAATGGTGGATAAAGGATTGCTAGAGTTCGATGAAATTGTTCTACTAGCGGGAAAGAAACATAAAAAAGTAGTCACAAAACTATATCCAGAAGATAGGATTACATATCCATTAGCAGGATGCAAAGGGATTGGATATATGCTTCAGAGATTGAAAGGTGCTGTGGAAAAGGGAGAAGAGATTTAGTGTTTTCTCTTTTGCATTTTGCCTAAGATTGCTAGAATTATACTTGAGTCTTTGCGGTAGGAAATCATCGGCTAATAAATCTTCATTTCATCAAAAAGCTGACTTGCTATATTAAAAGTCAGCTTTTTTCATTGTTATTAATTATAAGGAGTTGTTTTTTATAACATATAGAGTGGAATAAAGAAGAAAATTACTAGTACTCGTGAAGTTAAATTATCTGATAATTATTTCTCAATATAAATCAGGAATTAATATGCTCTTTAGCTGGAGTGTTCATGGTAAAATTTAGATAATATTCTTGAAAAAGGAGGTCTCGTATGGGAATAAAGACTATCGCCGACAAAGGGTATGATTTATTAGACGAATGGTACCAGAAAATGCTTTCTCAACAATTAGATCAAGCAATGGTTCTAAAAAAAGCGATGGATGATAAATTTAATAATATGAAGAAGCATACAGATTCTTTTATTTATTACTCTTTATTAAACTTTAGATATCAGATGTTAACCGGCGATTTCGAAAAAAGTCTTGAAGGATTTGACTACATAAAAGATATGCCAGATTGCTTTTTGAAATATTATTATCATTTCTTTCATTTTATTTATCACACTGAAACTGGAAACTATAATTGTGCAGAATACCATCGGGAACTCGCAGCTAATCTACTGGATATGATGCCAAATGAAGCTGAAACAGCGGAGTACCATTATCGGATTGCCCTATACCATTATTATTTATCACAACCAACATTAGCGATTCATTACGCTACAAAGGCCCTTGAGTATTTTTCAAGTCAAGAAGGCTACGAAACAAAAGTTGGAGCATGTAAAAATACTTTAGGCATGGCTTGCGTTACATTAGAACAATTTGAGATGGCAGAAGAATATTTGATTGCTGCTTTAAATATTCTTGAACGAAATAATGAAGAAAAAGCAGCTTTGACCGTTCGTTATAACTTAGGTTTATTCTATGCCGATCAAAATCTTTCAGAATTAGCAGTGCGGCATCTTACAGATGTATTTGAAAAATTTACTTATCCAAGAGCACCCTATCAAAAAAGAGGGATGTATGTGTTAGCACGTGAACACTTCAAACTAGGAAATCTAGCAGAGGCTCAATTTTATATCCATGAAGGCCTACAGTGTTGTACAGAAGAATACGATCATCATTTTACAATCTTAAAAACGATGATTGAAAATAAATCAATTACAAATCTAGAGAAATGTATTTTAGAAGGGATTTCTTACTTTAAAAAACAAGATTTATGGAAAGATGTACAGATTTATAGCGAACTATTAGCTATCAAATGGTATAATATGGGTATGAAAGAAAAAGCAAGTGACTATTATCATATGAGTCACGAAGCTAAAAATTTATTAAAAGAAAAGGGGCGTTTAAAATGAAAAAGATTAAAATTGCATTGTTAGGTTTAATGAGTGTTGCAGTAGTATCATTTGGTTTAAATAGTCCTATTACAAAAGATAATGCTTCTTCTGAATTAAAGTATGAAACAGTATCATACATGTCAGAACATGGTGGTGGAATCTAATAAATAAATGCATTTACCCTCACAAGTATTTGACTCGCTATAAAGTCACATAGTATTAGATGGTGACAAAAAGCAACTCTAAAAATCTAGAGTTGCTTTTTTATATTATTTTAGAACACGAATCTTTTGTTGGGAATGAAGAAGGGACAATATAATTCTAAACATTCCGAAGCATGAAAGGGACAAGAGTGATATCAAGAATTCATATAAGGGAAGATAAATTGTTGATGTATAAAAAGAGGGGGAGAAAAAGATTCCCCCCTTACTTATAAAAGAATCGTTTATGATATACTAGAAAATATTATCTATCATGTATGACTTGTTTCATAAGCTGTCTAATCTCTTTAACTGGTGGCTTTTTATCATATAGATCAATGTGTGAAAAATAGTAATTTAAATTTCTAACGAGGCCTTTTCCTACTTTTGCGCTTAGGAAAGGGAATACTTGTCCGGTATAGTCGTCGAGCGATTTACAATAATATTTTTCATCTAAGTAAATACTATATTTACAAGTTAATTCTACGAGCTGATTTCCTTCAGAATCATAAACTTCTTTTGATTCTAAAATATCTATTAGTGCAAACCTATCATTTAAATAAACTCTTTTTTTCTTCTCTAGCTTATTAGAAAGAATAAAGGCGAGACCTATGGCGTTAATCAATCTGTTTCCTCCCAAAAAATATAAAAAGATATTAATAAAATATATGGTTATACGTGAAATGTAAAGGAGAAAATGTAAGTATCAAAAAGCTAATAAGTCATGTTGGAGAGAACAAAGAAAAGAAGATTCGTACCTATATAGAAATAGATGCAAGAAATTTCAAAAAAGTCAAAGAGACCTACTTCCCGCAGATAGGTCTCTTTAACTAGATAATGTTGACGAGTCATAACTCATCTGGAGTACTTTGATTATAACAAATTGAAAGATGGTTTTGTATTGAGAAAAAAATGAACATAAATGGATTAGCACAACCTATATACATGGAAAAACATAAGAGTGAAATCAAAAAAGACCCGCAAATACAAATACATTACGGGTCGTAAGAAGGGGTTTTGTATCCAACAGATTAATTACATATTAACGATTGCAAAGTGTGAAGTCTATAAGGATGATGTTGAGAAAGTTTTTAATTATGTCCATAACTGTTTGATCTTTTTTAAAAAGAAATAAACAATCTTTTTGTATGAAAATAATGGTTCATATTTATAATGTGACTCATCTTTCCATGTGTTATCATACGAGGATTTTCTTTGTTTATTTGAAAGCGGAAACGCAATTACATTATTTTTTTGTTTCATATATAAACCTCCCTTATAGTAATGCGTATCGTTTTAGGGAAGGAATATTCTAATTTTTATGTTGCACATGTTTCTATGTACCACTTAATTGTGAATGGATTGCGCTACGTTTATATAATGAGCACAATAAAAACTACCGAATAGCACACGTATGAAAATAATGATAAAAATAAGTGGATTTCTTCATTTTTACATGAAGGTTTTGCAATGATATAGAAATATAAGGCGAAATAGTGAGAGCGACACTGATGGAAAATTGATGATATAATATGAGCTAGATGAAAGATTAAGAAAAGCAGGTGAATTTTTGTTGTTTACAAAAGCACAAGAACTTTTATCCTCTTATTTTGGCTACTCGTCATTTCGCAGAGGACAAGATGAAACAATTAAAAATGTATTGGATGGGAAAGATACAGTTTGTATTATGCCAACAGGTGGCGGGAAATCGATTTGTTATCAAATTCCTGCATTGGTATTTGAGGGGACGACTTTAGTGATTTCACCTTTGATTTCACTTATGAAAGATCAGGTAGATACACTTGTACAAAATGGGATTTCAGCCACATATATTAATAGTTCTATTTCGATAACAGAAGCGAATCAGCGTATACAGTTAGCGAAGCAAGGGCATTATAAATTGCTTTATGTTGCACCGGAGCGTCTCGATTCGATGGAATTTGTGGATCAATTAATCGATATGAAAATACCGATGATCGCAATTGATGAAGCCCACTGTATTTCACAATGGGGACATGATTTCCGTCCAAGTTATTTACATATACATCGCATATTAGATTACTTGCCAGAAAAGCCAATCGTGCTCGCGTTAACTGCAACTGCAACGCCGCAAGTACGAGAAGACATTTGCCGTGCATTAGACATTGATCCTACTCATACGATCATGACAACGTTTGAGAGAGAAAACTTATCATTCTCTGTTATAAAAGGACAAGATCGCAATGCATATTTGAAAGAATATATTCGGCAAAACCAAAAAGAATCTGGAATTATTTATGCGGCAACGCGAAAAGTCGTAGACCAGCTATATGAAGAACTAAGTAAGGCCGGCGTTTCTGTTGCGCGCTATCACGCTGGGATGAGCGACTATGAACGTGATGAACAACAAGAACGTTTTTTGCGAGATGAAGTCAGTGTCATGGTCGCAACATCGGCATTTGGTATGGGAATTGATAAATCGAATATAAGATATGTAATTCATTATCAACTTCCGAAAAATATGGAAAGCTATTATCAAGAAGCAGGTCGTGCTGGTCGTGATGGATTAGATAGTGAATGTATTTTGTTATATTCCTCTCAAGATGTACAAGTGCAACGTTTTTTAATTGATCAATCGACGGGAGAGTCACGTTTCTCAAATGAATTAGAGAAATTGCAGTACATGACCGATTATTGCCATACGGAACAATGTTTACAATCTTTTATTCTAGATTACTTTGGAGAAGTGCCAGAAGGGGATTGTGGGCGCTGTGGAAATTGTACAGATGAGCGTGAAAGTATTGATGTAACTAGAGAAGCGCAAATGGTTTTATCCTGTATGATTCGAACGAATCAACGCTTTGGAAAACAAATGATTGCCCAAGTGTTAACGGGATCAAAAAATAAAAAAGTGCTTGAATTTCGTTTTCATACACTTCCAACGTACGGGCTTTTATCAGATCGCAGTGTAAAAGAAGTAAGTGAATTTATTGAGTTTTTAATTTCGGATGAATTAATTGCGGTAGAGCATGGAACGTATCCAACATTAAAAGTAACCACAAAAGGAAAAGAAGTATTGCTTGGAAACGAACGTGTACTGCGTAAAGAAAGAGTAGAAACAAGACAAATTGTACAGGACCATCCGCTTTTCGAAGTGCTTCGTGAAATTCGAAAAGAGATTGCACAAAGCGAAGGGGTACCGCCATTTGTTATTTTTTCTGATCAAACGTTAACAGATATGTGTGCGAAAATGCCGAAAAACGAGACAGAACTCCTGCAAGTAAAAGGAATAGGCGAGCATAAACTGGCGAAGTACGGTTCTCACTTTTTACAAGCAGTGCTTCATTTTATGGAAGAAAATCCGAATTACGAAGAAATATTAAAAACAGAAGTTGTGACTGAGCGAAAAAAATCAGGGAAAGCTTCTAAAAACTCTCATTTAGAAACGTATGAAATGTATGAGCGGGGCACTGAACTCAGTGAGATTGCAAAAGTAAGAGGGTTATCGCGTCAAACGGTAGAAAATCATTTAATTCGTTGTTCGGAAGAAGGGATGAAAGTAGAGTGGGAAAGCTTTGTGCCAACAGAGTATAAATCACTTATCGAATCAGCAGTTCAACATGCAGAGGGCGGTTTAAAGTCAATAAAAGAACAGCTCCCAGATGAAGTGAGTTATTTTATGATTCGGGCTTATTTACAAATAAGAAAGTAGAGAAAAAATAAAGGGGATTGTTGTCATTTTATAATATTATGAGTATACACATTTAAACTAACAAGGTGTTTCATGGAACAAGGATTACAAAAATTATGTTAGTCATTATGTTTTGATGATAAAGGTTAGGGTGTAAGAATAGAGGAGAAGTTGTTCTTGAAAAATTCAATATAGATACAGAAGTTACTCCTTCGAAATTATATGAATTAAATTAGGTTATACATAATGATAATTAACACCTCTTTAGAAATAAAAAAGGAGCGAATGATTTCGCCCCTTTTTATCGTTTGAATTCTACGTAAAATTTATTATCAATTATTCCGAAAGCAACTTTACTGTGCAGAGAGAATACAGTTGTTTCATTTACAATAAAGTCATTAAAAAAATAATATAATTGTTTAAAAACCTTTCTTCTACTAACGGAGTAAATTAGCTCAATAAGGAATCAAAAGAAGAACTTGTAGTTTCTGAAGAAATGGAAAAAAGAAAGATTTTAAATACAAAGTAGGCTCTGTTATACATAGGTAGAGAGAGAGTATAATTCATTTGTGATAAACTAGGAATAGTTTGAATTTTTTGGTAATGAGTAGAGGATTATAAAGTGTGTGTTTTTTTGCCAATTCCTATGTGTCTTATTCTATGGAGGAAATATGCTTGAAAATAATTTTAAAATTCGTAATATTCCTGTGATTTTATGGGGAGATAAGAGTGAAAAATTTTTTATTGCAGTACATGGAAATATGTCAAATAAGGAAGATGCAGTTATTCAAATATTAGCTGAAGAAGCCAATCAAAAAGGTTATCAAGTGTTAAGCTTTGATTTACCTGAGCATGGAGAAAGAAAAAATGATACTACTCCTTGCAAAGTACAGTTTTGTGTCAGCGAATTATCTATAATTATGAATTACGCAAAAGAACATTGGAAAGAAGTAAGCGTGTTTGCATGTAGTATGGGAGCTTATTTTAGCCTTTTAGCCTATCAAAATGATTTGTTAGAAAAGGCATTATTTTTATCACCAGTAGTTAATATGGAACGAATTATCGAAAATATGATGAAATGGTTTCATGTAACACCAGAGCTTTTGCAAAAAGAAATGACTATAGAGACACCCATTGGTCAAAAGTTATATTGGGATTATTTATGCTATGTAAAAGAACATCCTATTCATACATGGAATACAGATACATATATTATGTATGGAGCCAAGGATGAACTGTGCGAATTTGAAACTATTAACTATTTTACAAAAAAACATCGTTGTAAATTAGAAGTCATAGAAACAGGTGAACATTATTTTCATACTGAAGAACAGTTAAAGATATTTAAGCAGTGGCTACAAAAACATATTTAGTGCAATAAGAATGAAACAACTTTATTAATGATTTTTGAGTGCAAATACCTTAAAAATTTTATTATGATTCTCGATGTAACAAAAATAAGAATATTTTGATGGTTATTTAGTTAAGAAAAGAGGCGGAAAGCTATCAAAAGGGGGATTATACGTATGGCTATAAATCACGAATTCGGTATAATTCATAATATCAATAATCAAAAGACTTACAAGAGTTACAATCCAGATGTATATAACTGTATTTCTGTAAATGATGATATTCTTACAAACTTATTTGAACCTTTATCGATAATGAAGACATATTTTCATACGTTAGATCGTCCTAAATATGGTTTGGCAAATTGGGGGATTACGATTATTCCACCTGAATCATTATCTCAATTTTTAGATATAGTTATATCTTCCAAAGATATGAAGAAATCGATTGAACTGAACGAATTGGCTAACAAAATTATTCAAGCAAAAGAAGAGAATAAATATATGATTCACTTTGGAATTTAAAAAGGAGAGAAAGAAATTGAGTACTATCACAAAAGTTATGAAAAAAGAAGATTGGGAAGCAGCACAAATAAGCGGGGAAATTAAGGAGGCATCACTTGCAGAAGAGGGATTTATTCATTGTTCCTTTTTAGAACAATCTTTATCAGTTGCAGAAAAACACTTTCGTACTGAAAAGGAATTAGTCTTACTTTTAATAGATTCCACACGTGTTCAAGCAGAAACAAAATATGAAAAATCATCAAATGGTCAAGAGTATCCACATGTATATGGAACTATACATATCGATGCTGTTATAGATGCTATTCTTTTTTATCGAGAACATGGTGCATTTATTTTGCCAAACAGCATTTTGTTGAATTGATAGGGAAAACTTGAAAATTAATGATTGGATGTTGAAAAGTGCTAAAAAGAAAATGAGAAGGAGAACATGTATTGACATTTACACAACAAAATAATGCAAGTGAGTATATAAAAAATAAAGTTATTCAATATAATATGTCCGTTCTGCCAGATGAGGTAAAACAACCGATGGAACAGGTAAGCTTTCTATTTAAAAGACGATGTCGGAAAAACATTGGGAGGAATAACGGGAACGATTTATTTTTATCATCTTCATATCGATTTTTTATAGGTGAATGAGTCGATTCATCATGATGGATATGGTGGTAAGTTGTTATATAAAATAGAAGAAATCGCAAAGGAAAAAGGATGTCGTCTCATCTTGTTTGATTCATTTAGCTTTCAAGCACCTGCATTTTATAAAAAACATGGCTATCGAGAATTTGGTGTTGTAGAAGATCATCCTAAAGGATATTGTCAGCACTTTTTTGAGAAACGACTATAAGTTAAATGTAATATCATTATGTAAACCAGGTAGGGAAGTAAGAGAGAATAAAAGTTCACTATAATACTTTCGGATTAAAAAGGGACTAACATGAAGAAGAGGCTGCTGAAAAAGTTCACTTCATAGTAAAAAGGAGTCCGTCACCCACTATATAGATGATGGGCTCCTTTGTATTCTTAGCATTCCGATAAAATATGTGTTATCTTTTCAAAATCAGCGCGTTTCCAATGCCTTTTATGGAAAGGATCTTGTCATGTTTAGCATGATAATTCTTTTGTCATTAAAATATGAGGGATTCCATCTTCCATAAAAACATCGGAAGAAGGCTGATAGTGTAATTTTTTATAAAACCCTTCAGCCTGTGTTTGGCCGTGTAGTTTTACTTTGTTGGCTCCTTTTTCATAGGCAATTTCTTCTAACGTTTGAATGATGACTTTTCCAAGTCCATATTTCCGATAAGGCTGTAAGATACAAATTCTTTCTAGTTTCCCCATGTTGTCAACAAAGCGAATTCGGCCCGTTCCTACCGGTATTTCGTTATAATAAACTAAAATATGCTGGCATAACTCACTTAACGTGTCAAATGTATCGAATTCATCCTCAAGAGGAACTCCTTGCTCTTTTACAAATACTTCTTTCCGAATTTGAAAGGCGATTTCTAAATCTTTCATTTCTTGAATTCTTTTCGATTTCAATTGATTCAACCCTTTCTAATATAATAGTGGATCATTTATACATATATTACATTATAAAACATGTAAACTTCTTTCAATAGTTATAAGATCATCCAAGCATTCTATAAAATATTACATATCTATTTCAAAATTCAGCAAAAGTAAAGGGGAGGGAGGAAGAGGCCCTCCATTGATTAAAGGGAAAGAATCATAATTCGATGATTCCATTTTCAGTCCCAATGATCACTTTATGTACCATATTAATAAATAATCCAGTTTCAATAACACCCGTTATCATTTTTAAACGATGATGCATTTCAAGTGAGGCTGTAATTTGATTTGGAAACCTGCAGTCTAAAATGAAATTACCATTGTTTGTAAGGAAGGGCGCCCGTTTTTCATACGTAACATAGTTTGACAACCGAGCGATTGAATCTTTTTTCTGTTTGATTATAGGTAAATGGAATGATTTCAATTGGTAGAGGGAACGTACCTAACTTTTCTACTTGCTTTGATTCATTTGCAATTATAATCAATCTTTGAGAGGAAGAGGTGACTATTTTCTCTCGCAAAAGAGCAACACCTCCACCTTTTATTAATTGTAAATTGGGATGGATTTCATCTGCGCGTCCATTGTGAGATCAAGATAATCTATTGTATTGTAAGGGTGTAATGGGATAGACAGCTGAGTTGCTAATTTTTCTGTTTCGATTGATGTAGGTACAGCTTCAATCGTAAGACATTCTTTGACAAGTTGTCCTAATCGTTGTACCGTCCAATACACAGTAGATCCTGCACCAAGTAAGTCCGATTTTCATCCCATCTTTTACAAAAATGCACAGCGTATTCACCAGCTAAACGTTTTAGAGTCATGATACACTCCGCCGCCTTATTCTGCAGGACGCGGTCCAGCATCTAAACCTGAATTTTCGACCGTTAATATGGGCCGGATAGTTAAATCTTTATATACCCGCATTTGACATGATAATCGTAAGTGGTCTTCAATGCCTTTCTCTGTCATTGCATGTGTTTCTTTAAGCGTAGGCTCACAGAAATCTCCTGCGATGACTTCAACTCTACAAGTTGTACAGCGAGCTTTCCCGCCGCAACGATGAAGAATTGGAACGCCGTTATCTTCAAGAGCTAACACTAATTTTGTTCCTTCTTCAATATCAAAAGTACCAGTGCCGATTACAGTTAATTTTGGCATTTGATAGCCTCCTTGTGTAAAATTCTACATAAGATATTTATGACCGCACATTGAAAAACATAAACCTTAAAAATTTTTTATTTCCTTCGTAACTTTTTTATCCCTTCAATCGTTCATTAAGTAAGCGCTGAAAAGGAGTGGTTATTTTGTGCACAAAAGTAATGCCATTGTTTAAAAATCCTATCGATATGGATTATTCAAATAAAAATTTTCTTATTGAGAATTATGCCGAATTAAAAAGATACTGCATGTTTTTAACAAAAAACAAATGGGATGGTGAAGACCTAGCGCAAGAAGCGGTTTGTAAAGTACTGCAAAAATATAAGGAGGAAGATATTTGTATGACGCTTCTATATAAAATTGCGCGAAATCAATGGTTCGATCAATTAAAAGTAAAATCTGTTCAAGAGAAATTAGAGAAGGAAGTAACATTTGAAACACCACATGAAATAATTGCTGATTTGCATGAGATGGCGGAAAAAGTAGTCACTTCGCTAAATGCCCAGCAAGCTGTCATTTTTCTGTTAAAAGATGTCTTTCAATATCATCTATCTGATATTGCGAAAATATGCTCGATATCAGAAGGAGCAGTGAAAGCTTCGTTATTTCGGAGTAGAAATAAATTGAAAATGAGAAATGAAGAAGATGGTAACTTAGCTTGGCAAGATGATGCCAAGGTAGTCGTAACAGCGGTTCGTGAACAAAAACCAGAATTATTAACAAAACTTCTTCCAACTATTCATTTTACACATGTATCTTCTAAAGAGCCGGTGCTATTGTTCAGTGCGAAAAAATCTTCTTCTTACAATTTTATGTTATGTGCAGCTTAACAATAAGATGGAGGGATTATGATGAATACAATTCCATATGTTGTGGAACAAACAAAGTTAGGAGAACGCTCCTATGATATATATTCTAGATTATTAAAAGATCGTATTGTGATGATTGGTTCAGAAATTAATGATCAAGTTGCAAGTAGTGTAGTGGCGCAGTTATTGTTTTTAGAAGCAGAAGATGCAGAAAAAGATATTTTTCTTTATATTAATAGTCCAGGTGGTTCGACGACAGCAGGATTTGCGATTTTAGATACAATGAACTTGATTAAGCCAGATGTACAAACGCTTTGTATGGGCTTGGCAGCATCATTTGGGGCACTTTTGTTGCTTAGCGGAACAAAAGGAAAACGATTTGCGCTCCCAAATAGTGAAATTATGATTCACCAGCCGCTTGGCGGAGCAAAAGGGCAAGCGACAGAGATTGAAATAACAGCAAAGCGGATATTAAAGTTAAAACAAGATATTAACAATATTATATCTGACCGAACAGGGCAACCAATTGAAAAAGTAGCGCGTGATACAGAAAGAGATTACTTTATGACGGCAGAAGAAGCAAAAACATACGGGATTGTTGATGCGGTTATTACAAAAAAATAATGGAAAGCAGGCTAGGAACATAATTTATTTCCTAGCCTGTTTTTATACGGTGCATTATTCTTTCATCCACTCATTCACAAGTCTTTGGTTCTTTTTAATCCATTTTCGTGCCGCTTCTTCAGGATCTTTTATTTTATTTAACATAACCATTAAAGTACCAAGTTGTTCATCATTCATTTTCCATCTATCAAAATATTTCACAACATCTGAATAATCTTTTTCAAATCCTTTTCTTACAGAGTAATAAATGTCGTCTTTTTCACCATATACTTTCTTAGGGTCTTTTAAATATTTTAAATCAAATTCTGAAAAGCCCCAGTGTGGATTCCAAAGCGTCACAGCGATGGGTTTCTTTTGTGTATATGCTTTTTTTAATTCACTCATCATGGCCGCTTCTGAAGATTGGACAAGTTTTAACTTTACATCATATTCTTTCATCGCTTGATTTGTTAAATTCATCAAGCTACTACCTGGTTCAATACCGACAATTTTATTACCGAATTCTTCTTTATGAGCATTTAAATCTTCGATGCTGTTAACGTCTGTCATGTAAGAAGGAACAACTAAGCCAAGTCCCGTTCCTTCATACCATTTTGCTTTTAAAACGATATCATTTTTATACCGATTATTTAACGGTTTATCGGTAACTGGAAGCCAAACTTCTAAATTTGCATCTATATCACCACGAGCAACACCAGTCCAAATGGCTGCTTTTTCTAAATACATTGGCTCTACTTTATATCCTTTTTGTTCTAGCAAAACTTTCCATAAATTTGCAATTGCAATATTTTCTTTCCAACTTGTAACACCAAGTTTAATTTTTCCTTTTGTATTTGCATTTGTTGCATTACAAGAAGTAATAATCATACTGATAAATAACAAGATGCTAATAAGCCATATTTTTCGTTTCATTGAAATCCTCCCGTTTCATCACTAACATTTGTATACAAATAAATGTATAGGTGAACCTTCTTATTATGAACGGAAAATAAAGATTTTAAGAAAGCTTATTTCTGTTATTTCTATGTAATATTTCTGTTTAAAATCGCTACACTATGTGAATAGATGGGCAGAAAAGGAGTCGTTTTATGAAAAATACAAAAGTACGTGTGGAAAACGTGACAAAAGTATTCGGGAAAAATCCTCAACGAGCAGTTGCTTTATTAAAAGAGGGGAAAAGTAAATCAGAAATCTTGAAAGAAACAGGAATGAATGTTGGTGTGAAAAAAGCAACATTTGAAGTATATACAGGAGAAATATTTGTGATTATGGGACTTTCAGGAAGCGGAAAATCAACACTTGTTCGTATGCTTAACCAACTTATAAAGCCAACAGCGGGGCATATATACATAGATGAAGAAGATATCGCAACAATGGGGAAAGAGGCGCTTCGCAAAGTACGAAGAACGAAGATGAGCATGGTATTTCAAAAATTTGCTTTATTCCCACATCGAACTGTGATTCAAAATGTAGCGTATGGTTTAGAAGTACAAGGGGTACCGGTAGAAGAAAGAGAAGCAAAAGCGTTAGAATCTCTCAAGTTAGTTGGATTAGATCATCATAAAGATAGTTATCCAGGACAATTAAGCGGTGGGATGCAGCAACGTGTTGGAATTGCAAGAGCGCTTACGAATGATCCAGACGTGCTTCTAATGGATGAGTCATTTAGTGCATTAGATCCATTGATTCGAAAAGAAATGCAGGATGAATTATTAGAGCTGCAAGATAAAATGGAGAAAACAATTATTTTTATTACGCATGATTTAGACGAAGCGCTTCGAATTGGAGATCGCATTGCGCTGATGAAAGATGGAGAAATTGTCCAAATTGGAACACCTGAAGAAATTATGATGAGCCCAGCAAATGAATTTGTAGAGAAATTTGTTGCTGATGTGAACTTAGGAAAAGTCATTACTGCTGAATCTATTTTAAAAAGACCAGAAACATTACTGATTGACCGCGGACCACGCGTAGCTCTGCAAATTATGAGAAATGCGGGGGTATCTACTGTATATGTAGTCAATAAAAAACATGAGTTTTTAGGAATTTTAACGGCTGATGATGCAAGTAAAGCAGTGCAAAAACAATGGCCAATTGCAGACTTGTTAATCACAGATCTTCCTCATGTATATGTAGATACATTACTAGAAGAAACGTATGCAAAAATGGCAGAAATGAAATTTCCTTTACCTGTTATTGATGAAAAAAATAGGCTAAGGGGGATTATTAAACGAGAAAGTGTCATTCAAGCCCTTGCCGGAAATATTGAAGATGAGGTGAATGACAATGAATAATATTCCGCGTATTCCGTTAGGTGAATGGGTCGATACGTTTGTAGCGAGTTTATATGAGCATTTTGAAAATATATTTAGAGGATTTTCTTATGTGATTGGTGGTTTTGTTGATTTACTGACAAATTTTTTAACATTCATTCCAGCTTTTTTAATGATTGTCATTGTTTGCTTTCTCATTTGGTATACAGCAAGGAAAGTCTCTTTACTTATTTTTACATTGATTGGCTTATTATTTATTTTAAACATTAACTATTGGGAACAAACGATGCAAACATTGGCGCTTGTTCTGACATCCGTTATTATTTCTATCATTGTTGGAATCCCTATTGGCATTTTAGCATCGCAAAACGAACGGTTTTCGAAATTTTTAAAACCAACATTAGATTTTATGCAAACAATGCCGGCATTTGTGTATTTAATTCCTGCCATTACATTCTTTGGAGTTGGGGTAGTGCCAGGGATTATCGCGTCGGTTATTTTTGCGATGCCACCAACGATTCGCTTTACAGACCTTGGAATTAGACAAGTACCGGAAGATTTAATTGAAGCTGCAGATGCATTTGGATCTACAGCATCACAAAAGCTATTTAAAGTACAATTGCCACTTGCGACAGGAACGATTATGGCCGGGATTAATCAGAGTATTATGCTATCATTGTCGATGGTTGTGACTGCATCACTTGTAGGAGCGCCGGGACTTGGTGTAGATGTATATCGCTCTGTAACACAAGTGAATATTGGAATGGGGTTTGAAGCTGGGTTAGCCATTGTCGTAATCGCTATTATATTGGATCGAATCACACAAGGGTTTCATCGAAGAAAAAGAGGGTAGGACAGAACAGTTTCAGTAAAATAATCAAAAAAGATATTTTTCAAGAAGTTACAATGAATTTTTTGTGAAAAATTCATTGTAACTTTAAATAAACTTCATATAAAACACATATTGAAAGTGTATGATATAGATATCGGATATGAAGTAAGATTTATATTTAATTATTTTTATATAGAATAACAATAAATAAGTTACAGGGGTGGCATTCACTTTCTCTGAATGCCTTTTATAGAAAAAGAAATGCAACAAAAAAGGAGAGATTCTCATGGCAATGAAAAGTAAAGAGATAAAAACACAAATTACAGAAGAAGATGTAGATATTTTAAAAGTGATGGCACATCCAGTACGATTACAAATTGTTAACGAGTTAAAAAATAGAAAAACTTGTAACGTATCACAGCTAACCGAAATTTTAGAAATCCCGCAATCCACTGTATCTCAACACTTATCGAAAATGAAAGGAAAAGTGCTACGTTCCGAACGAAAAGGATTGGAAATGTATTATTACATTAATAATGCAAAGGCAAGTGAGATTGTTGGCATTTTAGGCTGTGTAAATTAATAAAAATATAAGAAGATTACAAAAAACATCTCTACATCATAATGTAGGGATGTTTTTTTATGTGAATTCATGATAAAAAATAGCTTTCATGAGTTATATTTGTGCTAGATTTAATTTGAAACAGCCAGTCTTCTTTAACTTATTATATATCCGTTACATTCTTTTGAAGTTTTTATGAACTAGAAACTCCCACCATTTCCATGGAATCAGTTTTTTTACAGTCATCATTAGTTTTACGCCTTTTCCAATGGGATAACGAAAGGATGTCTTTTTTGCTTCGGCAACCGCTACAATCTTCTTAGCAACATCGATTGGATTACCGAATGTATCACTCCCGTTATTTATATGTTGTTGTATTTTCTGCATATATTCTATATAAGGAGAAGTGTTTTCTGAGTACTGTTTCGCTAGCGATTTTCCAACTTCCCATATATTTGTGTTATAAGAACCAGGCTCAATTAAACAAACATCGATTCCGAATTGTTTTACTTCTAAGCGGAGGGATTCACTCCAACCTTCTAATGCATGTTTAGAAGAAACGTAAGGAGATAAGCCAGGAAAGCCAATTTGACCACTAATACTACTTACATTCATAATTTTTCCGCTTTTTTGCTTTCTCATATAAGGTAATACAATTTGTGTGATGGAGATTGCCCCAAATACGTTCGTTTCAAATTGTTTACGATATTCTTCTATAGGAATGTCCTCTACAAAACCACCGCTTGCATATCCGGCATTATTGATGAGAAGGTCTACTTGGTCTAATTCTCTTAAAAACAATTGAAAAGTATGGATTGAATTTGGATCGGTAACATCCAGTTGATGAATTTTGATATGATGTTGCAAATGCAATGCGGCAGCTTGCGATAATAAATTTTCTTGTTTATTCAGATCACGCATGGTAGCGATGACAGTATAATCTTTTTTAGCTAATTCAATAGTTGTTAATAAGCCAAAGCCACTTGATGCACCAGTAATAATCGCGATTTTCTTCATCTTTTGCTCACTTTCTTTTTTCTTATATCATAACGATTTTTATATCGAAAATCTATGATTCTCTTTCTCGCAAGGTATACATTTGTTGTATTACTCAAACAAAAGTTTAATGAGTTAGAGTTGTTCGTTTTTTACAGTGGGTTTTTGAGGGAGAATTTATTTATATTATCGCTTACATGCTTATCTGGTATATCTTCCCTTCTTTAAGAGAAAGAAGGGAAGATATACCGTATTTTATAAAAGATTTTTGTGAAAGAAGTGGAATATTCGAGAGTTATTAAATATATTAGAGCACCTATGTATTCTTTCACAAGGGAAGAATATAAATTTCACTCATATTACAATCTATGCAAGGAGATCAAAAAGATTTCTGGAAAGAAACAAAGGATATGAAGAAAGAACATAAGTTAACTTTCCATGAAAAAATACAACGTGATGGAATGATTAAAGCATTACAAAAAACAAAGGGACATGTATCACTTACAGCAAAACTATGAAATGTTTCGCACAGTACCTTTTATAAACGAATGCAAAGGTTTCAATATGTAATATGGAAGAGAGCAACGAATACAATATCATTGACGTTACAATAGTTATAATGTTATATTTCAATTAGTTAGAATAAACAGAAAATTAAAAAGAAGGTGGAACTATGGATCAAAACCCATTTGAGGCATCTTATGAGTATGCAATCCAAAGTGATAAACAGGATGAACTTGCTGCTTTTCAAAATGAATTTTATAAAAAAGCAGATACAATATATTTAGATGGAAATTCATTAGGATTATTATCTAAACGAGCTGAAAAGTCATTACTTACTATGTTAAATTCATGGAAAGAGCATGGAATTGATGGATGGACAGAAGGAGAGTATCCGTGGTTTTTTCTATCGGAACAATTAAGTGAACATATCGCACCGCTTATTGGTGCATTGTCTGAGGAAATAATTGTAACCGGTTCCACGACGACGAATATTCATCAGGTGATTGCGACATTTTATGAACCGAAAGGGATTCGTACAAAGATTTTAGCAGATGAATTAACATTTCCATCAGATATATATGCTTTGCAAAGCCAAATTCGTTTAAAAGGATTAGACCCAAATGAACATCTTGTTCGAGTGAAAAGTCGAGACGGCAGAACGTTAGATGAGGAAGATATTATTGCTGCTATGACAGATGATATCGCTTTAATTTTATTGCCAGCAGTTTTATATCGAAGCGGACAAATTTTAGATATGAAGCGATTGACGGCTGAAGCACATAAGAGAGGGATTCATATCGGATTTGATTTATGTCATTCAATCGGGGCGATTCCGCATCAATTTCAAGAGTGGGGTGTTGATTTTGCGGTATGGTGTAATTATAAATATTTAAATGCAGGTCCTGGTAGTGTTGGCGGATTATATGTAAATAAAAAACATTTTGCTCGTTTGCCCGGTCTTTCCGGCTGGTTCAGTTCAAGAAAAGATAAACAATTTGATATGGAACATACATTAACAGCAGCTGAGCATGCTGGAGCGTATCAAATTGGAACACCACATATATTCAGTATCGCACCATTAATTGGCTCACTTGAGATCTTTAAAGAGGCGGGCATAGATCGATTACGTCAAAAATCATTACATATAACACGGTATATGCTACATTTGATTGATTATGAATTAACAGATAAAGGATTTACAATTGGAAATCCTTTAGAAGACGAAAAACGAGGAGGACATATTTATTTAGAGCACCCAGAAGCTGCTCGTATATGTAAAGCGTTAAAAGCAAATGGAGTAATTCCTGATTTTCGCGCGCCAAATGGCATTCGCCTTGCACCAGTTGCTTTATATAATACATATGAAGAAGTGTGGAAGTCCGTTCGAATTTTAAAGAAAATTATGACAAATGAAGAGTATAAACAATTTGAAAATAAACGAGGGGTTGTGGCGTAAGATGAAGGCATCTGAATGGATCGATATTTCACAGCCATTAAATAATGAGATTGCAACTTGGCCAGGAGATACACCTTTCTCATATGAAGTGTCTTGCACGAAAGAGCAAAGTGGGTCCGTTAATATTGGAAAGGTAACGATGAGCATTCATACAGGGACACATATTGATGCACCGTTTCATTTTGATAACGATGGAAAGAAAGTCATAGATTTAGATATTCATGTGTATGTGGGACCAGCGCGTATTATCGATGTTTCAAGTATGGATTCTATTGGAGTAAAAGAATTACAACAGTTCAATTTAGAAGGTGTGGAGCGGTTATTACTGCGCACTTCTTCACATGGGAACGCACAAAAGTTTCCAGACACAATCCCATTTTTATGTGCGGAGATTGCACCATTCCTTTCAAAAAAAGGAGTCCGATTAATTGGAGTAGATGTACCTTCTGTAGATCCACTTGATGATAAAGAACTAGCAGCGCATCATCAATTATTTCAGCACGGTATTCATATTTTAGAAAATGTCGTATTAGATCATGTACAAGACGGAGATTATGAGCTGATTGCTTTACCACTTGCCTTAACAGAAGCAGATGGTAGCCCAGTTCGTGCTATAATTCGACCATTATAACAGGGGATGCATGATGCATAGAAAGGGTGTTACATAACGATGACAGAAAATGAAAAAGTAATTATGGAAAAGGGGATTTATACAGATTTCAAGGAGAATATGACATATGGAGAGTACTTGCAGTTAGATCGCTTATTAGATAGTCAAAAAAGATTATCTAATCATCATGATGAAATGCTGTTTATTATTATTCATCAAGCAAGTGAACTTTGGATGAAACTGATTTTACATGAATTAAATGCAGCGATTGAATCTATTCAAAATGAAAAGATGGCACCTGCATTTAAAATGTTGGCAAGGGTGTCGAAAATTCAATCACAAATCATTCAATCGTGGGATATTCTTGCCACATTAACGCCGTCTGAATATATTGAATTTCGCGATTCACTCGGTCAAGCATCAGGTTTTCAATCGTATCAATACCGAATGATTGAATATGCACTTGGCTATAAAACACCGCACGCATTAAAAATTTATGAAAAAGATCCAGAACTACATGCTCGATTGCATACAGCGCTTCATTCACCAAGCCTTTATGATGTAGCAATTCAGGCGCTTGTAAAAGAAGGATTTCCAATCAATAAAGACGTACTAGGTCGCGATATTACGCAGCCTTACGAAGAGGATTCGACAGTTGAAGCGGCTTGGTTAGAAGTATATGCCGATGTGAAAAAATATTGGGATTTATATCAGCTTGCAGAAAAATTAATTGATATAGAAGATTGGTTACAACAGTGGCGATTCCGTCATATGAAAACGGTAGAACGTATCATTGGTCATAAAATGGGGACAGGTGGTTCGTCTGGTGTATCTTATTTAAAACGTGTGTTGGATCAGCGATTTTTCCCAGAGCTTTGGAATGTACGAACGAAATTATAAAAAAAATCAGCATCTCTTAGGAGAGGCTGATTTTTTTATGAAAATGTTAAGGTGAAGTTAGAAATATTTCTTTGCTTTGAGTAGAATAGTAAGAATAAAAATATATATGTGGAGGGACAGATGGTGGACTTTTGTAAACTGGAGGATGTATTTCGGCATAAGAAAGTACATGCATTTCTTATATATCAAAAAGGTGAATACATAACAAAGTATTACAAGGAAAAAGAAAATGAAAATCATGTATATAAAATAAATTCTATTACAAAAAGTATTTTGTCTCTCTTAATTGGTATAGCAATTGATAAAGGATATATAGAGGGTATACATATTCCGATAAGACAGTGGGTTGAACATGTCCCAAAAGATAAGCAACAATTAACGCTTTATCATGTATTAACTATGACAACTGGAGAGGAGTGGAAAGAATTTGGGGATGGCGTTGTATTTCCAAATGATTTTGTTGAATCGGACCATTGGATTACATACGTTTTACAACGCCCACTCGTAGAAGCGCCAGGGACAAAAATGAACTATAATTCAGGATCCTCTCATTTGTTAAGTTATATTTTACAAATCGCAACGGGAATGACAACAGCGGAGTTTGCAAAACGATATGTATTCGATCCTTTAGAGATTACTGAGTATGAATGGCAACAAGATCCACAAGGAATTTATATTGGTGGATTTGGCATGAAAATGAAAAGCGAAGACTTATTGAAATTAGGAATTTTATGTTTAAAAGAAGGGATTTGGAATGGGAAACAGATTGTATCATCAAGCTGGATAAAAGAATCAACGATTCCGCGTTATCAAACATATGAGCATGTGGGAGCGTATGGATATCATTGGTGGATTGTAGATTACAAAAGATTTCACATACCGTACTGTATATATTTTGCAATGGGATACGGAGGACAATATATATTTGTTGTTCCCAAATTAGAACTTGTTGCTGTTATAAGCAGTAAGATGCCAAAGCGTGGATTAGTTCCGTTAAAACAGTTTGTTGCTCATTTGCAAGAAAATCTATATGTATAGAAGAGCGATGGCTAGAGTACAACTCCCGCTACTTAAAATTTTATTTACGATGTTGCTCATATACGATACAGTAGAACTAGAGGGAGATGAAATATGAAAAGAAAGAAATTAATGGGTAGCATGATGTGTAGTGTATTCCTATTCGCAGCATGTGATATATCAAATGATGAAATTGAAACAAAAGCACAAGATTACGCGAAAGCAGAATACGGAATTTCCGTTAAATTAAATCGAGTTGAAACACACGGGAACGGAAAGGATTTTTTTGGTCCAGATCTTCGTACCGCTTATGTGCAGCAAGTTGATGAACCGCACGTGCAATTTCAACTCGATTTTGAGGGGGATTTTTCTCCTAAAGTAAAGAATGATAACTATAAGGTAAAGAAACAAGCAAATGATGTGCAGGAGAAATTCCATACATATTATGAAGAAACAGGCGATCATACACGATTTACGTTTCTTCAAATTCAGACGGGAGATACTGTTTTTGATAAAAAAACTGAGAAAGAAATCAAAAAGAAAAATCAGAAGATGTATGTTACCGGAGTGTTTCAAAGTAATAGCTTTTTAGACCTAAACAATTCTGAGCATATGGAAAAATTAGCGGAAGTTGCAAGAAGAGTTCAATCATTTAATAAAACTATTGAAAATAATAAGATTGTTATAGAGGATATTACCATTTTGCTTCCAAATGCTAAACAACATTTACTCCAAAATATTCCTGTAGACTACATATTAACTGCAGAATATGCGAAACAGACGTTAGAAAAGAGACATGAGTATAGGAAAGCTTTGCAGCTGACAAAGTAAAAAAGGAAACCTCGTAAGGTTTCCTTTTTTAAATGCATATACATTATTTGTTAATGAAGATTCGTTTTACCTACTCGTTTTTTGAAAGGTGATCCTCAAAAGTTTCTCTGTTTTCGTCTCAAATTCTATATGAACAAAAACACCATATTCTTTTCCATTCTCACGCAACCAAAGTTTAAACTTTTCGACGGTCACATGAACAGTCTGTGGCTTTCTACCGATATGAAGATAATCAACAATCTTTGCTTTCGGATATTTTTCTTTCGTTTTTTCTACTGCTAGTTTTCCCCATTTTGCATAGGACGGCTGTGCATGAACGATAGATAATCCATCGTATGTATGAAAAGATGTCAATAAAAGTACAATACTTAAAATGAAATATGTGCAAAGTCGTTTCATAAATAAACTCCTTTTTATTTTTTTTCTATTGTTTGCATAGAACAAAAAACATATAACTGTAGATTTTTTTGTATTCTTTACATAAAAGCGCTCCGTTTACAAAACATAACTATGAATTCATTACTGTCTTTAAGGAGGGAAATATATGCGTAAAATCAGTATTTTAAAAATACTCCTTTTACTTGTATTGATTGGTATATCCATCATCGTAAGTAGTGAACAAACAAAAAATGTACAGGCCTTTTCTAATCAAGTCATTCAAAGAGGCGCATCTGGGGAAGATGTCATCGAATTGCAATCACGCCTGAAATATAACGGATATTATACAGGAAAAGTCGATGGTGTATTTGGGTGGGGTACATATTGGGCACTGCGAAACTTTCAGCAAAAATTTGGGTTAAAGGTTGATGGGCTAGCGGGGCCAAAAACAAAACAAATGCTTATAAAAGCAACCAAATATGAGAAATCGACTGGTGGCGGCGGACAAAGTAGTAAGCCGGCGCAAAACAAAGGAACCAATGTTCCAAATGGTTATTCTCAAAATGATATTCAATTAATGGCCAATGCGGTCTATGGTGAAGCAAGAGGAGAGCCGTATATCGGACAAGTTGCAGTTGCAGCGGTAATTTTGAACCGTGTAACGAGTCCATCGTTTCCTAACACAGTTTCGGGTGTTATTTTTGAACCGCGTGCCTTTACAGCAGTCGCAGACGGACAAATTTATTTAACGCCGAATGAAACGGCGAAAAAAGCAGTATTAGATGCGATAAATGGCTGGGATCCAACTGGAAATGCTCTTTATTATTTCAATCCAGATACTGCAACGAGTAAGTGGATTTGGAGTCGTCCACAAATCAAAAAAATTGGTAAACATATTTTCTGTAAATAGAGCGGAGGTGGAAAGATGTTACGAGGTATTATCATTGTACTATTAACAATTGGTGTCGTGGGGACAGGATATTGGGGCTATAAAGAGCATCAAGAGAAGAATGCGGTATTGATTCGAGCAGAGAACAGTTATCAGCGAGCATTCCATGATTTAGCATACGAGGTCGATTTATTACACGATAAAATTGGAACAACTCTAGCGATGAATTCACGCTCTTCTTTATCGCCAGCACTGGCGGATGTATGGCGTCTTACATCTGAAGCACGATCAGATGTTGGACAGCTTCCTTTAACCTTATTACCCTTTAATAAAACAGAAGAATTTCTGGCGAATATTGGTGACTTTAGTTACCGCACGGCTGTTCGTGATTTAGAAAAAGAGCCACTCAATGACCAAGAATATAAAACGTTACAAAGTTTATATGCCAATGCAAAGAATATTCAAGATGAACTTCGCAAAGTACAGCATCTTGTATTGAAAAATAATTTACGCTGGATGGATGTAGAGCTTGCGCTTGCATCAAATAAAGATCCAGCCGATAACACAATTATCGATGGGCTGAAGACAGTTGAAAAGAATGTAACATCATATGCTTCAACAAATTTTGGACCTACTTTTACGAGTTTGCAGAAAAAAGAAAAAGGTGGGTTTCAAGCTGAAGGAAAACCAATTTCAAAAGATGAAGCAGTAAAAATCGCAAAACGATTTTTAAACTTAAAAGGAAATGAAAAAGTGGAAGTTGAGAAAAGTGGAAAAGGCGCAAAAGAATCTTTTTATAGCGTGAAAATTAAAGATCCAAAAACAAATAATGAGTTTTATATGGATATTACCGGAAAAGGTGGATATCCAATTTGGGTCATGAATAACCGTGAGATTAAAGAGCAAAAGATTAGTTTAAATGAAGCAGGAAATAAAGGGTTAGCGTTTTTGAAAAATCATAAGTTTGCAAATATAGAACTGTATGATAGTTCACAATATGATAATGTTGGCGTATTTACGTACGTAGTAAATGAAAATGGGGTGCGGATTTATCCTGAATCTATTCAAATGAAAATTGCATTAGATGATGGATCAATTGTTGGTTTTTCAGCAAAAGAATATTTAGCATCTCATCAAAAACGAACCATTCCAACCGCAACATTATCAGCTACTGAGGCAAGAAAAAAAATCAATCCAGATGTGAAGGTCATGGAAGAACGTAAAGCGGTTGTTGTAAATGATTTGCATAAAGAAGTACTTTGTTACGAATTTGTAGGGACATTAGGGAAAGATACGTATCAAATCTTTATTAATGCAAATGATGGAACAGAAGAAAGAGTGAAAAAGATGCAAGCTGTGGAACACATGTATGATTAAACATCAAGAATAAAAAGTGGTGAACAGAATGAAAAAGTGTATATATATGCTGATGATTTGTTTCGCTATCGCTGGCTGTAGCGTAGGGACAAAAGATAATGCCAGAGAAAAGCCAGAGAAAAGAAATGTATCTATGCGTAATGTGACCTATACTGATAATAATAAACCAAATGAAAAAGTGGCGGATCATCTTGCTTCTTTAGCGGCAAGTATACCAGGCGTGCGAGATGCAACGGCTGTTGTTATCGGTAAATATGCTGTTGTTGGTATTGATGTTAAGGCAAAGTTGGATCGTTCTCGCGTTGAATCCATTAAATATTCTGTCGCGGAAAGCTTAAAGCATGACCCAAAAGGTGCAAATGCGGTTGTTGTCGCAGATGTTGATACGTATGAACGACTGAAACAAATGGGAAATCAAATTAGACATGGTAAAGCGGGAGAAGGAATTCTTGATGAACTTGCCGCCATTGTCGGCCGTGTCATGCCGCAAGTGCCAAATGATATGATTGAAAATAAAGAAACAGATCCAATAAAAGATAATGATAAGCAGTTGCCGAAAAACGAAGAAAATGAGTTAAAAAAGGAACAGAAAGATCAATCGAATCATCACTTGCAAAGATAAGAAAAATCCCGCGTGTGGAAAGCGCGGGATTTTTCTTATCAAATAAATAGTGAAAATTCAGTTTGTTACTAAAGGGATATATGGTTTAATAAAAATAAGGAGAGAAAAAGGAGAGGTTTATAAAATAGAAAGAATGGGGAAATGAAAATGAGCATACATACAGAAAACATTAAACTTGTTCCTTACAAAGAGGAATATAAAGAAAAAATCGCAACATTCACTTTACCTAGCGAACAAGTTCAGTTTACAGCGAATCCAAGTGACTTACTTGAAAAAGCAAAAGAAGACATTACAAAACATGTCGTTGTGATTGTAGATCAAGATGTTCCAGTCGGTATTTTTGCACTTCAAACGGGAGAAAGAGTTACGGAATATACAAATAACCCCAATGCGTTATTATTAGTTTCTTTTTCAGTTGATTATGAAAAGCAAGGAAAAGGCTATGCGAAAAGAGGATTGCGTTTACTACAAGAATATGTCACAGCGTACTTTCCAGAAATAAATGAAGTTGTTTTAGCTGTAAACGAACGAAATATTCCAGCACAAAAAGTATATTTAAAAGTTGGTTTTGAAGATAGAGGACAAAGAAAAATGGGACCAATTGGAAGGCAACTTATTTTATACTTATCAATAAAAAAACAGGAATGAATTGCGTAAAAAATGATCTTTTTAGGAAATCCATTTAAAACTGTTAGTTAAGATATTTCATGAAAGGGTGTGCCAAATATGTCTATGAGTATTATTGCCTTAGTATCCATACTATTATGGGGGGCAGTGACACATGAACTAAGTAAACCTTCAAAAAAGCAAAATAACAGAAAGATTATAACTTTAACATCTTTAGGGTGTTTATCAACACTCGTTATCATTATTTCACTGATTCAAAATCTTTCATTTTAAAAAAGAAAAATATATCGAAGGTTTTTATCTCATATATTTGTTGGTATGCAATTAGGTGTAGTATTGGAAAAAATATGTTAATTTAAGCGATTTTATTGTTATGTATTTCGGGGAAAATGAAATCACTATTTAAAATACCGTTCTAATGATTTAGCAAAGCATAAACCAGATGATTACCATCATCATTTTGCAAGTGAAGCTATCATCTTATTTGAAGTATTATCAATTTAGTGTTGCCAGGAATCATTGCCTTCCATTTATTTGGCGATCAATTAAAAAATGCTGATATGGCTTATCCGATGTTAGTAATTAAGATTTTGCCTATCGCATTATCAGGCTTTTTTGCCGCTGTATTGTTCGGTGCTATTTTAAGTTCATTTAACGGTGCATTAAATAGTTCGATCACTTTATTCACACTGGATTTTTATAAACCCATTTTCAAGAAAGAAGCAAGCGAAAAAGAGTTGGTGAAAGTAGGACGTATTTTTGCGATTACACTCGGTCTCATTGCGGTTATCGTATCACCATTTATTTTATATGCCCCTTCTGGATTATATAACTACTTACAAGAAATGTTTGGTTTTTACAATGTACCAATTATCGCCGCTGTTGTCGTAGGATTTTTTAGTAAAAAAGTACCTGCAAGTGCTCCGAAAATTGCTTTAGTCTTTCATATTATTTTGTATGCGCTCTCAAAAGTGTTTTTAGGATCTATTAATTTCTTATATATTCTTAGTGTACTATTCCCAGCATGTGTAATTGTGATGCTAGTGATTGGAAAATTAAAACCAAGAGAAACAGACTTTGAACTTTTCGATGCTAATAAAGTTGATTTAAAGCCATGGAAATATGCAAAGGTATTTTCAATCTTCCTTATTATATTCATGCTAGGTGCCTATGTATTATTCTCGTCTGTTGGGTTAGCCGCACAGTAATAATGTTTTTTATATCAATATACTATATAAGTTTGGATAATTGACAATTCTCTAAATTATGTTATGATAACTATCAAAACTATATAGTTCTCATCTATCCACTAGGGGTGCCGATATTGGCTGAGATTAAAGTTTATCTTTGAGACCCTTAGTACCTGATCTGGTTCGTACCAGCGTAGGGAAGTGGAAATGACAAAATATGATATTTATATATCTAGGCCACTTTCTTTACCTACTAAGGAAGTGGCTTTTATTTTGTACATTTCTATTTTTTCGTTAGATGTTAGCTGAGTGTAGCATATATGAGGAGGGATATAAATGTCATTTTCACAGTTATTACGTCAAGAAGTTGCTCCGATTTGGCAAGCGAGTTTTGAGCATCCATTTATTAAAGAACTAGGTGAGGGAACACTAGATTTAGCTAGCTTTCGTTACTACGTTTTACAAGATTCCTACTATTTGAGTCACTTCGCTAGAGTACAAACATTAGGGGCAGCGAAGGCGATCGAATTGAAAACGACAGCTCGCATGGCACATCATGCACAAAATACATATAAAGCAGAATTGTCATTGCATGAAAATTTTGCGGAAAAATTAGGAATCACTGAAGAAGAAAAGGCATCCTTTATTCCAGCACCGACAGCTTATGCATATACATCCCATATGTATCGCGCTGCTTATGAAGGGCATTTAGGTGATATTATTGCAGCCATTTTACCGTGTTATTGGCTATATTATG
This sequence comes from Bacillus cereus group sp. BfR-BA-01522, assembly GCF_022662635.1. Lineage (NCBI taxonomy): Bacteria > Bacillati > Bacillota > Bacilli > Caryophanales > Bacillaceae > Bacillus > Bacillus cereus group sp. BfR-BA-01522. The sequence goes on along the minus strand of NZ_JAKUDY010000003.1, from coordinate 342,899 downwards.
AAATTGGCGAGCGTCTTAAAGAGTGTAAGCCAGAAGAACCGATTTACCAAGCATGGATTTCAGCATATGGTTCGGATTGGTTCCGCACATTAGTAGAAGAACAAATTATGCGATTAGATCAAATTGCGGAAACAGTAACAGAGTCGGATCGTAAACGTATGAAACAGCATTTTATCATTAGTAGTCAATATGAATATTCGTTCTGGGAGATGGCTTATACGTTAGAGAAATGGCCTGTTGAAGAAAAAATAGCAACCCGGTAGATATTCATTTTATTTCTTCATTTTTCATAATATATTATGAAAAAATTATATAATTAAAAGAGAAATAGGAAAGATAAAGAGGAGGTAGAACCCTCCTCCTTTTTTTACTGTTTTTTAACAAAAAATGGATTTTAATGATGGTATAATAAAAGTAAAAAGGGGGGGGAATCTGGATTTTGTTTCAAAGTTTAACAGTCTATTGATTTTGGATTTTATGTAAAATAACGAAAAAAGAGAGGAAGTATTCACTTTATGGAAACGATACAGTTGTTAGCCTTTAAAGATGTAATAGATCCACTTTTTGAGCAAACAGTATTTTATGTGCAGTGGCCAAAACATTGGTCAAGTTTGTTATTAGAGCACAATAGACCATACGAATTAATAAAAAAATTAAAACTTTTAAATAAAAGATTGTATATTATGTTTTCGGATATTTTATTCATTGAGCACGACCCATATAAGTTAGCAGAAGATAGCCTATGGATTATATGTTTAAAACCTCTTAGCTCTGAACAGTTAGAATATATTTGTCGTCAATGGTATGCGTATATTCATAACTGGAAACCGACCGAAATGCCTGGAGAAGTTTTATTAGAATGGCAACCTAGTGCGATTTCAAAGTTGTCGTTACTACATGATAAAAAAACATTTTATATATGGGTACCAGCATTAATTTCACATTTGTTTTGTGAACGCGCGCTGCATCTATCTATAGGAAATAAGCAATATGAAGAAGTTCCTTTTTACCCGCTTCGAGAGCAAAATAGATGTGAAGCGATGTCTGAGCCTATTCAGGATAAAAAGACAAAGGAATATTTTTCTTATATATATCGGTTTGAGCTTATCACCCGTGGAATTGAAAATATGTTTCTACTTAAAGTTTCTATTGGTAAAAGGCGTTTTTATCAAACAGCAAATCAATATGCCAATTATATGATTATGAAAAAAAGAAAAGGAACTGTACTAGTCTCTAACTGCCATAATGAAAAGGATAAGTTTGTTACACTCAAAATAGAAGACGCGCGATTTGGAGTGAATTGGTCCAAAGCTTATCGGGAATTACAGAATGTTTTTATGCTTAAGAAACAGTTAGATTTAGTTAAGATTATGCAAAGTCCAAAAAAATATATAAAAGGGAAAAGGATACGAGCACTTGTTATATATGATGAAAATATCTTTAAGGTTCCCGGTACGAAAATAAAACGTGGGATCAGTAGAAGAGAGAAGGAAGTACTCTTACAAGCATTTCATCAGCGATTTCCTCATTGTACATATATTCCACTATGTAAAAATGTAACTATAAATCAAAATGATGAGTTATTTCCGCTTTATATAAGAGAAGAAATGAAAGAGATCACACTAGAACTATGGTCTTTTCAAAGACTTACAGAAATAGAAAGAATATTATTTGAAGAAGGACTAATTTTAGAGAAGAGGGCAAACCATTCTTATATATTAAATTCTAAACCGCAAATTATACTAAACATCGTAACGTATAATCCCAAAATTATTAAACAGCACCCATATCGAATGGATTATTGTCATAAGTATAAAGAAGATCGTATCCAAAGTGTGATCCGAGCAATATCTTCTATACCAATTCAATCATTTCAAACATCGTTGTCTTTAATAGAAGTCGAAAAGTGTGATGGTCGTGAAAAAATCGATCCGAAACAAGTGATTCGAGAAGCATTTGCAAGGACAAATCGCATTTCACAATTTATCGAACGATTAGACGGAGAGGAGATAAAGAAGGAACATATAGTAAGAGCCATTTTTAGTTTATTAGAAAAGATAGGATTTCGTAAACGAAGCTGGGAGAGTATACATCCATCACATACATATGTTAGTTTATCAATAGAAGAAATCTATAACAATCAATTTGTACCTATTCTATCCAAAATAAACGAGGGAGAAATTGTATATAAATTATATGGGAGTCATGAGTGGCGAGACTTTACATCTATCCTCTTAAACGTAAGTGCACACGAAACGTTCTTACCGCAACCGTCAAAGCGAAATGATATAGGAGTTCAATTTAAAAAATATATAACGGAAGAATTAACAGCAATCGCAGAAGAAGCTAAAAAGGAAAATAAGCAAGTGTATTTTCTTATAGACGCAAGTATGAGAGAGTACTGGATTGAAAGTTTGCAAAATGAACACATGGACTTACATGATCTACCTTATATCAGTGAGGAATTCCAATTGCTTTCTAATGTAACAGCCATTCGTATTAACAATCAGTATGATGTTCCGAACTATATAGTGCCGTTAGAAAAGGAGTGCGATGAAACAGAGTTATATGTGGACCAAAGCGGACTGTATTATAGTGTAAATATCTATCCTCTAAACGATACGGGATGGAAGGAACAGCGCATATTAGAAATTGTAGTAATCGGAGCGAAGCAAGAGGAACGAGATCAGATTGCTAAAATAATCACTTATATGTGCAAAATGAGCATCATACCTGAGGAGCGTCCGTTTATACCATTTCCGATGCAAATGGTAAAACTAATAAAAAAGTATATAACAGATATTGACTTATGGCAATCAAGTGATGAATTGGATACAGATTGGCTGATAGAGAATGAATAAGGATAGGTGGTGAGAAATTATGAAGAAATGAAAGACGATTGTAATCTGTACATGGATCATAGCGATTCTTTTACTGAGTTTTACATGGCTTGAATTGGTGTTATTACAAATAGTAGGGCTACAATATGAATCGAATCAGGCTCTCATTATGTTCTTTATCGTGTATATATTCACTGATCTTCCACTTTCACTCATTGTGGACAATATACCAAAAGCTTTGAAATCTCTTGATTTGATTCAAACAAGCAAAGGATGGATTCCGTTTCTATTCGATGCAGGAAAAACATATATTCTCATTATGACAATTGATTATTTTATGGAGTCTATTACGATTTCGTGGCAAGGTGTTTTTCTATTTGCTATCATAAGGGGATCTATTGGATTAAAAATAAAGAAGGATGATCCAGAACCCCCTTCGTATTCAGAAGTAACAAAATCATTAAAAAATAGCGAATAATACTTCTAAACATATGACAAATCCCATTTGTCTCAAAAACAAGGATTTGTCATTTCTTCATAAAAGTGTAGGGAGCGATTGTCAATTCTAATTTTGTTTTTTGTATTTACTTTTCATGCAAGCAGGATTAAGATGTCTTTTAGGAATAATAGTTATGAAAACATGAAACATGCTTTTATATGGCATGGTCTGATAAAATAAGAACATTTCCTTTGCAAAATAGAAAGGAAAGAAGTTTTGAAAGGGGTGGAACATTGTGAAGAAGCTTGATGTATTGTTAATGCTGCTTAGCGGTTTGTTCCCGGTTGCGGGGATTATGAAACAAATCCCGCTACCATTATCACTCATTCTAGGTGGATTATTGTTTTTTACGAGTTTTGGTAGTTATTATACAAAACAAACGAGTTCTCGTGTTTGTAGTTGGCTAGCTTATACTATATTTATCACATTCTTAATGGGAATTTGGGATCAATACGTAACAATGAGCTCGTTACTAGCAAACGCGAAAATTGCTGCATGTATCGCTTTACTTCCAGCCATTCTTTGCTTCCGTACATATGGAATTACGTTTGGATTACTTGCGCTATGGGGAGCATTATTATGGGATGTAAAAGAAGTACAATCACTAGCTGTTTTAGGACGCATGATGAATTTACTCACAACAGAAAAAATGTATTTACTATTACTCATAGCGGGCTTTTTAGTAGGTGGTTTATTCGCAAATGGATTTCGTCGTAAAAATGATAAGTTTAAACAAGAAACACCAAATGTATTAAAACAAAAAAAGAAACGAATGAGACCTACATTTCACATTCGCATTCCACGTTTACCGAAACTGAGAATGAAAATGTTAACATTCGGAAGAACACCTACTCAATCAAAAGACAAGCGTCCATATGAATCAATGCGTGAAGAAAATATCCACGCAATACAACAAGAACCGCAACATGAACAACAAGAACCGACAACACTAGGTCAAACAAGAATGGAACGAAGACGGAATCGGTATCATGTTTGATTGAACTCACAATTCCCTCTCAATTATAAGAGAGTGGATTGTGTTTTTTTATTTGAATAAATACTATTATTACTTTAGTCAGGACTAAAAAATCTGTTATACTTTTCATAAAAAAAGAAGTGATACTCTATATTTTGAGTGGAACGGTTTCATGAAAGGAATTAACATGCAATTAATCCAATGTACAAAAAAACTAGCAGATATGATGGAATTAAAAACAGAGAAAGTAGATCAAAGGGAAAGTAACAACTTACATAGTTGGCACGCGAATTTATTTACAATCAATCGTAAGAAATGTGTAATCGTGATGAATAATGTGACGCGGTACCATTTCATCATTTATGGAGTAACGAAAAAGGATTTACGAAATTTTGAGGCGTTATTTCAAAAGAACTTAGTAACAAACTTGTTATCAGATGGAGTCGAACCAGAAGTAATTGAACATTATGTAAAGAGTAGCTCACCGATGCAATATGCAGCAACAAATAATCGCAGTATTCTTTCGCAAATGAATGATGCGGTCTTTATGGTGAACCATTACTTCTACGCTGAATTAGTAGAGAAACAGAAGCCTTTTATTAATATTGAAAAGCTCAATCAAAATTTAAATAAAACTGTAATGTTGAAAATACCGAAGTATCCTGCTGATATGATGAGAGATGCCCTTAATCAACATTTGATTATGTCAAAGAACGAATAGAGGAGAAAAGGCATGAGAGATCAGTTACGGAAAAATATTGATAACATGTCAGAAGAAGAAGTGAAATCACTGTTACGCCTTGTTTTACTGCAACTTGAGCTTGTAGCGGAACATCGGGATGAAGAAATGATTCATATGGTAGCAGAAATATCAAAACAATTAATAGAATCACAAAAGCCTACATTACACATAAAAGACAGCGAACATGTACATATTGCATTTGGTGATTCGTCGGCAGGTTGCTTAAAGCACACGTTAAAAAAGGAAGGGTTTCATCAAGATTATGTCATTTCATTATCGGATATTTTTTCAGTCGGGCCAATTTTTCACTTAGATGATCGAAAAGGACAAGTTGCTAGGCAAGAATGGTTATCTAGCAATTTAAGCACAGGTGATTTCTATTTTGAGGAAGAGTATTTACCGCGCTTTCTTTCTTCATTAGAAGAGATGCGCTCTATTTCAAAAGATACATCAGTTACAATTTGGAAAGCAGATAATGCTCATGAACATGTAGGGCTTTGCTTTGCACTTGCTATGTTAAAAGATAAGAAAAATATTAGAATAATTAACGCTTCAGAAGCGCAGAAAGAGTTATTGAATAAAGAGTATGATATATGTGGAACTGGTGAACTAGCCCCAGAAGATATAGCGGTCATTCTTGAACAATATAAAGAAAAGGAATGTTTAAAAGAAGAAGCTCGAGCAGATTTAACAAAGGAATGGAACGCTTTATCTACTAATACAGCACTCTTACGCATTTGGAAAGATGGTATAGTTCATTCTGTAGTAGAAGATTATTTTGATGAATATATAGTTCGGTGTGCAAAAGAAATAGGAGCAGACAAAGGTTTTTCTAAAGCAGCTCACGTAATTGGAGAAGTGCTTGGCCGTGTAAAACAGTTAGTCGGGGATGTTTTTCTTGAATATCGCTTACAAACATTAATAAAACAAAATATTTTTCAAGCCAAAGGTTCCTTAAAAGCAATGCGCTATTATAGTGTGAAATTAAATAGATAAAAGGATGAGAGCTTTATTTTTGAAGGATATGTTTTCAAAAGTAAGGCTTTTTTTAGTTTTAAAAAATGAATTTGGGCGGTATATAAGCTACCTTTAGGTAACCTATGGCATATGAATGTTGAAAGAAACATAGATAAAGGAGGTAACATTTCATATGTATAACTACCCGAATTATCCAGGTATAGGTTATGATCAAACTATGTATTCGCAGTACCAAGGCTATGGTGAAGAGGCTATGGAACCGAGAGAGAGTGATTATGAAGAGTACCGACCTGATGATGCGGAAGATGCGCCGACGTCACCACCTCCGTCACAAGCACCTTCCGTACCTTCGACATTCGCATCACCTGTACAAAGCAGTAATATTAGATCATGGGTGTGTAATTGTTTAGGAAGGTGGGGATACTTACGATTGCATCGTCCTGGCCCTTTTGGAAGAGATTTATGGTTTTTCCCAACTGAAGTAAGAAGAGGTGGGGTATCCGGTTATACGTGGCAAGCTGGACGTCGCCGGAAAGTAAGCTATCGATACCAACAAATTAGTAATTTTATGTGTTTTGCTTAGAAAAAATCAAAGAGGAGAATATTCTTCTCTTTGATTTTTATTTTTCAAGTTTCAAAGTAATATATTGACAAAAAAACATAATTTTCATTCTTTTGATGGGTTATAATTCATATGTTGGAGTGATTTTTATAAAACATGAGAGTGAGGGAGTGCGATGTCTGTAAAAAACAAAGTTGGCCGAAATATTAAGGATGGAATTAAGTTAGCTTCTCCTGAATTTAAAGAATATGCGTATGAAATCTATAAGGAATCACGTAAATTACAACCGATTTTGTTCGTATATAAAGGGGAGTTAGGCACAGAGTGGCTTATTACAAGATATGAAGATGCATTGTCTTTATTAAAAGATTCGCGGTTAAAGAAAAATCCAGAAAATATTTTTTCTCAAGAAAAATTAAAATCATTATTTTCGATTGAAAATAGTGATTATTTAACAAAACATATGTTAAATGCAGATCCGCCTGATCATAACCGTTTGCGAGCACTTGTTCAAAAAGCGTTTACTCCTAAAATGATTTCGCAATTACATAATCGCATTCAACATATTGCGGACACTTTATTAGATCATGTTGAACAGAAGCGTTCCTTTCATTTTATTCGTGATTTTTCATTCCCATTACCAATCATAGTCATTAGTGAAATACTCGGCATTCCAAAAGAAGATCAAGCAAAATTCCGCATATGGTCTCATGCGGTTATCGATTCACCTGAAATACCAGAAGAAAAAATAGAGAATGAAGAAAAACTTTCTGAGTTTATTACGTATTTACAATACTTAGTTGATTTAAAACGAAAAGAGCCAAAAGAAGACTTAATTAGCAGATTAATACAAGCTGAAAGTGAAGGCGGTCAATTGAGTGCGGCAGAGCTTTATTCCATGATTATGCTGCTTATTGTAGCTGGGCATGAAACAACGGTAAATTTAATGACGAATACAGTGTTAGCATTATTAGAGAATCCAGAGCAACTGCAGTTATTAAAGGAAAGACCAGAACTTATTGATTCAGCAATTGAAGAAGGCTTACGTTACTATTCTCCAGTTGAGGTTACAACAGCACGCTGGGCAGCTGAACCTTTTCACATACATGACAAAGTGATTCAAAAGGGGGATATGGTGACGATTTCTTTAGCCTCTGCAAATCGGGATGAAACCGTTTTTGTAAATCCAGATGTATTTAATATTACAAGGGAAAATAATCGCCATATTGCTTTTGGGCATGGAGGGCATTTTTGTTTAGGAGCACCATTGGCTAGATTAGAAGCAAAAATCGCAATTGCTACATTGTTAAAACGGATGCCTCGATTACGAATAAAAGGAAAGAGAGAAGACATAAAATGGGAAGGTAATTATTTAATGCGTTCTTTAAAGGAATTACCATTAACTTTCTAGAATATAGGTATGTGAGACACGCATACATCATATTTCACTTACATAGAGTATGTATGTGTAAATCAAAATTAAAACGGAAGGGTGAAGACATCCCAATGATCAACTAATTCTATTTGTTAGGAAATCTTCGTTAAAAAACGAAATCTTCTTCTGAATAGGATTAGTATGTACATTTTTGTATAAAAGGGATGTGATTCGCACTGCGAATGTACGGTCTTTTTCATATGATTTGTACTGCCTCTTATTCAGAACGAAAATAGGGGGCTTTTTTATGTCAGTAAGTGCAGAAACAAATCTAAAAGTTGGCATGTCGCAAGTATTAAAAAATCGATTTGTGCAAGGAATTCTTATCTCGGCACTATGTTTACAAATCGGGATATGGGTTCGGAATTTTGCGGTATTACTATATGTCATGGAAATGACAAAAGGAAATGCGTTTGCAATTTCTATGATTTCAGTTGCGGAGTTTGCACCTATTTTTATTTTTTCATTTATTGGAGGAACATTTGCAGATCGGTGGAAACCACGAAAAACGATGATTTGGTGCGAAGCTTTAAGCTCTTTATCTGTATTTGCAGTCCTTCTCACACTCATGTTTGGCACATGGAAAGTCGTTTTCTTCGTTACTTTAATCTCAGCGATTCTTTCGCAATTTTCTCAGCCTTCTGGTATGAAATTATTCAAGCAACATTTATCAGCAGAAGAGATACAATTAGCCATGTCGTTATATCAAACGACTTTTGCGATATTTATGATACTCGGACCTATACTTGGCACTTTTGTTTTTCAAAGCTTTGGTATTTATATTTCAATTGTCGTAACAGGAGTTGCTTTTTTACTTGCGGCTATTGTTTTATTGTTTTTGCCAAAAGATGTGGAGATGCATGCGGAAAAGAAGCAAGTGAGTTTACTGCAAGAAATGGCAGATGGTATTAAGTATGTGTTAGGTAAGAAAGCATTAACGTTACTGGGTATTTGTTTTATGGCTGCAGGATTAGGGATTGGTCTTATTCAACCATTAGGAATCTTTATCGTGACAGAGCAACTTGGTTTATCTAAGGAAAGTTTACAATGGTTATTGACGGTAAACGGAGCCGGTATGATCATTGGAGGTGCCTTAGCAATGATATTTGCCAAAAACGTTGCGCCGCAAAAGATGTTAATGATCGGGTTGCTTGCACAAGCAATCGGCATCGGGGTAATTGGATTCTCTACAAACTTATGGATTACACTTACGGCACAGTTGTTTAGTGGTCTCGCTCTTCCTTGTATTCAAATTGGCATTAATACACTTATCATTCAAAACTCTGATACAGACTTTATTGGACGTGTAAATGGAATCTTAAGTCCACTATTTACAGGATCAATGGTATTAACGATGAGTATAGCGGGTTCGTTAAAAGAAATGTTTTCACTTAGTATGCTTTATGAAGGAACAGCGGTATTATTTATCGTTGGGTTATTTGTGATTTTACCAATTTATCATTTAAAACCTGCCGTAAGGGCTGAAAATCAACCAGCGAAAGAAGGAAGTGCTATCCAACAAGAATCATAATTCTAACAAAAAGTAGAAGTATCAGACCTCATAAATTTGTTAATGATAAAAGCATAAGGAGGTGTGATACTGATGGCACAAGATGTTTTATGCGAAGTAAACAACTGTAAATATTGGGGCAACGGTAACAAATGTAATGCCGATGCAATTTATGTAGTAAGTCATAAAGGAAAGCAAGCCTCGAAAACAGAAGAAACGGATTGTAAAACTTTCACACCAGAAGCTTAATTTTTTTTCGGGTAACCATATGGCGGTTACCCTTTTCTTAATTATATTATTGATAATAAATTTCATTTTCATTCATTGTTTCTTATTTTTCTTTTCGTTCATACTACTTTTTTATTCATGAAATCATCTTCCATGAGTGCTAAAATAAAAATCCCAAAAACAAGGTCAGGAGAAACTCTCTTTGTTTTTTATGTTTCTCAATTGTAAATAAATGGTTTCTCTCGTACGATGAAAGTATAGCTAAATCAAATCGTGTAAAGGAGGATATTAATGTTAACGTGTCGAAAAAGCGAGCTCTTTCAACAGTTTATTCATAATGTAACAGCCAGCATTGAAAATAGTAAAAATGAAGAAACGATAGTTTGTACAATTGAGAAACTTTTAGAAAAACTTTTAGAGACAAAAGCATGGCTCCCGTTAGAAAAACAGAAAGCAAATAGGAATCAATATGCGCGTCATTTATTATATAAAGATCCATTAGATCGTTTTGAAGTGCTTGCGCTTGTATGGAGAGACGGACAAGCAACACCATTACATGATCATGATGGTACTTGGGGAGTAGAAGGAGTTTTTTCTGGACGAATTAAGGTGAAAAATTTTTTAAAAATTAAGCAATTAGAAGAATCAATTTTTCAATTGAAATATTTAGGTCATTTATATTTAGGGGAAGGGAAAACGGATAAAATCATTCCTCCAGCTGATTGTCATATCCTTGAAATCGAGCCGAATGAACAAGTTATTACCATCCATATTTATGGAAAGAAACTGGAGAAATTTAAAGTATTTATACCAACTGAAAGAAAAGATATATATAGGTGTAAGATGAAGTATATTCAATATAGCTCATAACAGTTGTAAGGAATTTAACCCAAAAATGAAAGCGCTATCTTTTTTTTAGGAGGGGAGATGGCGTTTTTATTTTGAATTGATATTGAAATATTTCTTGACCTGAAACGCTTTTCATAAATTATAACTGAGAGGTAGTTACTGCGTTAGATATGGAAACGATATCTCCCTATCTTTTCGCTGATTCCTAGAAAGTGGTGAAGAAATAATGAAACTTATTGCGATTGATTTAGATGGAACGCTTCTTTCGAAAAATAAAATGATTAGTAAAGAAAATGCAGAAGCGATTCGAAAATGTCAAGAAGAAGGGCATGTTGTAGCTATTTGTACCGGACGTTCTAGCGTTGACATTGAACGACTGTTACAAGAAGTAAACTTACAATGCCCAATTATCGCAGAAAATGGTGCAGTTATTTATAAAGATAAAACAATGTTGAAAAGATACGCTATACAAAATGAACACGCACTTGACATTGTAGAATATTTGGAGGAGAAAGGTATGTATTATCAATTATATACGGATAAAGGTGTATACGTACCAAAGTATGGTGAAGAAAATATACGTAAAGAAATGGAAGTGATTCGGAATCTAGATATAAACATTAGTGAAGAAGAGGTGGAAAACATTGCAGCACTTTACCTTGAACATACAGCGTTTCATAGTATAGAGAGTTGTAAGTCGATTATAAATAAAGAATTATATGTGCATAAATTTTTACCTTTCTCTTATGATCAACAGAAATTAAAAAGGTTAAAAGAAAAGTTCCAGCATAACAGCGAGTTAATTATTTCTGCTTCTTATTGGCATAATTTAGAGATTAATCACTGTGATGCTCAAAAGGGAAATGGATTATATACTTTAGCGGAATATTTTAATATTCCATTTGAAAACACAGTAGCCATTGGTGATGGACTAAATGATGTTTCCATGATGCAAAAAGCCAACGTATCCATTGCAATGGGGAATGCTGTTAATGAGTTAAAAGCAATGTGTCACTATGAAACATTAACAAATGAAGAGCACGGTGTTGCACATGCTTTATACCATTATGTAATAGCATAAAAGGATCATAATTGGAACAAAAAAGAATCCGAATTCGGATTCTTTTTTGTTTTTTATTAGGGGTAAGGTATTCTATGAGACTTATAGAATCCTTATGACAAATATTATATAGAATATTTTGGAATTGATGTATATATTTTGGGGATTATTTGTGGAAATTTTGTGAATTTTGCATTCACTTCATTAGTAGTTTGGATATTCTTATTAAAAAATAAAAATTTATTTGAATAATTACACTTCTGCTCTATACCTAAACGGCTATTATCCGTATAATGAAGAAGCATGCGTTAAAAATTGGTATTAAATTTACATATAGAGGTGAAAAAGGAATGAGTGCTCGGCTAATGGAACTCATTGATGTGAACACAATAAAAATAATGGCGGAACAGTTTTATAAATTAACAAATATGGCACACCAACTTCTTGATGCTGAAAGAGAATGTATTTTTTCATTCGGTATAGATCAAGAAATAGATTATAGATTGACTACGATTGAAATTCCCATTTTTTTAGACGAGCAATATTTAGGGGCTTTTATTGCTTGTCCTATAAAAAAGGATATGGTTTATTGTCAAAAATATTTCGAAACACTTTCCAGTCTTATTGTAAATCATGCGAGAACTCAACTTCAAAACCAAAATCAAAATTTACAATTGCTTGCAAAGGAGAAAGAGCAATTATATACCGTTTTACAAAATATGCCTGTTATGGTTGATGCTCTTGACCTTGATGGTGAATTTATTTTATGGAATCGTGAATGCGAGAGTGTAACGGGTTACACAGCAGAAGAAATGATCGGGAATCCAAAAGCTCTTGAATTATTATATCCAGATGCAAACTATCGTCGACAAATCCAAGAAAAGTTTGCCGTTTACGGAAGAGATTTTCGAGATTGGGAAATGAACTTAACTTGTAAAAATGGCGAGCAGAAAACCATTATGTGGTCTAATATATCCAATCGCTTTCCGGTTTCTGGATTTAGTTACTGGGCTGTTGGGGTCGATATTACCCATTTAAAAAAGATCGAAGCCCAGTTAAAAGAACAGACATCCGAATTGGAGCTCATTTTTCAAGCGCTACCAGATTTATGCTTTTTAACAGAAGCTGATGGAACGATTATAGATTATAAAGCCGGTTCACCTACGAAATTTTATGTACCAGCAGAAGATTTTATGGGGAAAAAGTTTTATGAAGTTTTGCCATCTCCTGTGGCACAACAGTTCCAAGAAGCTATCGATCAGGTGCAGAAAACAGAATCGATGGTTATTGTAGAGTATTCCCTTTCTTTGAAAGGAAGCATAAGCTTTTTTGAAGCTAGATGTTTTCTACTATTGAAAGATAGAATTATGATTATTGTTCGTGATATTACTGAAAGAAAAAAAACAGAAGAGTTATTAAATAAATCAGATACGCTTGCAGCAATTGGACAATTAGCTGCAGGAGTAGCACATGAGGTGCGAAATCCATTAACGGTAATTAAGGGATTTATTCAGCTCTTTCAAATAAATAAAGAAGATCAAGGGAAATACTTTGACCTTATGCTTTCAGAGATTGAACGAATTGAGTCTATTCTTCACGAATTTTTATCAATCGCTAAAACAGATATAATTCCTACAGAAAAGAAAAATCTTTATTCTATCATGAAAAATGTTGTTTCACTAATTAATACAAAAGCAATTATGACAAATATTCAAATTGAAATTATATCGGAATCAAAAGAATTAGTAATTGAGTGCTGTGAAAATCAATTAAAACAAGTATTTATTAACATTTTACAGAATTCAATCGAGGCGATGCCAGATGGTGGTAAAATCTTTATTCATATGAAAACGAATAGAATAAATGAAGTGATAATTGATTTAGTAGACGAGGGAATTGGTATACCGGAAGAACGTATTAAAAGGTTAGGAGAACCATTCTATAGTACAAAAGAAAAAGGCACTGGAATTGGTTTAATGTTAAGCTATAAAATTATTGAACAACATCAAGGAAGAATTAGTATTATGAGTAAAGTTGGCGTTGGAACATCTGTTACGATTTATTTACCAATGTTCCAACAAGAGAAATCTCTTTCTGACAATGAACGTCCCGTTACTATAGCGAATTCATAATTAACAAATGCAACAATATCAAGTTATTTTTAAAAATATATAATCACTCTAACCGTTTATGATTTTTAAGAATGGATTAGGGTGATTTTTTATTTGCTTGTCATAAAGTTCCCGAAAGCACATTGTCATGCATATGAGAGGACGATGTGATTTTTTATCATCAATGTTCCGAATTTTAGAACATGTTTTTATACAAGAAATGATATTAATTATTATTCTCTTTCTTGCTAGAATACATAATAAAGTTAGGGGGTGTTTTACATAAAAGTTATTTTTTTCTATTTATTAAAAATGATAAACAAAATAGGAGGTTTATATATTTGGAGAATCATATTTTTTTCTTTGACTAGGAAACATATCAGCACAAAATAAATAGTTGGTATATTATATCTATTTATTTTTATGTAAAGTACTAAAGTTATTTTTATAAAGGAGATGTCTATAATGAAAATACCTTGTTTTGTAATGCGTGGAGGAACATCAAAAGGATTATTTTTTTTAGATAAACACTTACCTTCAAATAAGCGATTGAGGAATGAGGTAATTTTAAAAGTGTTAGGAGCTGGAAATGCTCGCGGCGTTGATGGAATGGGGTCACTAGATCCTTTATCCAATAAAATTGCTATTATTCGTAAATCAACTGATCCAGGAATCGATATTGACTATTTATTCTTGCAGGCAGATTTAAAGAAAATGGTATTAGATGATAGTGTAAACTGCGGTAATATTATTTCAGCTGTGGCACCCTATGCAATTGAAAGTGGTGTAATAAAGGCCGAATCTGGTGAAATGACAGTTACCATTAGAAATGTAAATACAAATGCTATCGTGGAGTCGAAGATTCTTACTGAAAATGGAAATGTACTGTATAGTGGAGATGTGAAAATTGATGGTGTTCCAGGAACTGGCGCCCCAATTCGACTGAACTTTATGAATTCAGTTGGATCTGTTACAGGAAAGCTTTTTCCTACAGGATCCAAGATGGATGTGATTGAAGGCATCAATGTGTCTTGTATAGATGTTTCAGTCCCTTTAATTATTATTCAAGCGACTGAACTTGGTATTGAGGGAGATGAAAGCCCTGAATTACTGAATTCTAATACAATGTTTTTAAATAAAATTGATATGATTCGAAAAAAAGTAGCTGCACTTGCGAATTTAGGGAATGTGTCTAATAAAGTAATTCCTAAAATAGCAATTGTCTCAAGACCTAGAAAGTCCGGTACGATAACATCACGATATTTTATTCCACATCAATGTCATAGTACACATGCTGTAACAGGATCGCTGGCGCTTTCTGCGGCAATAAAGATTAATGGAACAACTGCTAATCATATTGTAAAGAAGAGTGGTTCATATAAAGTGGAAGAATCGAATCCAATAATTATTGAACATCCAGCAGGTCAAATTCAAACAGAGTCAATTGTAGTGGAATCAAATGGAAAGTATTCTATTAAACAATCTAGTATTACTCGTACTGCGCGGTTAATTTTTAAAGGAGAATTGGTATTATCATAAATGATAATCATTCCAAAACAAAAGTTTCACATAAAAATGTAGCGTTGGAAAGAAACAAACAAGCGGAAGGCTGATTTGTGAAAAGAAGAAAGAGTATGAAAGTTCATTTTATGCATCTACTCTCATGCTTTAGACACTGTCTTTGGGGTATGCCTACAAGACCGAGAAATCAAAAAGAATATTTCTCGGTCTATCTATTTACTAGATTGGAGGTTCTTTATTAGTGGACAATATGAAGAAAGCATCATTTTATATGATTCTTTCAGGTTTCAGTTTTTCGCTGTCTGGTTTTTTCGCAGAACATGCTATTTTTTCTGGAGATTTCTTTTTAACTTTAACAGCAAGATTTTTTATTCCGTTTCTTTTCTTAATTCCTTTTATTGTGAATCGGATACAAAGAAAAGCGTTTTGGTTGAATAGTTATAAGCAATTACCGCGAGCGTTTTCCATTACTCTTTCTCAAGCGTTATTTTTTCTATGTGCAGCTAATAGTTCCCTGTTTATAGCTATGGTTTTATATAATACAGGACCTATTTTTATTTGTCTCTTTACACTCTTCTCCAAAACAAAACGTGCGACAAGAATGGAAATGATAGCCTCAATTTTCGGGTTTTTAGGAGTGTTTCTTATATTGAAAACAGGTGGGATTGATTTTAAATCTCTATTTTATTTAGGAATAGGTGTACTTTCTGGAATTTCGCTAGCTTTTTCGCAAATATTCTTACATAGAAGTGCACAAACTGATGATAACCTTTCTATCATGACTTACACTTATTTATATGGTAGTATTTTATCTGCATTTTTATCAATCTGTTTTACGAAGACGAATTATGAAGAAGTATTGATATCGAGCCCAATTGTACTATTATTTTTGATTTTAATGGCAGCAGGTAGTATCGGAAATCAATGGTTCAGAGGAATAGCATATAAATTAACACCACGAATATCAAAGTTATCTACACTTTTATATTTAAATATTTTGTTTTCTTTATTTTTAGACGTATTATTTAATGATAGCATTCCATCTTTTATTCAGTTTACAGGTGCACTATTTGTTATAGCAAGTGCTGTCGTACCTATTTTGATACGTTCTGATAAGAAACAAATGGAACAAAAACAAGTAGCAAATGGGTAAATCTTTAAGTACATGAAGAATAATATTTTTATTCTTCATGTACTTATTTTAAAAACAAAAATAATTCTTCCATATGAAATGAGATGAGAAGATAGTATATTGTGAATCATTGACATGTTCCATATACGCATGAAAGATGTTACCCCGCAAATTGCACAGCAGTTTCTGCATGTAGATAAGCTGTATCAAACACGGGAATAGGGAGATCTTTTTGCGAGAGCAGTAAAGGAATTTCTGTACATCCTAATAAAATACCTTCAGCTCCGTTTCCAATTAGTGTCGTTGCAATTTGTAACAATATTTCTTTTGATTGCGGTGAAAGGATCCCTTTACTTAACTCATTTAAAATAATATGATGGATCAAGTTTCGTTCATCTTTATGAGGAATCATTGTTTCAATCCCATAATTAGCTAACCTTGCTTTATAAAAATCTTTTTCCATTGTTTGCTTTGTTCCGAGAAGACCGATGCGCTTAATCTGCTGTTTCACAATTTTTTCTGCACTTACATCACCTATATGGAGGAGAGGGATAGATACAGCTTTTTCTACTTCATCTGCAAATTGATGAACAGTATTGGAACACATGAGTATACAGTCAGCGCCGGAGCTTTCCACTTTCTTCGCTACATCAATTAATTCATGTTTCACTTCCTCATATTGATGATTTTGCAATAATGTTGTGATTTCCCCAAAATCCATGCTGTATAAAACGAGTTTTGCATTTTGATTATATTGGGTAAGTGCAAGCGTATTGATATGTTTATAATATAAAGATGTTGACTCCCAACTTAACCCACCGATTAACCCAATTGTTTTCATAATCTATTCCCCCGTTACAGTAGTTTTAATTCATTATTCCATAATTCCGATAAGAATACAATGGTTTAAAAATTCTTTTCTAAATTATAATTGGTGAGCTAGGCCAGTGGCTTTAGTAGTATGAAATTTTTGATAAGACTTGTGCAAAAAACTTACAAAATTTAGTGTTAAAACGGAACCTACGGTTGTGATAGTCGGTCTAGTTTTTTTCTGCCTATTTAAAGGAAAAGAGGGGGGGTGCCATTAGCCTAATTTAGAAGAAAGTTTTCGTTTATTTCAATGAGACACGCTCAAAACATGGATAAAAACATACTGTATAATACGAACCCGTTAAAATAATCAACTACCTATTAGTTTTGAAACCAAAAGGAGGAAAAAATATGAGTTACGGTGGTTCTTGTGGTTTTGGTGGAGGATTCGCTTTATTAGTTGTATTATTCATTTTATTGATTATTGTTGGATGCAGCTGCTGGGGCGGAGGATATTAATTTTTAATGCAATTTCACAAATATGTGTAAAAGAAAAAACTATGTAACGTATTCGTATGAGTACAAACAAAAAAGGAGCCTAGTAGCTCCTTTTTGTTATATTTTATGAAAGATTGTAACGAAATAGGGAGGTTACCATACAGAGCACCATGCTTCATAAAACGCTTTTACCGATGTATAGCGTTTATTCCTATCGCTTTCTACGGCGCGATAGGCTACATCATATAAAGGTTTTCCAGCCTCCCATTTTGCAAACGATCGATTCAAGCCACCACCTAAAAGAAAGAAGGCCATTGCCCCCATGTTAAATACATTTGTTTTCACATCAATTTGTGCGCCTAATTCAAATTCTTCAGGTGACATAAATCGTGAAGAGCCCCACATTCTTCCCATGAAATTTACATAAGGTTGTTGCGCATAAAGATCAATATCACAAATTTTAGTTGTATTGGCTGTAAAATCATATAAAATGCTTCCATCATAGAAATCAATAGCGACATAGTTTCTTTGTTCAACATGTACATGAAAATTAAAAATACAATCTATAGAAGTAAGACGCTTTTCAATCGGTAACTGCTTATAACGTTCAAAAGAAGAAGCGAGGTTAAGTTGATTTTGTAATTTGGGTCTTAGTGATTCTCCGTGAAACCATTCAAAAATAGCGACATATCCATTGTTTACTTCAAAATGATCTTTTAATGGAATGAGATGGCGATGTTTGAGCTCTTGATAAAGGGAAACAGCTTGTTTTAAACATAGAACCGCATCGTTAGGATTTCCTTCGTAATTCATCGGTTTCGCACCAGCGAATTTAACAAACGATTTCAAGCCATCTTGTTCTATACCAAAAGATAGATTTCCGGAGTCTTGCTTATCAAATACAGCAAACACTTTTCCTAGTTTTGTCAGCCACTCAAAATCTTGATGCTCTTTTAATTGAAACGTAACATGATCTAAATGAATTGTAACTGGTAGTTCTTTCATTGCTCACCTCTTATTTTATATAATCAAATTAAAATATTCGATAAGTATAATAGATTTCCTGTTTATATTTTTGGTGGATCAACAAACAATAAAATAAGAGATTCGTTCAAAATATTAAATGGATAGGTATATGATAGTACGCCACATACAATAAAACACGTCTGCAAATGGTGACGGTATAGAGTTTCAGCCTCATGGCGCCAAAAACCTTGTTTCGGAATCAATTAAATATAAATCTGTTGAATTAGAGAATTTTCATGCGAAAGCAAAAATAATAACATGACATAAATTTTTCATATGAAGAATACATCTTCTTTTTAAAGCGCTACACTTCATTAAAAATATGAAAGGACTGATCATTTTGAAAAGTACAAAGCTACTAAAAATAGGGATGTGTGTTGGAATGGTAAGTTTAAGTCTTGCAAATGAAAAACTCCTTATAGATGAACCATTGCAAGTAAAAGCAAAGGTTACAATGAATGTTTTTAAGTAATAATTAGAATTCTATATATGAAAGATGACTTATAAGACAGTTTTTAACAGTATTTTTAGAGTCTTTATTCAGTTTGATCGTTATAAGTACTGTATGAATGGCATATGATGGTGCTTTTAAGTGCATGGAGGTGTCAAATGCAAGAAACATAGGTCTGTGGTAAAATAAATAGTACTGAAGTGGGGATTGACGAAAGGATATATTTATGTGAAAAACGAAAAAAAAGTGAACTTGAAATTTACAATTTTTAAAAAAGATATTGTATTTACGATATCATTCTTATTAGCAATCGGAAGCTGTTTATTCCATGCACCAAAACTAGAATATATTAATTTTAAAGTATTAGTCAGTCTATTTAATCTTATGCTCGTAGTTAAGGCTCTGGACGATCTGAAACTATTAGATAAGTTCGCCATTGCTATATTGAGTAAATGTCATAATAGTAAAAGTGTTTCAACAATCCTAATTTTATTATGCTTTTTTAGTTCCATGCTTGTAACGAATGATGTGGCATTAATAACATTTGTACCATTAACACTTATAATCAGTAAGATGATACAAACTTCTATGTTGGATACTATTATACTAGAGACAATTGCGGCTAACATCGGGAGTAGCTTAACTCCTATGGGAAATCCTCAAAATCTTTTTATATTTACTAACTACGGAATCAGGCCTATAGAATTTTTTACAACAATCCTTCTATTAGTGGTTCTTGGAATTGTTCTGTTATTATTTCTTAATCAAAGATTGAAAAGCCAACCATTGGAAATAGAACTTCCGTCTATTTCGATAAAAAATAAAAAAGAGGCAACAGTATGGGGAATCCTATTTTGTATCATATCTGCATCCATATTAGGATTTTTAAGCTACAAACTTGCGTTTATTATCGCATTGGGAACCGCATGTATACTTGATATAAAATTATTGAAGAAAATTGATTATTTACTGCTTTTTACTTTTATATGTTTTTTTATATTTATAGGAAACGTATCGGAATTAAGAGTGGTTCAAACATTTGCAAGTGAGACTCTCAAAAGTCCCACATCTATCTTTTTCAGTTCGATTATTTTAAGCCAACTGGTAAGCAATGTACCAGCTGCAATCTTTTTATCGAAATTCTCCGTAAATTGGCAGCCTTTATTAGTAGGGGTCAATTTAGGAGGACTCGGTACAATTGTTGCGTCCCTCGCAAGTGTGATTTCATTTAAACTTTTTATTAAGAGAAATCCACAAAAAAGTAAAAAGTACCTTATAAGGTTTAGTATTTATAACTTTTCAATTTTAGCTCTTTTAACCCTTGTTTATTATATTATGATGAAAAATCATATTTTCTTTTAAAAGGTCTTTATAAACGAGAATAATAGCATTCTCGTAACAAGTGATTTCCTTCTATTAGATGATACGAAAAGAAAAGTATTTGTAACGAAATAAAGAATGAGGGCTATCAGCATCACTTCAAGATTGAGAGAGAAGAATTATATGAATACAAGCAAGAATACGAAGAAAAATTAGCAATTAAATTCTACGAAGAGAATTAACATAATACAGCAAGCCAATATTTTTATTTTAACAGTTACAGATAAGGCAAACGATTTCGAAATGCCTCTCACTTGTTAAGTGAGAGGCATTTCTTCTTTTTATTAAGTAAAGAAATTAGAAGGAAAATAGCGCATTCATAATTAGAAAAGAATGTACATTGAACAATCCTCATATACGCGTATTGTTCAGAAAAAACAGTTAATTTCACTTACCGTATTAATAGCTATAAACAAATACTCTACCGATAATAAGCATCAAGGTGACAATATATTAATTCCAAGTATCCTTCCAGTAGAATCTAAACGAATGTATACTGGATCTTTTAAAAGGTGAGCATTATATATATAATTTTTATAAGTGGATATTTCGATATACTCTTCGCCAGCTAAACATTCTAAAATGATGACCTCTCCGTATTCTCTCCAATTGATCAGTTTTGCATAAGTAATCATTGTGAAGGCCTCCTTTATAAAGTAGTTTATGAGATTTATGTATGAATGGAATGAGTAAGATGCACAGGAAAAAGAAAATGAACACTTTAAATAAAAATACATAATATATCTGTATATAGAAAAACAATAGAAAGGAGACTATCAATTGGCTTGTATAAATAAAAATTGTTTTGATATCTGTTTAGAAACAAGAACAAATCCAAATGGTGGAGTGGAGCTTGTTGTGAAATGTAATGATGATTGTTCATCTGATTTTAACGTTCTACCTTTTCAAGCTTGTTTTGATACAACTTTAAATAATGATTTCACGTATTCAACGGAATTGGTTGCTTTAATTAAGAGATAGATTCAGTCTCTATTAATTTGTTAAAAATGATTATTGTGCCGTTCCCCTAATTTTTCTAAGGCATATTGTGTTCATAGATGTTATTAGAAAGGAGGAGAGACTATGGCATGTACGACAAACAATATTTGTTTTAATGTCTGTCTTGTTATTACCATTACACCTGGTAATGGTGTAGAATCCGTTGTAAATTGTGGAAACTTATGTGGGACAAGTCCAACAATTATAGTAACACCTTGTGGATCTGTTGTGATTACATTACCACTTGTTGCATGTTTCGCAATCACATTAAATGATGACTTAGGTGTGGCTTCCCAACTTACAAGTCTTTCATTCTAAGTATGATCGTTCATACAAATAGAAGACGCTCATATGGTTGTCTTCTATTTGTATACGAAATGGAAAAACATTATTTTGGAAAAACAGCGGTTTCAATTTGGATGGGCATATAGTGAAACAGAAATCTTTCATACAAATAACGATGGATCTTATAGATGTAGGGTTTTTACCCACTTATCAAAAAAGGCATAAGAAAAAATATAACTAATTTCAAAGGACCCTACGTTAAATGCAGAGGAACCCGCCAACTAAATGACCTAAAAATCCACGCTAAGACAAACTCAATAGGAGTCCCATCCATATTTCATAGTTTTTACACGTATTTCGACTGATCTGTAGCATAAAAAGGCCATAAAAAAAGAGCGGTTGTGAACTGCCCCCCAATTGTTAGACACATAATCTAATAATTGGGGGGCAGTTTTTTTATGGACTTATATTTTTGTTTGGGGGAGAAATAAAGAGAAGCTTCTATCAGTGGCGTTTTTAATCTCCTACTTATTTTCTTCGTTTCTTACCTTTCATTTTGAATATAAAGGTGTTATATCAATCCGATAAAAAGATAAACGGCAGTTCCCCAAATAAACAAGGCAGAGCATTTATTGAATATATTGATTAAACTACCTGTACTATCTAGATTTTTTATAACCGTACCAGCGAGCGTTAATCCAAAGAACCAAATCCAAGATACTGTAATACATGCAATTGCGAAAAAAATTTGTTCTGTTCCGGCATATTTTAATGCACTTGTTCCAATAACAGCGACGGTATCTAAAATGGCATGAGGATTTAATAGAGAAACTGATAAAGCAAAAATCACTTGTTGACGAATCGATAATGCTTTGTTTGATTCATTCGTTGTTGGTTTAGACTTCCAAATAACATATCCCATGTAGAGTAAAAATAAGATTCCTACAATCATTAGACTAAGACGTAGCCATTGAAATTGCAAAACGATAACGGATAGTCCAAAGACAGCTAAAAGAATTAAAAATGTGTCACATAGTGCAGCCGTAATAGTAGCCGGAAGTGCTCGAATGAATCTTGGCTGTGTGGCTCCTTGTGAAAATACAAATATATTTTGTACTCCTAAAGGTAGAATAAGTCCGAATGCTAAAATAATTCCATGAATCATAGCTTCCATATCATCAACTCCCTTTCCATTCCTATCGTACTATGATACAACTAAAAGAAAACAACCAATTGGATGGTTTCTTATCCACCCAATTTAAGGGGGAATTATATGAAGTGGAAACCAAACCGTTATTCTCACTTGACTGTTCAAGAACAAATCGTAGATTGGATAAAATCTCATATTGAACGAGGAGATTGGACTGTTGGTACAAAGATTCCAACACAACGCCAACTAGCAATGCAATTTCATGTGAATAGAAGTACTGTGCAACTTGCACTTGATGAATTAAAGGCGGATGGTTTGCTTGAATCAAAAATGGGATCAGGGGTATTTGTGGCTAATAATTCGTGGAATGTACTTTTAAATAAATCTCAACCGAATTGGCAGCAACACATTGAATCAAGTATTCATAAGCCAAACTATCATACGATTCAACTCATCAATGAATACGAGCAAATGGATCATATTATTCGTCTTGGAACAGGCGAATTATCACCAGAATTACTCCCAACAAAACAAATTGAACAGTCATTAAAAGAAATTTCAATTGATTCAAAAGCAATTGGTTATTCATCACCACAAGGAAATAAAAAGCTGCGAGATGTTTTATGTAACCATTTAAAAAAACGTGGTATTCAAACAACGCCAGAGAACATTTTAATTGTTTCAGGTGCACTTCAAGCACTGCAATTCATTGCATTTGGATTATTAGAAGAGGGTTCCATTGTTTTTCAAGAACAATCTTCTTATTTAAATTCTGTGCATCCTTTTCAATCCGCTGGAATGCGTATGATTTCAATTTCGAGGGATGCTAGTTTAACGAACAAATTACGGACACTCAAAAGAAAAAGACAATCTTTATTTTACTGTGTACCAACATTACACAATCCAACAGGATATAATTGGTCAATGGAAGAAAAGAAACAACTATATAATGTGTGTAAAGAGCTACAAATCCCGATTATTGAGGATGATGTATATCACGAACTGTTATTTGAATCCTCTTCTCCTGCCATAAAATCGATTGATACATCAGGCCAAGTGCTTTATATCGGTAGTGTATCTAAAACACTGAGTCCTGGATTACGAATTGGTTGGGTGGTTGCACCTTCACCTGTAATTGAGCGATTGGCTGATATAAAAATGCAAACAGATTATGGTTCTAGTGCTTTTTCTCAAGAAATCGTCTCATATTGGATATCGTCAGGGTTATATGAAAAGCACCTAATTCAACTTCGTGAACAATTAAAAAGAAGGGCTACATTTGTAGAAGAAATATTAGAACAGCAATTTCAAAAAGTCGCTACGTGGAAAAATCCTGAAGGTGGTTTTTATATATGGCTCAGGTTTCATGAGCCTATTGTAAATAAGGCGTTATTTCTAAAGTTACTGAATCAAAATGTTTTAATCAATCCAGGGTATATTTATCAATCAAGTGATTTACATCATATTCGTCTTTCCTATGCCTATGCACCATTGGAAGAATTAAAAAAAGGATTGAGTATTTTGTTAGAACTCATCCAACATCATATGGATTAATGATGAATGATATTTTAAATGAAAATGTTTATTATATTTCTTTATATGTAGCAAAAGCGAAAAAGAGACGGTGAAATACCATCCCTTTTTCGCTTTTGTACATTTACATATCGTTTTACAATTAAGAAGTTTGAAATGAAAGGCTTGTCAGCTGAGAGTCAACGCTTAAATCATCATTTAAAGTAATAGAGAAACATGCGATTAACGGTAGTGTAATGATAATGGATCCAGTTGGACTAATTTCAATTGATGGGCTATTTCCGCATATCCCGTCACAATTTACTAAACTGGATATACCATTTCCAGGGGTAATTGTGATAACAAGACAGACATCAAAACAAATGTTATTTGTCGTACATGCCATAATTTTTCCTCCTTTCTAATAGCATCTATGAGTACGATATGCATGAAAATATTTGATGGAACGGCAAAAAATAAAAATAAAAGATTAGCCCAATATCTCTCTTACTTTTGTATACATAATAAATATTTCTTATAAAAAATAGACGTTTATTTTATACGCTATCGATTCCATTTGTATATAGTAATTTAGTAGCGTGTATTTTTTATAAAACAAATGCGAAGAGAGGATGGTGGAAGGGAATGAAAAAGTCATTAACGGCAATTATTGTATGCAGTAAGCACGTTTATACATTGGAGGAAGTAATTAAAAATGTGAAGCAACTAAATCCTGTTGAAATAATCATATTATGTTCTCGTTCACAGCGTGAAGTGATTGAAATTTCTAAGAAATATCATTGTTTAACTGTCTTTGAAAATACATCTGAGACGAAATATAATGATTATTCCTCTGCTTTAGAGATTGCAAAGGGGGATGTTTGTTTCGTTTTACATGGCAGCTTTCTTTTATCATCCGAACAAATGAATGATTTTTTAGTACCTATTCTTTATGATGATACGGACGCGGTTTTAAATAAACTAGATGGGATTCTTCATATAGGAAAATATCAAAACTTACACATTGTATGGCGCAAAGTATTAAATGAATTTTTAGGTCGCCCAGACTTGAAGAGTAATTCATTACTTTCTCTTCCATTTGCTCTTACAAAAGAAGTGGTGACAAGCATTGGCTATGACACTTTTAAAAACCTACTTCTATCACATATACAATTATTAGAACAAGGCTGGCGTATTCGTCATCATTGTGCTCTTCATACATTATGTGCTGAAGAACTACTAGAAGAAAGCGGTTTATATAAGGATTGTTTATCAAAAGAGGAAAGTCTTGAAGTGAAGCGGTATCTACTAGCAATTTCAAACTGGGTAAGAGGGCGTAATGTTCGAGGGGGATTTACAGATGGAGGAAAGCGAAGAGATATCATTGAACAATTGCAGCGTGATCAGTCGTTTCCTTTTTATCAAAAAGGATCTGGAATGCGATCTACCCTTTATAATAAGAACCAACTTTCTGTTATCATTCCAGCACAAAATGAAGAAAAGACAATAGAACGCGTGATTCATGAGATAAGAAAACTAGAACCATTCGAAGTGATTGTTGTTGTAAATGGTTCTAGTGATCAAACGGCAACCATTGCTTCAAGACTGGGGGCGACAGTGATTGAATATACAGAATCACTCGGGCACAATGTTGGGCGAGCAGTCGGTGCATTTGCATCCACAGGAGACATTCTTTTATTTGTAGATGCGGATTTCAGCATTCCTGCCAATGATCTATCCCCATATGTGCTAGCAGTGGCCAAAGGGACAGATGTCGCTTTAAATCATTTAACATCTAGTTTAAAGCCCCCATTTCATATTGTTGATATTTTAAAGTATATGTTAAATCTGTCTTATAATCGTCCTGATTTAAGTAATGGTTCATTAGTAGCGATTCCACATGCAATAAGCAGAAAATGTATAGAAGGGATTGGATGGGAAAGCCTAGTATGCCCGAGCTTTGCGCAAGTAAAAGCGATTTTAAAAGGTTACAAAGTGGAATGTGTTCATTATGTAGACGTTATTAAACCAAACCGCTTTCGTTTGAAAGAGCACTTTAGTAAAGGCGGGCATCCTCCTGCAGTATTAAGAATAATGGGAGACCATATCGAGGCACTTTCCTATTTAATAAAAAAACAAAACCTTTCACATGAATGATTTTTCAGTGTGTTATCAATCCTTTTTAGCATTTATAACACACTGAATCACATTATGGATCAATGTGAAGTCTTTATTCTTTTCTGAGTAATAAGATAAGAAATCCCTTCTACATGATCCCCAATAATTTGTTGCATCGCTAAAGAAATCCCCTTATTTTTAGAAAAATGCTTTTCTGGGCGAACACGATTCATTGTATCAATAGAAACAGAATGAACATTTTTTATACAGAAACCTTCTAGTATTGCTTTCACTTGACTATAGACTGGACAAACAAGTGAAAGATAACCGATTTTTTCAATACAATTACGGCTAAAAGCATGCGGAACTGCAATCGTAGATCCCATCCCTAAATCTTTGCGGGCACACGCTACATTCACAGCATATTTACAAGCTGTAACAATGGAATAAGGAAAACGATACATGTAGTAGGAATCTAAGTTGTTTAAGGCTAAATCGACGCCATTTTGTACAGCTTGCACAAATGGTAATAAATCGTACTTCGGAATGACGAAATCTCCGTCGACAAATAATAATATATCTCCTTTTGAAAAATAGGCACCAATCGCACGCCCTGTATCATTTCCGAGTGCTTCTTCATAACTGATCACAGTGGCACCGCATTTTTTCGCAATTTCTTCCGTACGATCTGTTGTTCCATTAATTACAACAATGATTTCTAACGGTTCTAATTTCTTTAATTCTTGAATAACAGCCTTTATTGTCTTTTCTTCATTTTGAACAGGAATGATAATAGAAAGCTGCTTTCCGCCATAAAGCTTAGAGAATGTTTGCTTACCTATCGTGATTTTTGGGGGATATTTTAACTGTCGAGAGATGAAATCAGCAGCAAGATCTCGCCGACGCTTTCCATCAGTATATTTAGCTCTAGAGCATTGCGAGCTATGAAGATGATTGGCGATTGCTTCTATATAATGATGGATCATTCTTTTTTCATCGAGAGAGAATTCGTTATCATGAAATTTCGTATGGAAAGGAGAATGAGAATCAACTTCCACATGATGAACGATACGAAAGTTATGATGGATTACTTTTTGTTCTGCTAGAATGGGATTTAATAATGAGTCAAGGCCGATTGTCTCAATCACAGCTCTCGTTATTCCATAAGGCAATGATAAAAAAGAATCGATATTTAAATCAGGACGATGAAAAATATGATTTACTACTTGTTGCCATATACTGATTGTATTAGGGCGCTCTTTCTTATAAAAAATCTTATTTACATTATTCAATACTACATCTGCCTCATCTTTCAATAATGGTTCAAGAAATATATAGAATACAGAAGAGGAAATGATAGATTGCGGGTCTAAAAATAATAAGACATCTCCATTTGCTTCTTCTGCACCTATTACTTGACGGTTGTTGCAATGGAGAGTTTCATCCACCTCTATGATCTTAACAAGTTTATTTTCCGTAATATGACGTGGGAGAGTAGCATTTTTATTTACGACACAAATGATTTCTAGCGGATGTAGCTGGTGACAAGATAGGAATATGTTTATTAATGAATTCGAATGATCATAGCCAGGGATTATAATAGAAATAGATTTTTCTGACATAGGAATTCTCCTTTTATAACGAGGACATAGAGGTTATTCTTTAGATTCTTCCTTATGATTGCTTGTTACGTTTAAATCTTTAGATAAACTAGCGCTGAGAAGGCTATTTAAAACATTCATATCTAGCTTAACAGGTGTCCCATTTCCCGATGCGTTGTTCGTAGTATTTTGTTTTTCATTTAACATTGTTTTTATATTTTGGATTTCTTTTTGCTGTTGTAACAAGAGAATAAATCCTCCAAGAATAAATAAAAAGGAAAGGGCAGAAAAAACAAGAAGAGCCTGTAACATCGAATCATCTCCTTTTTAGAAAAGTAATCTTTTTAACTATATGCAGCCTTTTTAGAAAAGTTACAATTGGATATTAAGCATTTTTGTAGAAATCCATTATTTTGTCATATCATCTTTCAATTCTTTCTATATTCTTTAAATATGAAAAGCTTCTGATTAGTAAATGTTAAATTCGGTGATACTAATATACATTGAACCATTACAACAAAGGATGATGCAGATGATTTTTATTTATACAGATTTTGGTGGGACACATACAACTTCGCTTGCTGCAGCGTATCACTTAAATCAGCTACCAACGGACCGAAAACTAACAAAAGAAGAAATTTTAAATGTAGAGTATTTCAACAAACTAAAAACTTCAGATATGGGGAAGATTATTTTTCGCGGGAGAGACGAGCTGGGAAATCCTGTTTACACAGTTGGTCATGGAGCATCCAAAGTAGTTGTACCTGCAATGAAGCATTTGGCGGAGATTCTTCAACAACAATACCAAAATAACGAAAAAATTATCTTTTCGAATACATCACCAACTGTACCGTTACCAATGACATTCGGGGGCTTATTTTCAAGAAGGTTACATATTGATTTTATAGGTGTCCCATTACTTGTATGGGGAGCAAAACTTTGTTGTGATAACATACAAAGGCTTGTTGCGTATACAAAAGAAGCTGGAAACATGACAAATGATTCTGTTGTTATTTTAGAAAATGAAAATTTTGGATAAATCTCTTATTTAAGGGAATTGAGTACGTAAATCGATTGATCGGCAAAGTAATACAAAACAGGCAGGGGAAACATATCGTAAATTTGAAGAATGGATTTCTAACCTTGTATCAGATCTTGCAAAATATGATAAAAGAATTCAAGATAGAATGATTGCTTTTGCTGAAGAATAGGGACGATACATAAGAGAGAGTAGCAAATGCCATAAAAGATGGATCCAGTCAAAAGCTACTTGGAAATAGAGAGGAGATAGCAAGCAACTCAAACTGTAATAGAAAAAGGACATGAGCGAATCCGTATTAATATATTTGAAAAAGCACAGGATGAATAGAAATCCTGTGCTTTTGTTATAGAAGTTCAACTTTCTTTCGAATCACAATCTTATCCATTTCATCTTCTTCATCACCGATAAACAAGCCACGTTCTTTTAAGTATGTTTCAAAATATAAATCCGCCTCTGCTCGTTCATCATAAGGTTTGATAGATAAAACAAACCCTACTTTATTTTGAGTCTCTAAATGAGATGTCGAAATATAAGCCGGAATGTTATGGCGCAAGAAGAGTTCCTTAACAGGAATAATCATGTCTTTCATAAGTTTAAATAACATGTTCATTTCAAATTCAAAATTAAAGCGATCAATACTGGATAAATCTGCAAATACAACACCAATAAAACCTGTATTAAATACTTCTTGGTATTCCACTTCTTGATCCGTTTTACCATAAAAATTCTTTTCGATTAAATAATTTTTAAAATAAGCAATACCATCGGTTTGTTCAAACGGCTTTGTAGAAAGAACGAAACCGATTTTCTTTTGTTTATGTAAATATACGCAAGATATATATGCTGCAACTTCATGCTCATGAAATAGAGAACTTGTTGCTTCAGCAAGACCATCTAATACATGATGGACAATTTGCAACTTTTT
The DNA here is from genome assembly GCF_022662635.1 of Bacillus cereus group sp. BfR-BA-01522. NCBI lineage: Bacteria > Bacillati > Bacillota > Bacilli > Caryophanales > Bacillaceae > Bacillus > Bacillus cereus group sp. BfR-BA-01522. Next base: position 312,659 of record NZ_JAKUDY010000003.1, on the reverse strand, counting down.
TCGGGAGAAATAATAAGATTTTTTTTGTAATTCCAATGTATCAATAAAGACAGAGCCAATAAAACCTGTATTTGAGATAGTCGGTGTATGCTTTTTTCTTCCTCTGCGCTTCTTTTGAGCCATTGTAAAAATCATCCCTTCAAGTACAAATAAAATAACAAGAACACTTGTTCGTATGTTTATATTCTACTATTTTATTGCGCTAAAGTAAAGGATTTTTCGACGAAAAACAACAAAAAAGACACCTATAAAAAGGTGTCTACATGCAATAGGGAAGGAGAATCTTCCCTATTTATGTTCAATTTATACTATGAAACAGAGACAAGTTCTTCTGCATCGTCTACATCTAAATGACAATCCATTGTACGTACATCTTGATCTTCATGACTTCCAAAATAAATAGTAATTTTCATATGTATCGCTCCTTTATTCTAGGAATACCTAAAATAATTACTAGTAATGTTACTGCTTATTATATACCACTTTTTTCATTTCGACAATCTTATCGTATTTATAAATTCATTTCATCATCTTTGAAGAAATGGAACAGTATTCGAATAGAAGTATACGGGGAACAGAAAACATTTTTTAGAAACAAGGAAATCGTATATGTGGATTTTGTATCTTTCATTTCTTTTTAAATTACAGAAAGCGTTGCTATTATGAACGGTATTTGCTAAAATTTCACAAAAGGTATTTTGTAAAATTTTAGCAAACGAAATACTTTTTCTATATATACTTATGAAAAGAGGGAACAATATGAATATATTAACTGCTATACCCCGTATTTATATTTCTAACTTGCAACCGCATCTTGATTTCTACAAATCTTTATTAAAACAAGAACAGCCTCATGAATTTCAAGTAAATGAAACAAAAGTAGTTAGATTCTCTAATGTATTATTGATTGTAGATGAAAATCACATAGCGACACGTCATATTGCAGCAACGCTCGTGACAGATACCATTCAATTTGCTAAACAATTTATTGTAAAGCATGGAGGTGATATTCTTACAGAACCTATTTCAGTTCCAACGGGAATAAAAATGATTGCGCGCCATCCTGATGGAAATATATTTGAGTATATTGAGCCGAAATAGAGATATTGAAGAAGTTTTATGAAAAAAGAGAGAAGGAAGCCAATAATGATGCTTGAAAAAAGAAAAATAGAAGTTGTCCCATATAATCCAAAATGGAAAGATGAGTTTCAAAAACAGTAGAAGGCTTAGCAGCTAAACCAATTCTTGATATTGATGTTGTTATTGAAAGCAACGATCTGTTACCAAATATTATCAATCGATTAGAAAAAGAAGGGTATAAACATCAAGGTAATTTAGGGGGAGAAGGGCGTGAAGCTTTTCAAAGAAAAGATGAAGAGAGTGGAATGAAGTACCACCTTTACGTTTGCCCACAGGACGGGAAAGGATATTTAGAACACATGGCACTGCGAGATTATTTATCTGCTAATGAACGAGCGCGAAAAGAATATGAAAAACTAAAATATCAGTTAGCTACCATCTATTGTTATAACATAGATGGTTATTGTGAAGGGAAAACGGATTTTATCAAACAAATCTTAAACGATACGATATATATAAACAAACGATAAGCTGCTTTAGCTGAGATGCAAAAGTGGATAAAAGAAACATAAAGAAATTCGATTAACTGTACATAAGGAAAATATACAGGCTGGTCAAGTTTATAACGAAGAACAAGTCTATTACTTCCATGTCTAAAATTTTGTTGCAAGAAAGTGTGAAAAAATACTTTGAGTAAATATTATATACACAAAGTAACTCCATTTATTTTTAAATTAGTTGTCAAAATAACTATGAAAAATAGGCATCTAAACAAGGTACATCACCCACTGATAGGTCATATTTTGTTGGTGTACGTATTAGTTTATAGATCAGTCCTATTGAGTCGAGAAAAAATAGAAAGCGACATAGCTAAATTTTTAATGAATAAATGGAGGGCATCAATATGAACGAGTTTCAACAAGAACTGCAATCGTTAAGTCTTAACGATTATCAACCTGGTAATGTAGTGTATTGGGATCAACAAAATCAAAATCAATATCCATATTATTATATGCAAGAGGACGCTCGTCGCTGCGGCGGGTGTGGGCGTTGTGGAGGTTGCGGTCGCTGCGGCGGACGTTGTTTCGGCTGCTTTGGTTGTTTCGGTTGTTTTAATTGCTGGAACTGGTGGTTTTTCATTTAATTTCTAATCTTCATGGAGTCATTATAGGAAAGAAAAGTGAAACATATGTAAAATACTTTTCTTTCCTTATTTTACCCATATATTATGAAATTTATCATTAGTAAGCTTAACAAAATTAGGGTATAGCTACTTATAAGGAAATATAAAGGAGTTGAATTTCATGAAGAAACAGCCAAATAAAAAGAAAAAAGAACTTGTTACAAAAGAAATAAGTACGGAACAAAACGCAGTTTATAGTGATCCAAAAGATGCAGCAAATATGCAGACAATTCCTCATCCGAAAGATTATGAGGAGATTGAATACTAAATATCCGACTTTTTCAGGAATGAAATATACATCTTAAGCCCTATAACAATTACAAAATGGTTTGATATGATATATACATAAGCATTTGAAGATGTCTTATCTTAACAAACTTTTTTCAACAACCGTATATAATCTACAAAAAGACGTTTCCTACAATGAGGCGTCTTTTTGTCTGTTTTTACACAACATTATTTCCATTTTCCTGTTCGTATCTCCCAACTAAACATGGATATACTAAATCGTGAAAAACATATCACTAAAAGAAGGGACAGTTAGCATGAAACAAACAACGATTAACCCATGGCTTATTGTCTTAGGTACAATCGTGGTACAAATTGGTCTTGGTACAATTTATACATGGAGCTTATTTAATCAACCTTTAGTAGATAAATTCGGTTGGCCACTTCATGCTGTAGCAGTTACTTTTTCTATTACCAGCTTTTCATTATCATTTTCAACCCTATTTGCAGGTAAATTACAACAAAAAATAGGACTTCGCAAATTAATTGCAGCTTCAGGAATTATTCTTGGATTAGGATTGATACTTAGTTCCCAAATCTCTTCTTTATTTTTACTCTATATATTAGCTGGTGTAGTGGTCGGTTATGCAGACGGAACAGCATACATTACATCATTATCAAATTTAATAAAATGGTTTCCCAATCGCAAAGGTCTCATCTCAGGGATCTCTGTTTCGGCTTACGGAATGGGAAGTTTAATTTTTAAATATATAAACATTAAGTTAATCGATACAGTTGGTGTATCACAAGCTTTTTTATACTGGGGCATGATCGTTTTACTTTTCATTTTAGTAGGATCTTTCTTTTTACATGAAGCACCTACGAATGAGACGATTACTCAAACTGCGAATAATAACTACACACCTAAGGAAATGTTACGTACAAATCAAGGATATCTTTTATTTTTTATGTTATTTACTTCCTGTATGAGTGGGTTATATTTAATCGGGATGGTAAAGGATATCGGTGTTCAACTTGTAGGACTTAGCGCTGCAAATGCCGCAAATGCCGTTGCTATGATTGCTATTTTTAATACAATGGGAAGAATTATTCTCGGAACGCTATCTGATAAAATCGGCAGATTAAAAATCGTTTCAGCTACGTTTGTAATCATTGGATTATCTGTTTTTGTTCTAAGTTTTATGCATTTAAATTATCCGATTTATTTTACATGTGTAGCAAGTGTAGCTTTTTGTTTCGGAGGAAATATTACTATTTTCCCAGCTATCGTAGGAGATTTTTTTGGCTTGAAACACCATAGTACAAATTATGGAATTGTTTATCAAGGGTTTGGGTTCGGGGCACTTGCTGGTTCATTTATTGGCGCTTTACTAGGCGGATTTCAGCCAACTTTTATTACAATTGGGGTTCTTTCTATTCTTTCTTTTATTATTGCTATTTTCATTCGCCCTCCAACTCAAAAGAAGAAAAAAGAGGTGCAAAAGCTTTATCGAAAACCCGCATAATCTTCTTATCAAAATAGCCCTTTTGAGCGAGGGCTATTTTAAATGGATTTTTTCATTTGAATTTCATACACTCTAAAAGCAAATGATACATTACAAACTTGTAATGTTTATGTCATCTTCTTCGATCGTATAAATAAATCATACTTTATATAATGAAATTATAATTTATAAAAAGGGGAGATACATATGAATGAAGTAATCGGTGAAGTAGTCATTGGTTTATGCGAATTTGTTGCTGAAGTTTTCGCTTATGGGAATACAGAACAAGAGAAGAAAGAAAAAGAACAACTATGATATTACATATAATTGAAATGTGGAGTGGTTATTTAAAGTTGAGGGAGGAGGGGATAATCTAAAAAATGATCCTTCAGAAAACTTGCAGTCTATCATTTTTTATTCTAAAGATACAAAGAGAAGAAAAATTTCTTCTCTTTGTATAAAACAGTAGTTATTTTGGATTAAACAACATAAGATTTTAACCACCATGATTCCCATGTGCATATTGAACAGCATCAATAGCTTTTTGCGTTTCTGCAGGGGATTGAGCCCCAAACATTAAAGTCAAAACAGTAATTATACCGACTAAACCAAAATTACCAGAAAATGAAATCGAACTTGCAATAAAAAAATCATTCGAAGATTTAGATTTTCGTTTAGAAGGAGGAGAAACTGTTAGAGAAGTGCAATATAGATCACTACCGATTATATTTAAAATTATTGAAAAGCCAACTTTTACAAATGTAGCTATAGGTACCCATGGGAATATTATGGCTTGTATAATAAATTATTTTAATAATTCGTTTGGATACGATTTTTGGAAATTTTTTTGGAAATCTACAGAAAAAACCCGATATCTATAGGTTAACATTTAATTTCTGTGACAAAAATAATATTTTAGATTCAAAGAAAGGTTTTGAGAAGAAGTCATCACAGTAGAAGTTTCTAATATTTATTTGGTGTAAATCAGTGCAAAAATCTTAAATAATATAAAGAAGAGGAAAATGAAATGTTTAAACATACAACTTGTTTGATAAAGAATAATGATAGATTTTTACTTTTAAATAGAAACAAACAACCTTCAATGGGTGTATGGAATGGTGTTGGTGGAAAAATAGAAGAAAATGAAACTCCTGAAGAATGTGTAATTAGGGAAACTTACGAAGAAACTGGGATTCATTTAGAAAATGTGACATATGTAGGAAATGTGGTATTGGAAAGCGAATATGGTTCATCGGGTATCTATGTTTTTATATCTGAAATATCTGATGGTATCCAATTAAAAACCCCTGTTAATGTTGAAGAAGGAATATTAGATTGGAAATCAATCGAATGGATTTTAGACGAAAATAACCAAGGAATAATCAGCCACTTGAAGAGATATTTACCGTTGATTTTAGAAGGGAAATATGGTTTAGAACATATCTTTTATTATAATGGCCACTCTATCTTAGATTATAAATCAATTGTAATTTCTAAAAATGAAATTCATAAGAAATATAAAATTTGAACAAAAGATTCCAAACACCATAATACGTATAACAAATTTATGTCGAAAAAGGAAGTAACGATAAAGGAGACAAATTCAATCCAACTATGGGATTTACATGAACCAATCCACGGACTAGGTCCCGTTGATAAAGAGATAGATAAAAGAAGAGACTGGTATTACCCTAAATACGGTCAAATATAAAGGTATTATTACAATAATTATAGCAATTTGGTTGGGACTTTTGTGTCATAAACCTGCGACATAAAAGTCCCAACTTGATGAACATGCGACACAAAGTTGCCAACTTAGTAGAAAATTCATGTAAGTAATGATACTGTTTGTCTAAGATATTTAAGACTTAAAAACATGCTGAACAGCACATGGAATTAACAATAGCCGCTTTTATTCTACTTTTTATGTATTTTAAGCTGAATTTCATTTCCTTATTAAAATTAAATGATTAGTCGAAATTACACGTAAGTATATTAGAATGCAATATATGTTAAGTAAATAGGGGGAGAAAAAGATGAAAACTCGATTTCACCACATTAAAGACGGAAAACTTTTAATAGCACATTTTAAAGGGCATCATTCTTTTTGCCAGGGGGACATATCGAATTAGGAGAATCGGCTGAAAAAGCACTTTTGAGAGAGTAGGAAGAAGAAATGGGAATTGTTTGTTCAATCGAAAAAATCCTTGGTGCAATTGAAAATCAATGGACAGATGGAGATACATTACATTACGAAATTAATCATATTTTTAAAGTTGAAAGTAATAAATTGAAAATTGAAACTCCTCCTAAATCTAGGGAGTCTCATCTGGATTTTTATTGGATTACACCAAGTGAAGATAATCTAAAAAGATATAACGTCATGCCAAATACCGCTGTGCAAAGCTTGATGAAAAAAATTCAAGAACACGATATTGAATCATATTGGGTTAGTACACTTTAACTTCCTAGGCATTCATAATAGAAAATAATATGCTTGATGGAAAAATGAAATTTTATCATCAAAAAGAAAACGCGATATAGTGACTATAAAAATCCAATGCAACAAGCGATTGAGAAATTAAATATACGACACCGTATGATATAAACATACAAATAGTTCGTCAGTCATGTAAAAAACCTTAGAATCAATCAAACAGATAAAGGCTAAAAATAAAAATTCATTAATGTTGGTCTTTATCTGTTCGTAAAAGTAGGGAGATTTGTGTCGTTGGACAAAAAGCAGGAGTGACTTATTTTCTTATCATTTTTCTAGTTAACATAATATATATTATAGGTAGTTATGGAAATGAAGTGTTCACTTGTCTCTAAATACAAGTAAACTATACAAAATGAGATGAAAAAGAAATATTCCGATGAGATTGTCTTTTTATGATGACTTATATATGCTTAAAGATTTTCTGTATAAATTCCGAATGGCCGAGTCTATAAACATAAGCTGGCACAAAATCAATCGCAAGAAAACATTGCAGAAATGACACGTATAATATCATTTTTATGTATAAGTTATGTGTACGATCTCAAAATTTGTATGTATTTTAGTCCGTTTATGTGTTAATCATTCAGTATGCTTGATTCATTCTTCTATATGTTAATTGTTGTAAATGTCATCCTAGTTAACATAATGTTCATTTGGTTCGTAAAAAAACTTCCGCTTTATCAGGAAGTTTTTAATATACAACTTGGATTTGATTGCAAGTAATTTTCTTTATAAAATCTTGATTAGACAGTTTGCTCTTTTGCCTTATTAAATGCATAATATCTTCATTCCGATTAAAATACATGATTTTTCGATCTTCATTGCGATATATATCAGTAAGTTTTTGTAATTTAGTTATATTTTGATGTTGGCCGTAATCTATTTGTAGTAATGTCTCATTACTCATGATGTATACATTGTAATCTTTATTTCTACCTAACAAACAAGCTTGCTCTACATATGAGAACAAATCATGATCGATACCGATAAATGTAATCGAAAATGTACCAGGTAAACGATTTAGTACGCATGCGGTCCATAGTAAAGAGATTTCTCCGCGATTTTTATCATTCTTGTTTACAAAAAAACTAATGTAGTCATCTAAAATAATATTTTCAGCGTGTTGGAATGATCTTCTAGCCTTTCGTACCGTGTCTCGTAACGGCTGTATACAAGTAAATGCTTGTTCACTTGCCCCTAAAAACTCTCGCTTTGCACCTGTAACATCAAAATCAACTTTAAGCAAATCATATAATTGCTGTTCTTCGACATATAAAATCGTTTTGAAATGCTGTAAATATTTCATATATCGCTGCTCTACATCCTCAATTAGCCGCATTTCTTTCGCGATTACATCTGTGATTAAAACAGGTGTATCTTGAACTTTCTTTAAAAATAACCTTTCATCATATCGGAAGTATGCCTTTTCATGAATCGAAATGGCAGATGTATCGTAAAGATAAACGTGCTGCTTTTCAATAATCGTATCAATAATTGTTTCTAAATCTGTTATAAAATGTGTATGTTGCTGTATGAAGCTTTTTAATGTTGGAGATGTCAATCAACTGCATCTCCTTTCATAGTATGAAAATAGCGCGTTATTTCTTCAAGAACTTGTTTATTTGCCTGTTGTGCAGCCTCTGGTAATGTATACTTTTGCATCATCATTTCGATTTTTCCGAAATGAATGACATTACTTCGTTCAATCATATATGAATCAATCCCAAGCGCTTCAAATTCTTTATGATAATCAAATTTTTGATCAAAATATTCTTTGATTGTGGCATAATCGATTAACTGTAACTCATATAAGCGAATCAATATCGCCTTAAATGGCGCTTTAAAACGGCTCATGCATAAAAAAATTTTTTGCAATGTTGTTTCTTCGTTTTTCTCAAAGCTATTATAAAAGTTTATTAATTCATGTTCATCCATTAATAGTAACGAAGCGAAATAATCAGCTTTTCTTTCAGTATGATTTGTATCTAGCCCTGCATGAACAATGTGGATTTTCTTTTCTAATTCTTGAAGTGAAATTAAATGATATAATTCATGAAGTAAACTAAAGTTTTGATAAATTCTGGGTTGATATGTATTCACATAGCAAATATATTTCTCTGTATCTGTAGAGCGAATAAAACCACCTAAAGACTGGTCTTGGATCGGTGCTTCAATCAAGAAATGTTGCATAGCAATATATTTTTTCGCACCTTCAATTATTGTCCAGCCTTTTGGATGGTAATGTTGCAAATACTTTCTCAGTAAGTTTTCTACTTCGGATTTAATGATGTTATTTTCTTCAATAATTTTAGGGAGATCCGCGAAATGAAGCTCAGGCATGTGATTCACCTCTGCTGTAAATTTCGATAAGATCACAAAGCTTTGTTAATTGATGTAACCCCTCTTCCCCGCTTTCTGATAGCATTTCCCCTGCTGAAAATAAAAAGGCATGTTCTTCTTGTTTTTCAGAAACATAATGAAAAGCATCTTCCATAAAAAATGTATGTTCATGTCCTAAGGCTTCAGCTAAGTGTGCAGCAAAATCATAAATTCCATTCATTCTTTTTCCATTTAGATAATCTGAAAAATTGGATTCAGACATTCCCAAACGTTTGGCCAAACGTTTTCTTTTTAATCCTTCACTTTCGATATACTGATTCATATTTTGAATAATGTACTGTAAATTCATGTTTCTCACTTCCTTTCTTTATGTCTATAAGTTTATTATACACTCTTCCTCTGTTTCAAATCCATTTGTAACGAATTATTTTCCTTCAAAATACATTTCTTTTAATTGAATTCGTATTTTGAAGGAAAATAATTCTCTTAAAACGAATAACAAATAATTAATGTTAACTATGTATTTCTTGTATTTATAGACAAATTCCTATATAAACAAGTTAATAATCCTGTATATTTTATGAACAAAAGCCACGCAAACGAGTTATCTGTGTGGCTTTTGTTTTACTTGGTAATGTTGTTATCAAATAATCGATGCGTAGCAATTCTATCATCATTTCTCTATCCAGTTTAATAACTGCTTATAATGCCTTTTGGCGTCTTCATATCCAAGATTATATAAATGAATCAACTTATCCTTATTTCTTTCAATTCCGCTCACAGGAAGATGAAGGCTTGGTTGAATGATAAAAAAGTTACTGTTCTGTTTAGGAGAATTCATATAAGAAATGGTATCATTATACAATTGATAATGTTCTGCTAGAAGATTTGCGACTTTCGGATAGCGTCTATATAAACATTTCACCATTTTCGAAAATGGATTGGGATGCTTTCGATATCCTGCTGGCTTTGTCATAATGACAACATTTTTTTGAAATCCATCATCTTGTGCCTTACGAACAGGAATAGGATCAATAATTCCCCCATCTAACAATTTTCTTCCTCCATACTCTACAGCAGGCGCAATAAATGGTACAGAACTTGAAGCACGAATGATTTTTAATATATCATTCCCATGCTCATGTTTATTGTAATACAGCGCTTGTCCGGATTCACAGTCTGTCGTTCCAATTACAAACTGCTCCTTTGCATTCATAAAGGCTTGAAAATCAAATGGTACAAGTTTATTTGGCACTTCATCAAAAAGAAAATCCATACCAAATAATTCCCGCTTTTTAATAAAGTTTCGATATGATATATAACGATGGTCGCATACTAATTCTATATTTACTTTTTTATTTCTCCCTTTTTGTCTTGATAAATATGTTGCTCCCATGCATGCTCCTGCAGAAACGCCTACTACATAAGGAAAAAATAAAACATTCTCCATAAAATATTCAAGCACACCTGCAGTATATAAGCCTTTCATTCCTCCGCCCTCTAATACTAAACCGATATTTTTCATTTTCCCTACCTCTATTTTCATTTCTTGTTTTTATTTTGACACAAATTTTTGGTATGAAGTGTCAACTTTTCTTTGCAAACTTGATTCGAATCTCGTTTTTCTTTGTAAGCTTCTCCTATTCTATAACATGGTACAATATACATATGGATTATAAAGAAGGAGGAATCTTACATGGGTTTATTTAGCGGTATTTTAGGAAATGCATCTGATACAAATATAGAAAAGGTAGAGCGTGATTTACAAAACATTATGCTACGTGATGAGCGCGTTGAATATGCTTATAAATTAATTCGTGATTTAATCGTCTTTACAAATCGACGAATGATTTTAATTGATAAGCAAGGTATAACGGGTAAAAAAATAGAATATCATTCTATCCTGTATAAAAGTATTACACAATTCAGTGTTGAAACTTCCGGTCATTTTGATTTAGATGCTGAACTAAAAATTTGGGTATCTAGCATGGAGGCGCCTATTATAAAAGAATTTAAAAATGATGATAGTGTTTTAAGTATTCAAAAGGCCTTAGCAGAATATACAACCCGATAAGTTGTATGTTTATGCAAAACGAAAAGTTTAACCCCGTATTTTTTGGAACAACATACATTAAAAAGTTATAAAAATACAAAAAGGATGGTTGGAACGTATTTTTAACTCTCCTTTTTGTATGAAATAAGTGATGCTTGACCATTCGTATCAATAACAAATTCAACTTCTATCACTTCCTTACCACCCTAATCGATTTTTGCAGGTAAATGTTCGATTTCTTGAATCCATTGTTTCACTTGTTCCTTAGTAATCGTTTCTCCGCAATGAAATTCCCCAATTGGATAGCGTGAATTTTTCACTATGCATTTCCCCTTTATCATGTTAAATATGCTTACCAAACATAATGAAAGAAATTTCGTTTTATACTCTATTTCTCGACTGGAATATGTACAAAATTATTCCTTTCTAAATACTCAAATATAATAAATTCTTTTTTTAATAATAGATTCCTGTTTCATTTCCTATTCCATTTCTTTTTTCCACTTGTTAACACTAATTTTTATTTTCGTTTTAGCAACTCCTATTCTCCCAAAGTCTTTCCCACTTAAAATATATTTACGGATTATGAAATTGAAATATAGATGCCTAGAACCCATACATAATACGCAAATAATTTAAGAGAATGCTTTTTTAATATTGAATCATCTAGGTGAAAATTCCGTTAATCCGTGAATAATTCCTAATATAAAAGCTTCTAACCAGTTCATGATTGCCCCCTTTCTCGTTTGCTTGTACCAGTATATATTCAGATTTACTTGTTATTAATCATTTCGATATAAAAAAACATGACCTTAATAGTGCTAGGTCATGTTTTGGTTTGCTATTTTATTTATAAAATACTTTATCAATATTATATTTCGCTTGAAGTGTGTTAATGATATACGTTTCGTAAATCTCTCTTTCCATTGGATCTTCAACAAGACATACATCAATACGGTATACTTCATCACGATGTGCTTTCATTGGAGAAACGTTGTCCTCGAAATGTTTTTTAATGCGTTGTCTAATTTTTCTTGCTTTCCCAACAAACAACAGTTCATCATGAATGTTATAAAACATAAAAATGCCACCTTTGTCTCTTGGGAATAGATGAAAATCAATAAATCCATGAATTGGAGTAATTCTTGGTTCATCGCCTTTTATAATCTGTTTTCTTTCTGTAATAGAAATATCAACTGCAGGTATATCAATTTTAATCAAATTGGTTCACGTCCTCTTTTATGATAAAAGAAAATAATAGCATAAATATATAAGAAAAGCTATTTTGTTTTAATAGTTCCTATATAAAAGCAAAAAAAGATTAGGTGTATACGCCTAATCTTTTTTGCTTTATAATGATTCAATCGCTCCCGCTACATCATAATCCCTTAAATCTAATTCTATTTCTTTCCCTAAAGCGAGTTTTGCCAGTTCGGAACCGAGATATGGTCCAGCGGTTAATCCTGAAGCACCTAAACCATTTGCAACAAGAATTCCTTCAAAATTAGGTAACGGTCCAATAACAGGTAAGAAGCCTGGTGTAAACGGTCTAAATCCAACGCGCGTTTCAATCATTGTACTATTTTCTAACCCCGGAGCAACAGATAAAGCTTTAGCAAATACTTCGTGTAAACCACCTGCAGTTACTCGGCAGTCAAACCCTGTATCGTTTTCATGTGTTGCACCGATAACAATATGGCCGTCCTCAAACGTTAGGATATATTGATCATTTGGCGGCATAACAACAGGCCAATTTTCAGTATCTGTATTTGGCATATGCAAATGAACAATTTGCCCCTTTTGGAATGTAACTAAGAAATTCACGCCTAGGGGTTTTAAAATCTCATTTGCCCATGCACCTGCAGTAATAATGACTTGATCTGCTAGCATTGTTTCCCCATTTACTGTAACACCTTTTATTTTACTCTCTTCATGAATTAACGCGGCATCTCCTTGGATAAAAGTGACACCATGTTTCTTTCCAGCGTTTATAAGAGCCTGTCGCAATGCTCTTCCGTTCACTCTTGCCGCCCCGCTTATATGTACAGCACTATATTCTTCTGATAATGGTGGAAATAATCGTTTTGTCTCTTCTTTCGATAAACGAGTAATTTCTCCAATTTCAGGAGCATCTTCACGACGTTTATATGCTCGTTCTTCCATTTGATCTAACTTTTTATCATCTGTATGAAGACTAATTGCTCCTACTCGGTTATAGCCTGTATCTGTTTCACCGTCCTCCTCTAATTGCTGAATTAAAGAAGCGTAGTATTTTGCACCGCCTTTAGCGATTTTATACCAAGCTTTATTGCGGCGCTGTGAAAGCCATGGACATACAATCCCTGCTCCCGCATCTGTAGCTCGTCCTAGATCTTGACGATCAATTAATGTAACCCGTGCTCCTGCCTTAGCAAGATGATAAGCTGCAGATGATCCTAGAATCCCAGCTCCAACTACAATATATGATTTCATTTCAAACACCTTTTCCGTTCTATTGTTTATACACAAATTCTAAATATATTTCTGCGTTGTTTAGAACTGTATTTAGTATACTATTGATAATTCTTGAATGGTATTCATTATTTACGTCTCGTTCATCATTTCGAAAAAAACATACTGAACTGTACTTTAACTTATCGTGAATCTAATAAAAAAATCATGCAATTTATGAACATTACTTACATACTAATACATTAAAACTCGTTTGATTTGTTTTGTGAAAGTGGTTTATGTATCAAAATACAAAGGAGTGAGTCATATGCCTTCCGTGATTGAAGGAGTCATTATCGAAAATTGTAACGGAACATTTAATTTAGGTGATAAGTACAATATACAACCAATAGCAATGGATAAAGGTTATCATGGTTCTGGTTCCTCAAGCGTAGGAAATACATGTACAATCTTTAATGGTGTTAGCGTAACCAATGTAAGTGACTCGGATAAAAATGATGAAAGCGTCGGCTTTACACTGTAACTTTCTATGTTTTGTTCCTCAAAAGCAACAACTTATAAACAATTAATTAAACGTTAATAACTAGATGATGACTGGAGAAGAGCATGCAACTACGAAAAATAAATACAACTACAAGTTATCTGGTGAAGGGAAAGAAACAACTTGTTTCTCCTTTATGGTAACAGAAGTTAAAATAATTCACCAGTCATCACAGTCATAAACTCCTTAAAAAACTGTTCGTAATTCATTTGCATCGCAATCCTATGTTTTGGACGATTACCGTATGTTTCTGGTTCAAATGTATTTCTAAAATCTCCTATACTTTGTCCTCGTACATTATCAAGTACATTAACTGTCACTGCCGATCGCAAGTACGTAAAAATATCATCTCGATTAATCGCAATCAAAGTGAGCGCATCATGAACCGGGCTCCCTTGTATTCCAGGGACTTTTTTTTGATAAAATTGAAAATAGTAATAATCTAAAAGAGGTTTCAAAAACTTAGTTTTCCCTTTAGAATGAATATAATTGACCATTTCTGGTGTCACGATAGCTGATTGTGTAACATTCAAAGGATAAATAGATAGATTCTTTGCATATCTCATTACTATATTAGCTGCACCAGGATCGCCATAAAAGTTTGCTTCTGCAATAGGAGTGACATTACCCGGATAAAGAAACGCTCCTCCCATAATATAATAAGAATGCACGTTTTCCATCACGTCTCCATATAGAAGGAATAAAGTTGCAAGTGAAGTTAACCTTCCAGTATTCACAATAATAAGTTCATTTTTATATTGCTTTATAAGTGTGAGAACTTCGAAAAAATTCTCAAATGATTCAAGCGCTAGCCCTGGTTGAATGGGTCCAATTCCAAACTGACCGTGAACTTCCGGATAAAAAGTTTCAGCTTCTGAAGACATGGAATGCTCTGCCCCACCAAAAACTTTTATATGTTCTTTTCCTACACTTTTAAGTAAAAACCGAACATTTCTAATAACTTCATCTTTAGGTACATTTCCATAATCTGCAACAATGCCAATAACATCAATTTTATCTGTTAAATGCGCATATATGATAGCTATTGTATCATCAATTCCAAAATCCCCAAAAAACAGTACCTTTTTCCCCATATATTGTTTCTCCTTATGTTTTTTGTTAACATACACTTTCGTTAATAGTATTAAAATTCCTGTTATATGAAAAAAATAGTATGACCTTCACTGTTCTTAATATGTTTTCTGGTGCACTACACTTATCAATTCCGTAAACATATACAAAAGTTCCCTATTATTAAGGAATCATACTCGCACTGAAAATCATACTTCTCCCATTATGCGAAATAAAATCAATAATGTCGTCATCACCGACAACAAATCCTCCTAAACTGTCAAAAGATTTACTGAATGTACCTGCGATAAGATTCAACACCAAAATGCTCACATGTACCACGACCGTTTTCCCCGAATACTCCGATACTATGGGCATCATCAACTAATAAATGTGCACCATATTTCTTTTTCAATTTTGCGAAGCTCAGTTAATAAAGGATTAATTTCTCCTTCTAACACAACAGTTTCGCCTAAATTTAATGCATTCTCTCTTAAATCAATATTCTCAAAAGAAAAAAATACAATTACTTCATCATATATACAAGCTAAATAACTTGTTCGCAGGAAAGAGTTGAAATGTTAGCAAAAACGGTACAAATCTTATATGCTAGCAATGAAAGAAAATCCCCTTTAAAACCTAATTATACAGAGGATTTAAAGGGGATGATTCTTATATACGAACATCTTATTTTTTCTTTCTGCGATATAAATCCATTGTTTTATATCCTTGCGAAAGAACTTCTGTCATCTGTTGTCGACGTTTATCACGTGTTTTTTGCTGCTTGGCAGAAAAGATATAACGCGCCCAATCTTTTTGGTAGCCAGGTGTTAAACTTTGATAAAACTGAAGCTCCTCTGGATACGCAGCTAGTAACGCTTCAACATCCTTTACATGAGTTATATAATCATCTACACATTGGCTAGAAGCAGCTGCTTTCTTTTCCTTTCTTTTTTCACGTTTTAAACCGACCACTGTAAAAACATCATCCATGCTTACCATACGTGAAAATTTCATATCACTATTGTCGACATAACCATCTTCTCCAACTTTTAATGCAGGAAATATGTCATCACGATGAATAAATGTCGGATAACGAGTATTTCCTTTTTTCGGATAAGCAAAAAATAAATACCCCTTCTCAAGTAAAAGGTCTTCATTATGGATAATAAACTTGGTTCGTTCCACCATTTCATCAAGTGTTTCTACAAAAATAAAAATCGCATCATGCGCTTTATTTACAGGTGTTGATTGATTTGGAAAAACATCGTAATCAGTTGGTTGGTTCAGAACCGCCATATTATTGTATTTATTAAGCTTTAATTTATCGATAATTGACATAGTAAACTCCTTTTTTTATTCGCAGTGATATTTATCATGCTTATATTAACATAAAAAAGACACCTTATCGTATGGAACGATTCGTTGGAAAGTTAAAATCATGTAAAGTTTCATTCTTTCACTGTAAATATATGTACATTTTTTTATTTATTAGGTATATTATGAATATCGGATGACTACGAAATAAAATGTTTCGCATATAAAACCTTGTATTTGTATATCCAGGAAAATTATAAAATTTGTCAATTGAATATGAAACGGAAGGAGGTTTGTGGGTTTATTTACCGGGATATCATAATCAGTTTGATAAAGCTGATAACAATACAGGAGGCGACATAATGTTTCGTACAATTTCAAATTTCATGAGAGTAGCTGAGATAAGGCGAAAAATCTTTTTTACACTTGCGATGCTAATTGTTTTTCGGATTGGCACGTTTATTCCAGTTCCTCATACAAACGCAGAAGTTTTAAAAATACAAGATCAAGCTAATGTACTAGGTATGCTGAATGTATTTGGCGGAGGAGCTTTGCAGCACTTTTCAATCTTTGCTGTTGGTATTACACCATATATTACAGCTTCCATCATCATTCAGTTATTGCAGATGGACATTATACCTAAATTTACAGAATGGGCAAAGCAAGGAGAAATGGGCCGTAAAAAACTAGCTCAATTCACTCGATACTTTACAATCATTCTCGCATTTATTCAAGCCATTGTCATGTCAATTGGCTTTAACAATATAGCAGGTGGACAATTAATTACAAATACAAGTTGGACGACTTATCTATTTATCGCAATCGTGCTAACTGCTGGTACTGCCTTTTTACTTTGGTTAGGGGAGCAAATTACTGCAAAAGGCGTCGGAAATGGGATTTCGATACTGATTTTTGCAGGGCTTGTTGCGGCGATTCCAAACGTTGTAAACCAGATTTATTTACAACAATTTCAAAATGCTGGCGATCAACTCTTTATGCATATTGTCAAAATAGCATTAATTGCTTTCGTTATATTAGTAATCGTTGTCGGTGTTATTTACATCCAGCAAGCAATTCGGAAAATCCCTATTCAATATGCAAAAGCAGTTTCAAACACCAATCAATATCAAGGAGCAAAAAACACGCATTTGCCTCTTAAAGTAAATAGCGCTGGCGTTATCCCAGTCATCTTTGCTTCTGCCTTTTTAATGATGCCCCAAACAATCGCGCAGCTGTTCCCAAATTTGAGTGTTTCAAAATGGATAGGTGAAAATTTTAACTCTGCCCATCCAATTGGAATGTCTCTTTACGTAGGGCTCATTATTGCATTTACATATTTCTATGCATTCGTTCAAGTTAACCCAGAACAAATGGCAGAGAACTTAAAAAAACAAAATGGATATGTCCCTGGCATTCGCCCTGGTAAAGCAACCGAACAATATGTCACAAGCATTTTATACCGCTTAACTTTCATTGGTGCAATCTTTTTAGGCGCCATCTCGATTCTACCAGTCATTTTCTCAAAAATTGCGACACTACCACCTTCCGCACAAATCGGTGGGACAAGCTTACTCATTATTGTAGGTGTTGCATTAGAAACAATGAAAACATTAGAAAGCCAGCTGGTAAAGCGTCATTATAGAGGGTTCATAAAGAAAGTGAATTAAAAAACATACTAGCATTCTTTTATTACATAAAGAAAAGGATAGATAGCAGAGAATCGTTCTGTAATATCTATCCTTTTCTTTATGTAAATAGCTGTATTTACTACTACAGCATATGATTGACAATTTGTCGAAGTACATTTTTGAATCCCTAACTTCCACTGTTTTTTCACTTATCTATTTATCGAATTCCTTAATTGGAAGAAGTATTCAAGTTTATGAGTCTTATTTAGGTTATACCATGCATGTAACGTATCGGGTGCAAATACATCTAATTTTTTCAGTACTTCGATCGTAAATTCCAGAGGTGCTAATCCTGATGCAGTAACTAAATTCTCATCAGATACCGCAGGTTGCTTCTCATAAAATGGTTCTCCTTTATAATTAGGACAAACCATTTTAAGATACTCTAAGTCATTACTTGTGTGCTTTCTAAAATCTAAATATCCCATATTCGCAAGAGCCTCAGTTGCACCACAAATCGCAGCAACAATAGTACCAAGCTTTAAAGCTTCGCCAACTTTTTTTAAGATAGGTTGATGAATTTCTTCTCTCCAAGTATTCCCCCCAGGTAAAATTAAAAGATCTTTACTCTCAAGAGTACATTCATCAAGAGGAATATCTGGTTTTATGCTCAATCCTCCCATTGTAGTGATTATTTCTTTATTAACTCCTACTGTGATTACTTTTAAAGGTGCTAAATCTTTTTTAAAACACCTTCCTGAATTTAGTTCAGCAATTAAATATCCATATTCCCAGTCTGACATTGTATGAAATACATAAAGATACACTTTCCCTGTTCGCAACTATTAACACTCCCATCACCATGTATAATCATATAATTAATAAAAATTTTATCTCCCTCCTATATTATAAAAGATTTCTGTTTTATTATCGAATACTAATAGCCTGCATCGATTTTCAACCTCTTTCTATATATGTAATAAA
The DNA here is from genome assembly GCF_022662635.1 of Bacillus cereus group sp. BfR-BA-01522. Lineage (NCBI taxonomy): Bacteria > Bacillati > Bacillota > Bacilli > Caryophanales > Bacillaceae > Bacillus > Bacillus cereus group sp. BfR-BA-01522. Next base: position 293,778 of record NZ_JAKUDY010000003.1, on the reverse strand, counting down.
CCATTTGTCCCATTCCTTCTTTTAACAATTTCATATGTGATCATTGATTCATTTAAAAACAAACGAAGTAGATGCTTCTTTTTATTAGGTATAACTTATCTGTTACATCACTTTACGAATGAGTTATTCGGTGTTAAACGAAAATGCTATGTTGACTGTCTCATTTTTAATGAAATTTAGAAAAGAGCACTTATTTCCGTAAGTGCTCTTTTTCAGGGATTGTGAGATGCCCTATTAACGAAAGCTGAGGTTACTAAAGTTAATGGGTATCAACAGTATATGCTTGTCCTTTTTCGAATGTTACATCGAAAAGATACCCCTGCTAGTTATAGCAATAAGACTTGTCTACTTAAGTATTTCTAACAATTATGTCGCGAGAAATTTCTTCCTAACATACTATCACAATTAGAATCATTCTCGGTGCATTTGACTCAAAAAGTTTGGATAAAAAAGGGATTAACATAAAAAAGAAGAATATCTTTATGAATAAATAAAAGCGAGGGATATAAATGCCACAATCTCATACGATGGACATAAGTAATATAAAAAAATTAGAACAGGAGCTGTCTACTTTATTAGATACTCCCATTTCTTCAGAGAAAGATCTTAGGAATTGGTTAAAAAAGCAGTCAAAATTAATATGGGAAATTGAAGAACAATTAAGAGTTCATTATATCGATTTTCAGTGTAATACTGACAATCATGAAATTAAAAATGTGTTTGAACATGACCAGCAACATGTACGCCCTCTTTTAAAACGTTATCAAAGCTTGTTTGATCAGAAATATTTAGCATCACCTTTTCGGATGCAACTTAATCCCGATACTTATGATCTACTAGATAAAAAGATTCAAAATGCACAATCCTTATTTAGCGAAAAAAACATTGAGCTAGAAGTAAAAGAAGATCAATTAGTGACGCAATACTATGAAATTACAGGAAGCCTAACTGAGATATGGGACGGGAAAGAAAAAACAATTACGGAATTGCAGTCTTATTTACAAGACCCTAATCGAACTATACGTAAAAGAGCAAAAATTCTTATTTCAGAAAAGTTTTTATCTGTCGAAAAGGAATTACAAATTATTTTTAATGGACTAATTACAATTCGGCATCAAAAAGCAAAGAATGTTCAATTAGATAATTATCGTGATTATATGTTTAAAAAATATGAACGCTTTGATTATACACCAGAGGATTGCTATAAACTTGCGGAATCTATCCGTAAATATGTTGTACCGCTTCTAGATAAAATACTTCATAAACAAAAAGCTGCCCTTGAAGTAAATGCCCTTCGCCCATGGGATATAGCAGCGGTAGCACCAAATAAAAAACCTTTAAAACCTATTAAAAATAAAGAGCAATTGATTGAAAAAAGTTCTTCTATTTTGCATGATTTAGACCCTTCTTTTTCGAATTTGTTAAAGCGAATGCATAAAAATAATTTATTAGATTTAGAAAGTCGAAAAGGAAAAGCTGCTGGTGGCTTTTGTGAGTATTTACCCGTTTCTCAATTATCTTTTATTTTTATGAATTTGAATTACACGCAATATGATGCGCTTACTTTTCTACATGAAATGGGTCATAGTATTCATAATGAATGCATGAAACATTTAGAGTTACATCAATATCAAACGATTTCAATGGAAGCTGCTGAATTAGCTAGTATGACAATGGAATTATTTTCATTGGACCATTGGGATACATTTTATACAAATAAAGATAATTTAAAGCAAGCAAAAATAGATTTCTTTGAAAATATTATTAAGTATTTACCCGCAATGGTTATCGTTGATCAATTTCAACACTGGATGTATGAAAATCCCAACCACACTATTCAAGAGAGAAATGACACGTATTTGAAATTATATAAAACTTATCAGTCAAGTGTAGTAAATATAAATGGATATGAACATTGGATCTCCACTGGATGGCTGCCTATACTACATATTTTTGAAGCGCCATTCTATTATGTCGAATATGCGATTGCACAAATTGGTGCATTAAACATGTATAAACAATATAAAGAAAATCCAAAAGAAGCCCTACAAAACTATAAAAAGGCTTTATCTTTGGGGAGTTCAAAGTCTTTGAAAGAAGTGTATGAAGCAGCTGGAATCCGCTTTGATTTTTCTGAGGACACAATAAAAAATTTGATGTTATTTGTAGAAAAAGAACTTGAATTGTTGGAAGGGCTATAAAAGTAAAAGCTATAGCCTCTACTTTTTCCATATATTTATAGGTATTACCTTTACTTATCAATCTGTAGTGCTACAATATCACTTCCTTTTAAGTGTCTTTTGGAAAAATAACAAGGGGGATCTATTTTATATTTAAGAATTACTTGTATAATTTTTCCACGCTAAATAATAGTAAATACATTGAATCATTAAAATAATAGTTGTAATGCCTGTTAATAATAGAAAGTGAGTAAATCCAAAATCTAATGAGTATATTGTTATTAAAGCAATCACTACAAGAGGTATAGAGGTTAACACATTATAAAAACGCTTTTTAAAAAAATTTTTATTTCCGTTGTTTTGCGTATCAGCCATAAATAGTCCTCCTTATCTTTCTGTTTTTCTGAATTATTCGATTATCTATACTATAACATAAAAAATGAATCCTACTTACAAGATTCTGCTTTTTATATAACTAGGCACACAAAACGCCTACGATTGAAATGAACCATTCGTAGGCATTTTGTTATGTATCATCACTTTTATATAGGTAAAATCAGTATGAATTTTTTACTTAGCAAACACATGATTTCCAATTTGCGCAACGATTTGACGTGTTGTTATCCATTTATCAGTCGCTGTTTGTGGATTATAAAAATATAACCAATCGGCATTTTCGCCTTTTGAAGTAAGTGCTTCTTCTACTGCCATTTTTGCTTCATGTGAAGCGGGTTGGTTAATTCTTCCGTCCGTAACTGGTGTAAAAGCATAACCATTTTTAATAGGTTGATAAATGACACCTGTAATTGTGTTTGGAAAATCCTTTGCATGAACACGATTTAAAACAACTTTGGCTACCGCAACTTTCCCTTTATGCGGCTCTCCCCCAGCTTCAGCATTTACTAAGCGGGCCATTAAATCGACTTCTTGTAGCGAAAGACCTGTATCAATTTTTAAGTGCTGACCTATATAAATTTTATCACTGTTTATATGATTATTTTGTTTAAGAAGTTGGATGGAAACATTGTATTGTTGCGCGATAGATGCCAATGTATCGCCTCTTTTTACTTGATAAATGACTTGGTATGTTGAATGAGACTCAGCTGCATGATATTGTGGTGTATGTTGTTTTGGCTTCGATACATTTGGAATCGTTAAACGTTCCCCAGCATAAATTTGAGAAGTTGTTTTATTGTTAGCTTGTTTCAGAGATTGAACGGATACTCCATATTGGTTACTTATATCACTTAGAGTATCATTTTTTTTGACAGTATAGGTTGAAGCATCTGCTTCTACTGGATTTGAGATTAGTGTAATCATTGCTGCAGATATTGGTAGCAGACTTTGCACCTTACGTAACTTCATTCGAAAAAAACCTCCTAAAATTGTGAAACCATGTTTTATTAGCGCATAAAACAGTAAACTAATTTAGTTACAGCATACTAAAATGTAAAATGATAATCATGAAATCTATCTATACTTTTGGTGCCTTTAATACTAATTATTATGTAGAGATAATAAAATAATCTCACTTTATTTCTAAAAATACAATACTTATTTATGAAGCAATGGAAATCAAAGCATTATTTTACTAAATAGTTCTCTAACTCTTGAATTAAATATTTTGCCCCTTCAGGACTTAAAATAATTTTACCATTTGCAAGTGAAATATTATCATTCGATACTTCCCCTGTTATTTGACAAGTGTTGTAAGGTACATATTTCTTTAAAACGATCCTTTCATTTTCTACAAATATTTCCAAAGGTGATTTAATGCCAATATCTAACATGTCTCTTAATTCTTTTGAGATAACAATTCTTCCAAGTTCATCCACTTTTCGGATAATTCCAGTTGATTTCATACATGCCTTCCCCCTAATAAATTAATTCAAACTAATTCATAGTTTTTCAAATTGTAAACTATGAATTAGTTCTTTTTCCCTATCATTATAATATTTGGTAATCAGCTCAAAGTGATTTTTAATTAAACTTTCAACATTTTGTCTTTTAATATTATTAATTACACCTTTTTATTTAAAAATGTAACACTATTTTTATGATTGTAATATTTAAGTATAGGTTTTATTAATTAATAGATAAATCTAAGACAAGCACGTAAACTATCAAGCAATTGTTGAAAAGTTGAACAAACTGGATATACTGCTTCTTTTCTACATCATCTTCTTCATGATTCCAAAATACGATTGTCAGTGACTCAGGAGCGTTCCGATAATCGAAGCATAGAAGATTGCCGAATGGAATGATATACTTTATAGGAAGTAATTATAAATTTGAGTCAGATGATTCTTTCGTTTCTCTAACTACTTTGCAAATAAACCTTCCTAATGCATGATGCATTGAAGGGAAGATTGTAAATATGACATCCATTGTTTTGCGTAGTGGCATAGGGCAGATTATAAGTTTATTTTTATGGACTCCATTGATGGCGATTTTTGCAAGTTTTTATGGGCAAAGTATGCTTACTTTAATACCAAACTCTTCCGCTTCATAATGAAGAGAGGTTGTTAAACCTACAATAGCATGTTTAGTTGTAGAGTAAGCTGAAGCTATAGGAGATGGACCAAGCCCTGCGGCAGATGCGGTGTTAATTATATGTCCAAATCCTTGCTCCTTCATAATCTTATATCCTATTTGAGTACCATAAATAACTCCCCATAAATTGATATCAATGATTTCTTTCCAGTTTTCTATCGACATATCATACAATTCACCATACATAGAGATTCCAGCATTATTAAATAGATAGTCTAACCTGCCAAATTCTTCATATATTTCTTTTATTACACGTTCCACACAATTGTAATCAGTAACATCTAAATACATAAATCTAGAAGTTAAAACATCTTGGTTAAGCTTTTCTTCAAACGCTTTTCCTTCCCTCTTATTAATATCAGTGATAACTATAAATACATTTTGAGAAGATAATTCATTACAAATAGCTCTGCCAATTCCTGATGCGCCACCTGTTACAATAGCACCCTTTTTATTTTCTTCCATTTCAATCCCCCATAAATTCATTTATTTTTGTGACTGAATGGTACTACTTTTAGCGAATAAAAGTTGATCTATCATCAATGCATATTTCTCTGCCACACATAAAGCACCCTCACTATTTAAATGAATACCATCTAAAGTCAAATGAAGTCCTCGTTTACGGGATAATCGATCGATTCGAACTGGATTTCTATAAAAAAGTACATCCTTCATCACTGTCATAACACTTGTGCTAATGTAGTCTGAACTGTGCACATTAGCCAGTCGTTCCTCAAAGACTGACTGAATATCCAGAAAACTAACATTTGAATATTGTTTCGAGATATTTTCAATAACAGAAGACAAATCCCTTAACTCGCAATTTGGTTGATTGTTTAAATTTTCTCCTACTATTGCCGGTGAGACCACAACAACATACTTAGAAAAAGGAATGACCATATTTAGCATTTTGCTGAAATAATCATTAAATTCTCGGTGATCTTCTACAATTGGTTGGGCTTGCACCTTCAATAATTTTGAATAAACATCATTAGTACCAATCCAAAGGAAAATTAAGACAAAATTTGATTCTAATTTTGTCTTCGATAATCGTGTATGCAAACTTTTAACTGTTTCCCCTGGTTTACCAAAGTTTAAAAATTTGATATTTGGATATTTTCGCTTTACTATATTAACAAAAGACACTCCTGGACGACCTTCAGTTAAACTGTCACCGATTAACCCAATCTTCATTTTCATTTCCCCCTTTCTTTATAGATTTTAAAAAGATTGTAATCGCTTGGCTAAACAGAGGTTCTAGCGCTTTCAACTCTTCTGTATTCGTAAGCTGGCATAACCCCCCAAGCCATGTTCCTAGCAATATAGTCCATTCATCTAGATTTCCATCTTCAAACTCATTTTTTTCGATTCCCTCTTGTAAAATTGCTCGATAAGTACTCATTGGTACAATTGCTAAATCGAATAATTTCTTGACCGATTCAGAACTAGATTTTGGGTTTGAAGAAAACTCTTGGCCTGATTTTAATAAAGGCGTTTGGTAATTATAAAGGACATGAATTGCCATACCGTATAGTTTTTCAGTTGCTGTTGAGTAAGTAGACTCTTTTGCTGCCCATTTTTCATACCAATTTTGCATAGTTTCTTGTGCTAAGAGAACAAATAATTGTTCTTTGTTTTTAAAATGATAATATATATGTCCTTTGCTGTAACCAGAGGCTTTTGCAATATCCCCGACTGATGTTTGATTATATCCTTTTTGAGAAAACAAAAGAGAGGCATGCTCCATAATATCCTTTTTTGTAACTTCGCTATCATAACGCCTTTTATTCAAATAAATCCCCTCCTTATCATTAGTACAATCGTTCTAATTTAAATATACGTATAAGATTTAATTCTTGTGCAGATGGTAAAAAAATTTTTTTATACTTGTAGGGGAAAATCCTAGGTGAAGCCTGAGTCATATTAGTTTATCTTGAAGGGTATGTGGTACAAGTAGGTTTATAGTAAAAAAATAACTACAAAAATAAAGGTGGATTTGAGTCAATATTTTGGACACAACAAAGTTAAATCTAAGCTACTTTTTTAGCTAGATTTTCTATTGCTTGGGGAGTTTTATAGCCAATGGCTACTATGAATTCTCTTGCGGTTATACCATCCCTCGATATAAGGTCTGATTTTATAACTCGCGAGTAAGGTTTGAAATTCCTGACTTGTATATTGCGTTCCTAAGTCAGTATGTAGAATGAGACCTTTTGGTGGTTTCCATGTATAGTAAGCGTTTTCTAACGCTTTTACCATAAGATTTGTTGTCATATTTCGTGAAAATGAATATTCAACAATTTTTTAGAATACAAATCCATCACAGATGTAAGGCAACACCAGCCTTCTTTTTGCGTATGAATATAGGTGATATCCGCCACCCACTTTTCATTAATTGTTGTTGTAGAGAAGTCCTGTTTTAATAGATTTGTCCGTTCTTCTACAGTTGATCTTGATAAATGTGGTTTGTATTTTTTAAGATAATGGAACGAATGTTTTCTTTTTTCATTCTTTTTAGATCTTTTAGTGTTATTTCGTCTTCATCAACTGATGTGATAGGAGAATATACTTTAATCCATTTATAAACGGTTACCTCTGATACGCCATACTCGCTGCTTAATTGTTTGACAGGTTGTCCCGAATGATATATCAACAATCATTTTTTAAACTCTTTATTAAATTTCTTGTTTGTCATACGGACACTTCCTCCTTGAAACCCATTGTAAGGACTGAACTCAGTTGTGTCCATATGACTGTACTAACTCTAAGAGATTTAGCAATAAAATTAGAAGGAATAACTTGCTTCCCTATATAATCTAAATTTATCACGTTTATAAATTGTTGCAAAACGCTCATCAAATCTCTATAACCCTTATAAATTCCTTAGCGTACAATTTTCTCGAAATAGTATGGTAACTCTAATATAAATTCATCTCTAAAAATGATAAATTTATCAAGAGGTTCTAAAATACAACAAGTACAGATATAATCCTTGATTTCAATCTTTTTAAATAAAAAACAAGTATCTATACTTATCTCAAAATTAGAATTAATAAGATTTTTCGTATGCTGATTTACTATATTTCTTATATCAGTACTTAAGGGATATCTTATTCCTTTACCCGTTGCTTTTACGTAAGATTCTAATACTGTCCAAAGTCTCAAAAGTATTTTTTGTTTTTCTTCACTCGTGTTCATTCTTAAATCCTTCTGTAAATAAGTAGTGAATAAACTCTCCATATACTCTTCTAAATTTCTACCACAATACATATATTCAATATCAATCCCAACACTTCTATTAGCGATCGCAATAGCAAGCATTTCATTTGAGTGAGTAATATTAAATTCCAAAGAATCTATAGTATTAGTTAGTATGTATGGTTTTCCATAATGATTATAATAAAAAACTATATCTTTCGGAAGGATATCTAAATAGTAACTTAATACTATACGTAGTATAGCTCTACCCACAATAAATCTTTCTTGGTCGCTTCGATAATAAAAAGCCTCTGATTTAGATAATTCATCTGAATTTAAAATTGCCTTCAAATTATTTATTTCCTTTTTGTATATTTCCAAATTTATTAACCAAATATGAATGTTATTATTTTCGATAACTTGTTTACATTTAAAAAAATTCAACTCTTTCATTCGGATACCTTAAATTTAATTCGCAACGCTGTACATCCATACACTAAACAACTCTGAATTGGATTAAGTTTACTATTACTAAACTTAATATCTCTTACCATTTTTAATAACGTTTGAATCGCTATCTCTGCCTCCAGTCTTGCTAAAGGCGCTCCTAAACAGAAGTGAATACTTTGACCAAAAGTAAGATGCTTAATTGATACTCGGTTGATATCAAAGGTATCTGGGTTTTTAAATTGCTTCTCATCACGATTCGCTGATGCAATCCACAATATAACCTGATCCCCTTTTTTTATTTGATGACCACGCAGATTAAAATCATTAGCAGCGAATCTACTAGTATTTAATACTGGGGGATAAAACCTTAATGTTTCTTCTATGGCGTTTTTAATAAGATGTGGATTTAACCTTAATTGATTCTCTAAATTATCATCTTCTGCTATTCTTCTAATCAAATTTGCAATTAAATTAGTAGTGGTTTCATTTCCAGCAACTAATAGTAAATGGCAAAATTCTAATATTTCTATTTGGGTTAATCCCTCACCCTCAATTCTTGCTTCTACTAATTTTGTTATTAAATCATTTTTCGGATTTTCTTTTCTACGACTTACAATCTTTGAAAAATATACATTTAATTCTTCTCTTACCTCGTTTTTTTCACGTATAACTTCTCTTAAAGCGTTAGGACTATCATCGTTGGCCCCCTTGGCAATAATATCCGACCATTTTTTAAAAAGATAATGATCTTCTGATGGTACACCCAATAAATCTGCAATAACAATAATAGCTAAAGCATAAGAAAAATCCTGAATAACTTCCATTTCTTCATTAGGTAGTGTTTCATTAATTAATATTTTAGCTATATCCTGTATCCTAGGTTCAAGGTCTTTAATTAGCCTTGGCGTAAAAGCATTTGAAATAATCCCTCTCATTTGTGTATGCCTAGGGGGATCCATACGAATAATACTGCTTACTAGAACCGGCTCTGGCCGATCTGACGAAAAATTATTATAATCTTTTAATATATTAAGAACATCATTATAGTTAAAAACATCCCAGCAACCTCTTTCTTCATCATATCTTATTGGAGTATTGTTTCTCATTTCTTTAAACCATGTAAAAGGGTCTAACTTAGCTTGTTCTAAAATTAATTCTTTTACAGGCTTCACGAGACCCAGTCCCTTATTTTTCATTTTAAAGTTTTCCATGTAAACACCTCAATTTATTTACTTAGAACTGGTTTTGATGTTATTTGTACCTCTTTCTTAATTTTTTCTTCATAAGAATTAGGTAACGAAGCATTATAGATTGGCATCGCAGCAGCTGTTGAAATGATTGCCATTAAAACTAATATGGAAAATAACTCTTGAGAAATTAAATTGTAACTAATTCCTAGATTAATAAATATTAAAAGCATTAGCCCTCTGGCATTCATAAGTCCACCAATAGCCGAAGCTTCTCTCCAACTAAATCCTATTTTTTTCATGGCTAAAGTAGCTCCTCCATATTTACCAGCAAATGAAGCTAATAAAATAATAAGACATGGTATGAAAGAGTCAATGTTCATAAGATTACTAAAATTAGTTTTCAATCCTGAATTAGTAAAGAAGATAGGTACCAAGAATACAACTGTAATATTTATTAAATTATTTGATATATATTTTTTAAAAAGTGGTGTACGTGGCATTGCTAAACCTAATATAAAGCCACCAAACACTGAATATATTCCTACATAGTCCGTATACCATGTTCCTCCCAGTATTAACATAATTACTAAAGCCAGTGTCCCTTCCCCTATCTCACCTCTCCTCTCTAACCTCATAATATACTTATTTAAAAAAGGTCTAATTATCCATAAGCAAATAAGCGTAAAAACTGCACCATATATAGCTGTTTTAATTCCACCAATAAAACTGTTAGACAGTGCTAGAGCATTAATCAATGCTAAAAGAATCCACGCACTCACATCATCAATACTTGCAGCAATAATCGTAAGAGAGCCCATCCTAGTATTTGTCAAATTTCTTTCTTGAAGTATCCTAGCTAACATTGGAAAGGCCGTTAACGAAAGAGCTCCACCCATAAATAAGGCAAAAGTTAATATAGGAACACTTTTTAGACTGAGCTGTTCATATAGCATTATTGCTGTAAGTACAGCTAAAACTAAAGGAGTAACAATCCCTGAAATAGCTAAAAATCCAGCCTTTTTTACATTATCTTTAGAAAATAATTTATAGTCTAACTCCATTCCAACTGTAAACATATAAAACGCTAGACCTAAATTACTCAGAAAAGATAATAATGTGCTAACCTGGGGAGTAAAGATAGATTGTTGCCAATCACCAAATAATAGTCCAAATAATGATGGGCCAAGTACAATTCCTGCCACCATTTCTCCTACTACACGTGGTTGTTTTATTTTTAATGCTAAAGCTCCACAAACCCTTGAAGTGAATAAGATTAAAAGTAAAGCTACTGTTCCCCGAAGAAGAAAATCCATGTTTCCCATACGTTACATTCTCCTTAGATTTATTTATTAGTAATTTATATATCCAAATAATGAGAAAGTAGTGTCTCTGATTTTTTACCTGTTCTTGGATTCTCCAATTCTGTATATTTACTATAGAATCTAGGAGTTTTATACACTAACCTCAAAGCCTCCATATGTTGCATCTCCTGATATCTCTCGGGCCACCTTTCTTTTAATACATTCCTAATTTTTTCTGCTTGTGAAGGATTTATATCAGGAAATAAATGATGCTCGATATGAAAATTATTTTGTAAATGCATTTTTTCAACAAATTTATTAGAACGTACAGTTAATGTATTAATTAAAGGATCTACTACATTATCCGTTGAAGGACTTATAAAATGATTCGTAGCTACATAACTCATCATAACGAAATTACTTATTGTTAATGGAATTAACAGTAAAAAAATCCACCCTTGATTGGTTAATAAGCTTGATACACATAACCAAACAATAAAGACACCGATAAAATACATCAATCCATATTTGCGGTTTTTTTCCAGTTTAAATGCCTTAGGATTTTTCATAATATTATAAACTGTGTGCAAAGAAAACCAGTAGAATAAAAACCCATAGCTTCGCTTCGTACCAGATCCTGGAGTTAACTTTTCCATAAACTGAACCCAACGACTTTTTTTATACATCCCTACCGGTCCAAAACAATCTGGATCATCGAACCATTTATTAGTGTGATGATGGTGCTGTTTATTATGCCATGCAATCCAAACTTGTGGAGGTAATCCCCAATGAAGCATACAAACTCCGCCCCAAAATAGCATAGCCTTCTTTCCCCTAATTACAGTTCCATGAAGTATCTCGTGCCCTAAAAAACCTAATGTACCTAAACTATTTCCAATTAATATTGAACATAATAACCGAATTAATATATTCTGTGTATAGATAATGATAGAACTCCAAAGAATGATTAATAATAAATGAAAAAATAACCATAGTAATCTTTGAGGATTATTCTTAAAAATCTCTTTAGGTAATTTTTTTCTAATCTCTCTTTGATAATAAGAAGAGGGCTTTTGTTTTAGGTTTATGTCAATTTCTTTAAACATTTTTCACCATCCTATAAAATGATTTCTTGAACTACATCAATCTTTTCATTATTTAACAATTCTCTGCACAAAAAATGTCTTTTTTTCCCACTTGTAGTTTTAGGTATTTTTGTCTTATGACTTAGTATAAGTCTATTAATTGGTAAATCTATAACTTCATTATTTTGTAAAATTTCACAAATTGATTCAATATCATGTGTAGGCTTTATTTCTATTAGAGCTATAATATTACTCTCTGCATTAAATAAATCCTCTTCAAAAACAGCTATATTAGCTTCCGGTAATCCAAGAATCGTAGATAAATAATTTTCTAGATCACTCGATAAATAGTTCTCACCATTTCTAATAATTAAATTCTTTATTCGCTCTAACACATATAGATTACCTTGATAAATAAACCCTAAATCACCAGTATTAATTTTTTTCTCAAAGCTTTCTATATCTTTCTTTTCTGCTGTAATGTACCCAATTGCTATTGAGTTTCCAAGAATTGATATTTCACCACACATTAATTCTTCATTATTAATGTTTTGTAATTCATCAATTATTTGTACTTTTAGTCCTTGTATTGCAGTACCCACTGAGAAAGATAATATTTCACTTTTCGGGTTAATGTTAGGTGGATTTAGAGGATCAAATACCCCTGAAGATTTAATAACAATATTAGTTCCTAATTTAACAGACCCTTTCTCTACGATTACATACATAGGCTTTTCTCCAACTTTTGAAAATGTTACCGCTAGTGTAGCTTCTGCTAATCCGTATACTGGTAAAATAGCATTAGGTTCAAAACCATATCTTTTGAATTTCACATAAAATTCAGATAACGTTTTAGACCGAATGGGTTCTGCTCCATTAAGCCCTGCTTTCCAACTTGATAAATCTAAATCCTCTACTCTATTTAAGTTGATATATCTAGAAGCATATTCAAAACCAAAATTAGGTGACGGAGATAATGTACATTTATTATTACTTATTGTTTCTAACCATCTTATAGGTTTACGCAAAAACTCATAAGGTGACATCAAAAATAAATCGAAACCATGATAAAAACTAAATAATTCAGCACCCACTAATCCCATATCATGATAAAGTGGTAACCAACTACATACCTTCTCAGATTGTTTACACTTTACTGCATTGTGTATACCATTTATGTTATCAATGATATTACCGTGAGATATTGCTACAGCTTTTCCATCACCAGTAGATGCACTAGTCATTTGAAAGTAAGCAATATCATTAGCGGATGGTGTATGATTAATAGGTCTTTCTTTTCTTAAATTTGAATACTCCATCTCTTCACATTTAATAACCTTTAATGGGCTGTACTGAGAAGCAATAATTTCAAAAACATTAGCTTCTTCAACTAAAATGAATGTTCTGCTTGAAAACTTATTATTGGCCCAATATCTAATTTTTTTAAGTAAAGAATCATTTCCACTTAATACCTTAGGACTTGGAATTATTAGAGGAATTGCATTAATAGATAAACAAGCATAAAAGTATAAAACCTGGTATTTTGGGTTTGAACATACAATCATACATAAATTCCTTTGCTCAACACCCCTATCTATTAGCTTAGCACCTATACTGAAAGCTTGAGAGGATAAGTCCGTATAGCTAATATAATCAAATGTTTTATCTTTACTATTAAAAAAACTCTGTCCGGTTTGAATTAAATTTCTCTCTATATATGATTCCATTACTTCAATGATGCTTTTAAATTTTGTATCAATCATTTATTATTCACCCTCAAAAAATTATATATTTCTCCCAATACTTTTTTAGGATCCTCCCAGGGAACAGCATGTCCTACATCTTTCACCTCTATTAATCTTGCATTTTTTATTGAATTTTTTAATTCTTCCGAACAAAATTTCGGGTACAAATTATCATATTCTCCACAAATTATAAGACTAGGAACACGAATTTTTTCCAATTCCATATTAGTCTTATAGTTAGTAATTAGTTCTAGTTGATTTTCATAAACTCTTTTATCCGAGCATCCTCTTATACTAGAAATAGTAAACATTCGCATGGTATGTGGATTTATTTCAAAAGTCTTAGTGTGAAAACTCCACAATGCTAGCTGTTTTAAAAAAGTTTCTAGCCCCATATGATTTAATATTTTTATCCATTCACTGGTTAAAGATTCACCTTGATTAAATACTTTTTTTGAAGAGCCAATTAGTGTTAAAGTTTTAACATTTAAATTGCTATTCATAACTAAATTTTGAGCCACATACCCCCCAAAAGAATACCCAATTAAATGTAAGGGTTTTTCATCAAGTTCATTGATTGTATTTGTGACCAATTGGGTTAATTCCTGAATACTTGATACATAATGGTATTCGGTATTTTGAAATCCTGGATAATCTATTAATATTATTTCAAAATCGTTGATCAGGGATTTCTTATATAAATCCCATACCTGAGATGTAGCCCCCAGTGGATTTAAAAAAACAACCCGTTCTGTATGTTTTTCATTTACACATTCATACTGTAGCTTATTTATCATTTATACTCTCCATTCCACTAAATCAATTACCCTGGAAACGGGTAACTGATTTTTTGAATATTACATATATGCTGGACGATAAGCTAGAGATAATCCACCATCTACTACTAGAGTTTGCCCCGTGATATGTGCTGAATCCCCTCCCAGTAGGAAATAAATAGTTTTAGCTACTTGATCAGGTTTAGCTATTTTTCCTAAAGCTGAAAATCTAGCCATTGTATTCCTTTCCGTAGAAGTTGAAAGTTTTTTCAAAAGAGGAGTGTCAACTGCCCCTGGAATGACGCAATTCACTCTTATTCCCCTCCCCCCCAATTCATGAGCCAAACTTTTTGTTAATCCAATTACTCCAGCCTTCGCTGCTGCATAAGCGACGCTGGATCCAGCAAAACCATATACGCTTGTCGATCCGACAGTTACTATGGAAGCTGTTGAAATCAAAAATGGAATGACTGAATAACAAACATTAAATACAATTTGTAAATTATCATTTACTTGAGATTTAAATTCTACTGGACTTAAATCAAAAAAAGGTGTAACATAACCGATACCTGCGATAATTGCTAATCCTTCTATTTCATAATCTTCAGTAACTAATTTTTGTACTACACCTTTTATTCTTTCTGGATCATTCAAATCAACAATAAATTCTACATAACGTTCTACTTGACCAATACTGGATTTATTCTTATCGAGATTAATAACATGAAATCCATTTTTCAATAAATTTTGCATTAATTCAAACCCTATACCAGATGCTCCACCAGCAACTACAATCGCTTTTTTTTTCATCTCATTTTCTCCTCTAAAACTACTCACACTAAAGTAGATTGAATTTTTTGTGAATTAAAATCGATTTGTGCCACCTTATTCACCACAGGAAACTTACTTGTTGTGGCTACGTAGTCTTTAAAAACATTAAAAGTCCATGTTGTAAATTTATTATGACTAACATAGTCAAATAACACCGCTACGATTAAGTCCATTTCCTCAGGCTTTTCAGCTAAACGCTTTACTAAAAAGTCTACATATTCCGTGTCATTATAATATGTATTATATGCACGTATACTATTAAAAGGATTGTTAAGATAATTACGATAGAACACTTCATACTCGTTTAATATTTTGTAACTAAAATCTTTTGATTGAATTGCTTTTTCACAGACCTCAGCTGCTTTTTTTGAAGTTAACAAGGCTACTGTAACCCCAGTTGCCCATGCCGGGTCGGCAAAGAAACCCGCGTCTCCCACACACATAAATCCATTACCCGCCATCTTAGTGTTCATATGGCCAAGCCTAGATGTAACAGCAACATCATTTAACATTTCTGCGTCCTTTACAACTTCATTTAATACTGGATGTTTTTCTATTAACTCTCTATAAGCTTTAAGTTTATCATTATACCCGTCTAATATATTTTTTGTTTTACTTCTAGCCACAAATCCAATACTAAATAAATTTTCTTCCAATGGAATAACCCAATACCAACAATCCGCATCTGGTAATATGTTTACTGTGGCAAGATCATAATCCTGTACGTCTCTTTTTAATGGTTCTAAATTTACATTTTTAAAATAACATCTAATAGCATAGTTAGCCCATTGTCCATCAAAAATATTTTCTAATGGGGCTCTCAATTTAAACTGTTTTGCTAATTGCGATGTTCTTCCTGAACAATCGATTACCAAATTGGTTTTAATCTCCACATCATTTCCATCGATATTAGTTATAACCACTCCATTAATATTTCCATTCTCATCAGTCAAAATTTTCTTCAACGACGTTCCCTCTAGGATTTCTGCTCCTAGTTCTTTAGCTTTATTAAATAGAACCATGTCAAAATCTTTACGTCTGACGTTAAATCCCCACGGTGACGAATGAACTCTATCGTTATAAATATCCTTATTAAAATCTACAGCAGCATAAGACTTATGCCCTGAAGGAGATACTAATTGCAATGAACTTTTTTTCAAAAATCCCCCTTGATTAATTTCTTCCAAAACATCCAACTCTTTTAAATATTCACAAATAACAGGAGACAAACCTTCTCCTACTACTTCCCTAGGAAAAATGGCCTTGTCTATCATTAATGGTCTAATACCCTGTTTTAATAATCTTATCGCTGTGGAACTTCCAGATACTCCAGCACCAACGATGACAACTTCTCTTTGTTTTATATCCATTATTTCACCTCAGAACCATTAGTTTTAATAAAATGAACTAAATCGCCAATAGTTTCAATATTAGCTGCATCTGTTTCAGAAAATTCAACTCCGAACTTCCTCTCAACTTGTATCACAATACGAATTTTATCCATAGATTCAATCCCTAAATTAGTAAAAGTCATATCTTCTTTTAAACTAGAAATTTCTTTTTTACTCTCTGTTTCAATAATATTTCTCAATACCTCAATAACGTCCAAACTCATATTATCAGCTCCTAATATTTATTGTAATATTTCGTAATTGAAAAAATCCAACCTAACTATTAGATTATTTTTTCATATTTTCAATAACAAAACGGATTATATAAACAATTCATACTTTTGTCAATATTTATAATATAAAGAAAATTTATTTTGTATTAATTTTCGCACTATATTTCATTAATGTATTGACATTTTTTACACAATTGTTATTATATCTATTAATAGTACCTGGTATTAATTTTTGGAATTATTCATTTTTAATCCAATTTCACTTATTTATTAAGAAATTCCAAACAGAAAGAGTGTGATAAATATGCACATGCTAGAAGACATTTTGTCAAAAGCTCGTATTACTGCATTAGGATCTTATGTACCTGAAAAGATCTTAAACAATGATGATTTAGAAAAAATGGTTGATACTAATAACGAATGGATTGTTCGACGTACAGGTATCAAAGAAAGAAGAATCGCATCCCCTACCCAATTTACTACTAACCTAGGGATAAAAGCAGTAGAAAATTTAATGAATAGATACAACAAATCAATTGAAGATGTTGATTTGATTCTAGTGGCTACATCTACTCCTGACTATGCTTTCCCCAGCGTAGCTAGCCAAATACAAGCACAATTACGTATCCCTAATTGTGGAGCTCTAGATTTAAATGCAGCCTGTGCTGGTTTTGTTTACGGTTTACAGCTAGCCAATAGTCTAATTACATCTAAAATGAACAAAAAAATATTAGTTATAGGAGCAGAAACGTTATCTAAAATAACTGATTATACAGATAGATCTAACTGTATCCTATTTGGGGATGGGGCAGGCGTCGCTTTAGTTGAATATGATGAAAATAACCCTAGTTTTTTGTCTTCTCATATGGGGTCTTATGGCGATGGAGGCATTCACTTGTATAAAGTTGGTTTATCTAAAAAGATGAGTGACATTGACTTAACTGACACTCCATATCTTGTACAAAACGGAAGAGAAATTTATAAGTGGGCTGTTAAAAATGTACCAATTGGTGTAAAGACATTAATTAATAAAGTAGGAATGGATTTACATGAAATTAATTGGTTTGTCCCACATAGCGCTAACCTTCGAATGATAGAATCTATGTGTGATAAAATGGAATATCCACTAGAAAAAACATTAACTAGCGCAGAGTATTTTGGTAACACTTCAGCCGCTTCAATACCATTAGCATTAGATTTAGCTATAAAAGAAGAGAAGCTAATTAATAATCAAAAATTAGTTTTATACGGATTTGGTGGTGGCTTAGTTCATGCAGGACTAATTATTAACTGGTATATTTAAGTTCCAGAATGTCCACAATATAATTATTACATATAATCTTATTGTTAGGGAAAAGATAAGTATATAAAAATTTTCCCTAACAATAAATCTTAATAGAACAACATACACTTGCAAGAGGTTTATTACACTTTATCCCGCATTAACGAGCAACCCGATTGGTTCAATTAATAATCAGTGGGGGATGAAGAAAATCCCCCACTGATTAAAGTGTCACTTTATGAAAAACTAGCAGGAACCCACTTGACTAAATATTTTTTTAACTCATCTACTAAATAGTTAGCTCCCTTGTCGCTTAGAGTAATCATACCATCTGCTAGAGTAACATTCTTTTTTAGAAACCTCTCCTGTAATTTGACATTCATTATAAATACAAACAATAATTTTCCTCTTTTATTTACTCTCATATATATTATTCTGCAAAATTAAAATATAAGTTGTCGTTCGATTACAAATATACCTTTTATAACAATTTAAGTTGAACAAAATCATCATCCTTATATTCAAAAAAATGTGTTTTAATCTCCTTGTTCTTGCTTTTTAATTCCTTCTTTAATTGATTATACTCTTTAACAATTGTTGCTATTGACTCAAATCCATATTAAGCAAAATAAAAACTTATTACTTAAAATAGTTTTTAAAGTAATCCCATGATAAATAGTCGACATATACCCTTCCCTTCTGAATTCGTTTACAAATCGCTATATGCTAGCAATGCCATCTTTTAATTGAGACAATACAGTTAGAAAAACTTGAAAACTAATTGGTATTAACAAGATTAATTTTCAAAAAACTTTGTTAAAGTTTTAGTTTGAATTGCTAACTTCTCTTGGTTTCTCAAAAGAAACAACATTTCCTAAATCTGCATTTTTAAAGTTATAATTGCAATACTTTTTCATTAGGAGGGCATTTTCTTGTGAAGTATATTATTATAAATTGAAGTATGAAAAGACCACAAAGTTTTCTTGAAAAAATGCTTTGAAGCCTTCTAATCTCTTGTTTTGCTTAGACAAGTGAGTGTAAAGGTAATTCCATAACAACTTGTAAACCTTTTTGATTTTCGTTGTTTGTTAGAATAAGCTGTCCTTGCTGAGCCTGCATAATTCTTGCTACCATTGGAATGTCTAGGCTGTGCCCTTCTTGAACCGTTTGTTTTCTTTTTGAAGAATAAGGTAATTCGGTAATTTCAGCTATTTTTTCATTTGGAATTCCTCGTTATCTTGTACAATAAAATGATATGTAGAGCAATCTTTTGATAAAGCGGTTCCGATAATATAGAATAAGATAGCTAAAGCTACTGTAACGATGACATTCCAAAGATTGATCGACTGGACTATGTAAGCACTTAAGGAGTCCTTGTATAAATAAGCAACCCGGCTAAGTTCCAAGTAATAAGTCCAAATAAATATACGTCTAATCGCAGTTGGAAACAACCCGGCAGTCATTCCAATAAATCCACCTAGCATGCCTAAACATAGTGCGAAAATTTGATTTTTAATAGTAAAAGAAAGCCACTGCGGAAGCGCTGTAACCGCAAGAGTCGTTAAAAAAGTTCCGAAAACAAATTGAACAAACAATGCAGAAGAAAAATTACTAGAAAATTTGTGTACGAATCCAAACATAATCATAAGTGCAACCTGTGCAAAAATACTTAAAGGGAAAAACTGTCATTATTGATGGTTATTTATACTCTCTATATAAGTTCGATTTCCTATTCGCAGCGTTCTTGTTAACTTATAGGGTATCACAAACAAACCCATGAATATAATGAAACAATTGTAACGATTATTCATTTTTTCACTGGATAACAAATTTCTGTAATCCACTTCGTAGGATCAGATTCCATCGCTGGACTCACGTGATAAATATTAAACATCGGCCCTGTAATTTTATATTTTTCAGATTCAATCCATTTTGCCGCAGCTTCGTTAACTGCTGTCATTTGTTCATAACTTCCGCTAACTGTAATAGAGGCAACAAAAGATGAATCGACTTTTTTAAATATGACTTCTTTCGTATTTTCATATTCCCCTGTCACATTTATCTGTATTTCTACATCTACATCTTTTTCTTTCTATTCATTATCATGAAATATAGCTAAGCTATGCCTTGGATTCGCTATATTTATATTTTGTCGTTTTATTTCTTGCATCAATATATTCCATAACTCTCCTTCACAATGATAAGATGGAATCACTTTTCGAACACTTGCTACTTTCCTTCTAGGTATCTCTTTCAAAGAAACATGATAGTTCATTTCAATAACATCCTCTCTCATTATTTTCATTGAGTCTTCGAGAAGTCGCAATTGTTTTTGAAGGGCTTTCATTTCTTCTCTTATTTGAGACGTACGATGAACAAAATGTTCTGTCATAATTTCTATATTATTATTTTCTAATATTTCTTTAATAGTAGTGAGACGAAATCCCATATCCTTCAAATTTTGAATTTGATTTACTTTCTATAATTGTGCTGCTGAATAATAACGATAACCAGTTTGCGCATCTATTTTTTCAGGCTGCAATAACTCCATATTATCGTAATGTCTCAACATTCGAATGCTAATTGAAGAAAGTTTTGAAAAATCCCCTATTTTAAACATTTGTTCCTCCTGTAATTTCCATTTATTTCGAAGCTCAACTCTAGCTTAAACAATGACATAGTGTGAGAGTCAACAAAGAAGATATAAGATATAAAAATCCATCCTTTTATTTTGTTTAAAATCATCTTTTATATGATAATAATTATATAATAAATAATTTATTTTCGGCTATTAATTCAACTGGTTGTATAAAAGGAGCTTGCTAAAACATATTTCTCAAATTCCATCATTAACAAATAAAAACATAAAGGATTATACCTTTATGCTTTTATAATAAAACATATATCTTATATTTTTCTTAATTTGAAATGAATGGACACTTTTGTACATATATACGATCTTTAATTTGCTTGATAACAAAAGGGGCGATATCTCCATTTTGAATTTTAATTCCTGGTACATCTACTACATTCTCTTTGATCGCTCAATACCTGTTCCTTCTACAACAAAAGGTAATCTAACAACTGTCCAATCTATATCGCTATGTTGTAGAAGGCGTAATTCTTTATATTTATTACTCATCATCTTTTGAAAAAACAACTGAAATAATACGGCTCCTATTTTGTTTAGGATACTTTTTTGATCTCCTTTTATCTAATGATCCTTCAGAAATTAAAATATACCGTTTTA
Source organism: Bacillus cereus group sp. BfR-BA-01522 (assembly GCF_022662635.1). NCBI lineage: Bacteria > Bacillati > Bacillota > Bacilli > Caryophanales > Bacillaceae > Bacillus > Bacillus cereus group sp. BfR-BA-01522. Next base: position 272,313 of record NZ_JAKUDY010000003.1, on the reverse strand, counting down.
TTTTATATTCATTACTTTTAAAATATGACTTGTCACGGCACTGAATATGTAAGACTCTTTTTTTTAGGCTGACCTACAGCATTAATAACAGCTTGACAACCTTGAAGCAGTTCTTGTATGGCATAGCAATTACGCGCATCTCCCTTTATAATTTCCACATTTTCTCTGGATGTCGCGTTAAAATTCGTATTTGATATCCTTCCTGTAACGCTTGGTCTACAAGAAATTTTCCAGCTTTTCCATTTGCACTAATCACCGCTATTGTATCCTTTGTTCCCATATCTCGTATGAGGCTCCTTTATATGTTATTTATAGTTCTCTTGTGCATTCGTAAAAAAGAAATTAAATGTTCGCAAGATTTCTCACACGCTAATCGTTTAAAGATGTTTTTTTCTTCTTCTGCTTTATCATTTGCTTGATCAGAAGCTACTTTTAAACATAAGAATGGCTTTTTATTTGCACGGCATACATAGGCAAAAGCAGCTATTTCTTGATCAACTGCTAATGCCCCATATACAGTATGTAACAGATAGCGCATTTCTGGACTGCGAATAGGTTGGTCGCCGGATAAAATTGTTCCAAAATGAACTGGCTCATGAAAACGCATTTTCTTTATTTGTCTGACAAGCACTTTCGTTGTTTCAATTGGCGCTGTTCTCCCAGTATATAAATTAAACTGATCTTCTCCCGTTCCAGCAGCTGGCACATCATGCTGTAAAGTATGAAGAGCTACAACGATATGACCATTCTTCACTTTGTTCGATAAACTACCACAAATGCCCGTCATAAAAAGCTCTTCAGGCTGGAATTCACTAATTAATAGTTGTACACAACTTGCGCAACTAACTTTTCCTACACCAGTAACAACTGATATAATTTCTAATTCATGAATAGAATGAAAATGAAATTCCCAAGCTGCTCGTCTTTCAACATGTTCGCTTGGATAATATTGATGCAAATACGTAAGTTCTGATTCCCTTGCAGATACAATGGCAATACGTTTCATTACATGCTTCACTTCCTCCTATTTTCATTTAAACAATGTTGCTATATGATCGCACTCATAATCTGGTATCCACTTTTCATATTAGTTATATAAATGTCTTATACTTTCTTTATTCTTCGCAATCACTTCACATCCTCTATCATCATAGATAAACATGATAATGTCCTTCGTTGTATTGATAAGAAAAACGTCAGGATACGAAATATCTGCTCTTCCACCTAAACGCGGATAGAAATTAGGAAAGTCTTCATGATTCATAGCTTTTATGAGTGGTATATACTTAATATCTTCTGCCAAACACTGTAATGAAAATTGATATGTACAATATAACTCTGCGTCCTCATTATCAAAGAAATAGGGAAACGTTTCTTGCCTCAGTCGAAATTGTAATTCTTTCTTTTTCAGAAATCGGCTATATAGCCTTAGTTTCTTCTGTTTTCTTAATCTATCCTTTTTAAAGCGATAAACATTTATTACTACAAATATCATATCTTTTGTAGAAAATACATCTTGGAATAACAATATATTATATTTATATATTTGAGAAAAATACTTGTTGTTGCATGTAGCAGTGCCACACTCACATAAAAAATGTCTTTTCCAAAATCAAAATGAAGGTGGTCTCCCATTGAAAGTAAATGCTCGATTTTAAAATGACACTTGGAAATGCGCTATTCATATATCCTTTTATATTTATATGCAAGTCTCTTCTAATCCAATACCTCAATTAAATCCCAGTACGCTTCTTCTAACCAAGGATGTAATACTTTAAGCGTATCTTTCCTTTCCCATAAATAGGAGATGTATGCAAAAGCAGCTTGCTCCAATGAGATTTCTAAACTTTTCTTCACGCGGTCTATATATGGAGGAACTCCCTTTTGATCCCATTCTATTTTATCCGCTACAAATAAGACAAGATCCATCGCTGTTGCATGTTTTCGCAAAGTCGTATGGCAACCAATTGCATCTAATATTTGTTCATTTGTCACTTTGAATATTTCTTTTGCGATTTCTTTTGATAACTTTTGGTGAATAATCATTGGAAACTCTCGCTCTTCTTGCAGTATGTCTATTCCAAATGATTCAGCAGCTGCAATACGTTGTTCATTTGGAAAGACGGCGCTAATATCATGTAAATATCCTGCAATAGCTGCCTCTTCTTCGTTCACATGAAACTTTCTTGCCAGTTTACGTGCCTCATTTGCAACACGCATAGAATGCTTATATGTAAACTCTTTTTCATATTTTAATAAAAAATCTTTCATATCCTCTTCTATGTTTCCCGCTACTTGAAATGTATAGATATCATTATACTGCATAAAAAATCTCACCTCATGATTATCTTTTCCTACAACGAAAATATAAATATTCTCATTTTATTATTGTATTCGTTATGTATATGTTAAATCCTTTTTAATACGTTACATGAAATTTTATGAGGAAACGTTACTACAAAACCTCTAAATGTTTGCTATTATAGTAATGTTGAATCATTGTAGAGAAAGGAATTATATATAATGAATAAAAATATATTAATTATTGATGATGATAAAGAAATTGTAGAATTACTTGCAGTTTATTTACGCAATGAAGGCTATGATATTTATAAAGCGTATGATGGTGATGAAGCTTTACAAATGCTATCCATGTATGAAATTGATCTTATGATTTTAGATATTATGATGCCAAAACGCAATGGATTAGAAGTTTGCCAACAAGTTAGAGAGCATAATAACACAGTTCCGATTCTTATGCTAAGTGCCAAAGCAGAAGATATGGATAAAATATTAGGACTCATGACAGGTGCAGATGATTACATGATTAAACCGTTTAATCCATTAGAATTAATGGCTAGAGTCAAAGCGCTACTACGTAGATCGTCCTTTCAACAAACGATTTCTCAAGTAAATGAAGACGGTATGATTCGCATTCGTTCTATAGAAATACATAAACATAATCATACTGTGAAAGTAAACGGAGAAAATATTAAACTCACTTCCATCGAATTTGATATTCTTTATTTACTCGCTAGCAATACAGGGAGGGTATTTAGTTCAGAAGAAATATTTGAGCGTGTTTGGAATGAAGATGGGTATGGTTCTAACAAGACTGTGATGGTCCATATTAGTAACTTACGGGACAAATTGGAAACGGGGATAAATACCGAGAAAATTATTCATACTGTTTGGGGAGTAGGTTATAAAATTGAAAAATGAAACCTTCGATATTTTAAGAGTCATTCCGAAATGGAAAATTGTTCTTTGGCTTGTGTTAGCCATTCTATTGACACCCATTACTGAAATTATTATATATCGTCTCGTGACAAGTGTAATTGATAGTTCCCTCACGCTAACAGAATTAGGAAAAGAGATTGTTCGAATTGTTGGTTATGAAAAATATAGAGGATTGAAAGAATCCATTTGGTTTATGATGCTATCCTATTTATATTGGTTTTCAATCTTTTCATTCTATATTTATATATTTTATCGCCACGAAAAAAAGTTATATTATAGAGTTTGCATAAAGAGAATGATTGAAGAAATTCGCTATATTGCGAACGGGAATTTTAATCATAAAGTTTCCATTGTTCAACAGGATCATTTAGAAGAATTAGCGATTGGCGTCAACCAAATTGTTGAACAACTCAAAGTATCGATTGAAGAAGAACGACAAACAGAACAAGCGAAAAGTGAACTCATTACAAATGTATCACATGATTTACGAACTCCTCTCACATCTATAGTTGGATATGTAAATTTGATTCAGCATGATAACTATCGAGATGAAGTAGAACTACGCCATTACATACAAGTCATTTATGACAAAGTCCACCGTTTAAATACATTGATGAATGATTTATTTGAATATACACGCGTACAAAATAAAGAATTGAGTTTACGCTCTGTACCTATTGATATGATTGAATTACTAGGACAATTAACTGTCCAGTTTCGTATCCAACTTCAAGAAGCAAATATTAAATGCAGACCTTCATATCCATCTCAAAAACTAATGGTATTAGCTGATGGTGATAAACTTGTACGTGTATTTGAAAATTTAATTATCAACGCCATTACGTATGGAAGTGATGGTAAATATATTGATATTACAGCTTACGAAGAAGGAAATCTAGTCGCAATTGACGTTACAAATTATGGACAGCCCATCCCAAGTACTGACTTACCTCATATATTTGAACGCTTCTATCGCGTTGAGAAATCTCGGTCGGCATATACAGGAGGATCTGGGCTTGGATTAGCAATCGCCAAAAGTATTGTAGAACTTCACAACGGAACAATTGAAGTATACAGTGATGAAGAAAAAACAACTTTTACTGTGAAACTACTTCGATATAAATAAAATTTATCTATCTTCAAGATTCGATTTCTTAAGCGTTAAGAAATCGAATCTCCCCTATTTTTACCCACACTTTAGTAATTCTTAAAAATTCTTTAGAAATTCTTTACCTTTTCTTACCCCCTAATTAAGTATTCATTTTTACAATAGGAAATACGGAAGGATCTCGAGGGGGAATACTTATGCAATTCTTAAAAAAAGCAATGCTTATATTTCTATCTTTACTCATTACAATAGCTATCGTTTTATATTTTTACATTTATGTAAATGGTCCCGCTATTCAATCGCAGTCAGCGATTTTAATAGATGCTGATTCTGGTGAAATTGTGTATAAAAAGAATGAAACTTCGCCTTTTCCCTCAGGTGATTTATCTAAACTCATGACAGAATATATTCTTTTAGAACGAATACATAACGGTACCCTAAAATGGGAAGATGAAGTGATTATAAAGGATAATTCTTTTCACATAGGAGCGAATGATATTGGTACTACAGTTAAAAGTGATATCACAATTCGCGATTTATTCCATGCTGTTGCGTTAACGGGGAATAATCGTGCAGCACTAGCTTTAGCAGAGCACATATCAACAAATGAAGAAAATTTTATAAAACTAATGAATGAAAAAGCAAGACAGCTAGGATTATCTAAAGATACATACTTTATAAATGTAACAGGGGTTTCAAATAAACAAGAGCAATTCTCTAAAATCACCGCTTTAGATGCCTCTAAATTAGCTCGTCAATTACTTTATGATTACCCAATGATATTAAAAAGTAGCAGTATGACCTCTTATCAATTCATCTTCAAAGATATCCATGTATTTAATACAAATAGAATGCTCTATTCGCTTGATAAAAATGTAAAGCTGAAAAGCGTTGATGGTTTGCAAACAAGTTTTTCACCTACTACTGGCTACAGCTTTGTTGGAACGGCAAAAGAAAAAGATAGAAGACTGATTTCAGTTGTATTAGGTGCAAAGGGAGAAAACAGCTCCTTTATCGAATCAAAAAAATTATTTAACTATGGTTTCCATCCTACTTATTTCCCATCTTTTCAATCTTTTAAAGACTATATCTCATCATGGCTATCATCACTATCATTCAAGAACTTTTTTGTACAAAGCATTACCGTTTTATTTATTATCATGATTTCAATAATTATTCATGTGCGAAAACAAGACTCAGAGAATTTGTAAATCCAAAACCGACTTATCCTTTTTCTGTAAGTCGGTTTTTCAAAGAAATCATTTTCTACATGAATCTGGATGTAAGCAATCTTTCTTTTGAAATCTTCCTCTCCCATATTTTATGTGCATCTTTTATCAGTTTTTCTTTTTCAAATGCGATAGGCAGTACCCTCTTTATCACCTTGTCACCAACAGATTTGCCTTTCATTTGTTTATCTCTGACTAAAACCTTACCTATCCGTGCTGTTCTTTCTATTCGATTTACTCTGCCAAGGAAAATACGCCTATTACTTTACCTTTTTCTTCTGTTACCTTATAAACTAAAGGATTCGCATTTCTATGATTGGTATCCTTTACATACCTTTATAACTGTTCTTCATTCAGCGGATACATAAATGCTGACTCTTAACTTTTCTGATTCAATTTATAAGCTATTTAAAATCATTTCTTGCAAAATAAGTAGAATGTTCGCTTTCAAGTTCGATAATTCCTACCAAGCTCTTCTCCAATTGAGAAATAATATCTAAAATTATAAAATAATGGATTCCATTTTTACGGATCAATAGGATTTCCATCTTTTATGATATTTGTATGGGCATGTACATGAATAACTTCTGTTTCCACAATTGCAAAAAATGGATCATAATGAGGAAGACATCGGACTTATATTTGTTGTATCATCTTCGTTCAGCGTTGATAAGAAATACACTGGCATTCCATAGTATAAGATTTTCGGGTGTATCTCTTTGTATACATTTTTACCTATTTCTAAGTTCATATTATCACTTCTTACATTCATTCTTTCCTTATTGTAAAACATAAAAATTTCTATTATCATCGAAATATGAATATAAAAAAGGAGTGAGTAAGTGTGAATGAAAATATCGCAAAAGTCGCCTCTCTTATTAGTGATCCATCACGAGCGGCTATCTTAACACATCTTATGGATGGTCACCCTCATCCAGCCACTGAACTAGCACGGGTCGCAAAAATCAAACCTCAAACAGTAAGTTTTCACCTTCATAAACTATATACCATGCAAATTCTCGAAGTTGAAAAGCATGGTAGATATCACTATTACAAATTAGCAAATCAAGAAATGGCAGAAATATTAGGAAAACTACTCTACATCGTTCCATTTAAACCTATTCAATCCTTTAAAGAAATAAAGAAACATGAAGAAATTCAATATGCCAGAACGTGCTATGATCATCTAGCTGGAAAATTGGGTGTCGGTCTTACTAATTCTCTACTATATAAACAAGTATTACAAAAGAATGGGTCAGAATTTGAGGTCACTGAAATTGGCGCACATTTTTTTGAAGATTTTGGTATAAATTTAGACATATTACGTAACAAAAGACGTGCATTTTCAAAATGTTGCTTAGATTGGACTGAAAGACAATATCATATTGCTGGAGCCCTCGGCAATGCTATTTTAGAACGAATGCTAGAACAAAATTGGATTACTAGAACAGATGGATCACGAGCTGTTTATATTACATCACTAGGGAAGCAAAACATATTTGAAATCTTTTCTCTAGAAATGTAATGCTCATTGTTTGTGTTTTTAATGTATATATTGGAAGGAATTACGACAAAAGATTAACCACCTTTTCAAAATATACATACATTATTTATATGAGTTTAATTTATTCATATAAAAGGAGAATTTTCATGCAGAAAAAATCTATTTCAATTATACTTCCTGTTTTTAATGAAGAAAAAACTTTAGATCGTGTGTTGCAAGCGGCTCTGCAAATCCATCCTTTAGAAATTATTGTAGTTGCTAATGGTTGTACCGATCGTTCTGTAGAAATTGCTCACAAATATAAATGCCATGTGTTAAATTTCGAAGCAGCCCTTGGACATAATATTGGACGTGCTATTGGCGCACAGCAAGCAAAAGGAGATATTTTGTTGTTTATGGATGCTGATTTTCCGCTTGATAGCAATATATTACGCGAATTTCTTCAACCGTTAATGAATCATACAGCTGACGTTGTATTAAATAATTTAGACTATATTTTTTATAAAAAACAGCGTCCCCATTCCACAACGATTTGGAGACAAGTTACAAATCAATTTTTTCATCGTCCGGATTTAAAAATCGATTCCCCTATTTCTGTTCCGCACGCGATGACAAAAGAAGTCGTTCATACCATTGGAGCAGAATCGCTAGGAAACCCAACGCTCGCTCATCTCAAAATAATCCAACATAACTTCCGCATTTCTCGTCATAAACAAATTGATGTCATTTCAATCAATCGCGTAAATCCTCAGCAACATTTTGCAAAGCATAATGAACTTTCTACTTCTGAAAAGCGAATTATCGGAAATCATATCGCAGCTATGGCAGAGTGGATCGATGAGCTAAAAAATCCCCGTGCACATTATTCTGATGGTGGAAGAAGGCGAGATATTGTCGAAGGATTGAAATTAAAGCAGAGTAAGTCTTTTCCTAAAGTTCATTATACAGGCTGGGGCGTAAACACATCCAACTATGGTGGGAAGCAATTATCTATTATTATTCCTGTTCAAAATGAAGAGAAAATGATACAAGCGATTATCCAGGAATCTAGAAAATTAAATCCTTTAGAAATTATAGTTGTTGTTAATGGTACGACTGACAAAACAGCAGAAATTGCGAAAAAGCACGGAGCAACGATTGTTATGTATGAAGAAGAATTGGGAAATGATACTGGCAGAGCAATTGGTGCGTATTTTGCACGAGGCGATATACTATTATTTATTGATGGAGATTTTGTAATCCCTTCAAATGATCTACTGCCATTTGTACATGCGGTTGAAAATGGTGTTGATTTAGCACTGAATGATTTAGATCATTATCTTTCTTATCGTTTCCCGCTCTATATTGTAACAGCATGTAAATACGCTGTTAATTTAGCTTGTGATCGTAAAGATTTAGGAGTTGGTTCTATTGTCGCTGTACCGCATGCCTTTAGTAAAAAATGTATTGAAACGATCGGGTTTGATGCTCTTACTTCGCCAGTATACGGACAAGTAAAAGCAATATTAAGCGGATTACAAGTAAAAAACGTTCATCGTGTCGACGTTGATAAAATGAATCGCATTCGCCCTGATAAACATTTCTCTAAAACTGGTGGTTTAGCTCCTTCAACGACAAGAATTGTCGGTGATCATATAGAAGCTATTTCTTATTTAATTCAGCAAAAAGGCGAACGTGGATTGTTTTAAAAATGGCTATTATGTAACCGCAATATCCTATCAAAAAGAAAGCCCTATTAGCGAGGTCACTGACAAAGTCCAAAGAAGTCTAATATCTACTTGTATATAAATGCCTAATTCCTTTCCATTCTCAACATTCTGATAGAAAACAATCCCTTTTTCAGTGCCTTCGTAACAGTAAGGTTTTCTTTTTATGTAGATTCGAACTTTGTATAGAAATATTCATATAAATTAAAAAAGCTGTTCTCAATAGAACAGCTTTTAAACGAGCTAACTGTTAAACAACACGTGAAAATGACTCAATTTCACAAACAGAAACTGTTACTCGCACTCCTGCTGCCGTAATATCAGCAGTATGACAATCAACTGATTCAACAGTTCCTTCAATGACTTGACCACTGCTAGTAGTAATTTCTACAGCTACAGATGTACCTCTTAATGCTCTTAATTTACGAACAATTCCAGTTGTGCAGCAACAATCACATTTTAGATTGCTTTCTTTTTTACACTCTTCGAATTTTTTCCAACAATCATCACAATCATGTCTATCATAACCACCGTTTCTGCCTGAACACTTAGATCTTTTCTTTTCATACCAACAATCATCTCGGTAACCCATAATTTCACCCCTTTATTCTTTTACTATAAAATATGCTAACAAGAATAGAGATGATAGAGACAAAGACATAGGGATGAAGAAAACCAACACTTGTCCTATACTCTATTATATAAACAAAAAAATGAGCCTCTTATGAAAGAAGCCCATTTTTTTGTTTATATTCGACTCGATTGCAAACCTTGAATGTAAGGAACCACTTCAGGATTGACAAGTGAAGATAAATCTCCTAGTTCTTTACCTAAGTATGCTGCTTTAATAATTCGTCGCATGACTTTAGCGTTTCGCGTTTTTGGTAAATCTTCTACCATGTGAATATCTTTAGGACATAGTGCTTTTCCAATATGAGAATTCACTAAATCCATTAGTTCTTTCTTTAGTTGATCAGTAAAAGATATTCCTTCTTGTAAAACAACAAAACAATGACAAACCTCGCCCTTTACATCATCTGGCACACCAATTGCTGCCGCTTCTACAATATCAGTATGTTTCATAAGAATCGATTCATATTCCGCCGGTCCAATGCGTTTCCCTGCAATATTTAATGTATCGTCAGAGCGCCCTGTAATTATATATTGCTCTCCATCATAAATAACCCAATCGCCATGTACCCATTTATTTTTAAAGCGTGACCAGTATGTATTCACATACCGTTCATCATCTTCCCAAAAACTCTTCGTCATTCCTACCCAAGGTTTTTCTAAGCATAGTTCCCCTACTTCATCCTGAATCGGATTTCCTTGTTCATCTAATACAACAGCTGCCATTCCTGGTAACGCAGCATTAAAACTAACCGGAGCAATGGGCTTTACAAGAACATTTCCAAAAATCCCACCAGAAATTTCTGTTCCACCTGAATAATTACAAATTGGAACTTTTCCTTTCCCAACTGTTTCAAAGAGCCACATCCAAGGGTCTGGATTCCATGGTTCTCCTGTAGATGCAAAAACTTTTAAACTTTTTAATGAGTGTTGTTTTACATATTCATCACCTTTCGCCATCAATGCTCGAATTAAAGTTGGCGAAATGCCGAGATGTGTAATTTGATATTGATCTACTGTTTCCCATAATCGATCTGCTTTTGGATAATCAGGAACTCCTTCATACATAACCATTGTAGCGCCATTTATAAGAGAACCGAATAATAAAAACGGTCCCATCATCCATCCCATATCAGTTACCCATAGAACACGATTTCCTTGCTTAATATCCATCCCAAATCCGGCATCAAACGCTGCCTTTAAAGGAAATCCGGCATGCGTATGAACCGTTCCTTTCGGTTTTCCCGTTGTACCAGACGTATAAATCAGCATGAGTGGATCATCGCTCTTCATTTCTTCTGCATGCGTAAATGGCTTTTCCTTTTCAAGGATGCTCCACGAAAGGTCATAATTATGAGGTGTAAAATCATTTCCAGCATGGCGAACTATGACAACCTTTTCAACAGTTGGGCATTGTTCACACGCTTTATCCACTTCATCTTTTAAAGAAACAATTTTGCCACGACGTGAGAAGCCATCAGCTGTAATAATCATTTTCGATCCAGCTGCTTGAACTCGTGTCATCACTGCATCTGCTGCAAAACCTGAAAAAATAGGAGAAATAATGGCCCCAATTTTCATAACAGCTAGCATTGCAACGACTGTTTCAGGAATCATTGGCATATAAATCGTTACACGGTCCCCTTTCTCAATTCCTGAATGTTTCAATCCATTTGCTACTTTACTTACCCAATGATCAAGTTCTTCATATGTAAATGACTTTGACGTGCCATTCTCTCCTTCGTACATCAGTGCAGGCTGCATTCTTGTTTCTTCTTCCGCTAGCCAACGGGATAAAGCGGATTCTACAACATTGCAAGTCCCTTCTGTGTACCAATGGGCAAATGGTGTGCCATTTTCTAAATCTAGTACTTCCATATAAGGCTTCATCCATTGATAACCAACTGCTTTTTCTGCTTCGCCCCAAAACCATGCCGTTTCTTCGATTGATTTTTTATAAAACACATCATAATCTTCATAACCAAGTTTTTTCATCCATCCATATAAACGCGTTTTTTCTTTATATTCTTCTGTTGGAAACCAAACAGCTTGTTTCAATGTTTTCCCCTCCTTATGTTTTCGAACAAGAAAGCCCTAAATAGGGCTTTCTATACTGGATAAACTGGATGTTTACGATCTGTAAATATTTGATACTTACTCATGTACATATCAAAACGTTTCTTCAGTTCTTCTCGCAAATCATTCGGATGAACGATTCCATCAATCACCATTTCCGATGCCAATCGATAAATGTCAATATCTTGTTTATACTCTTCACGCTTTTCTTCAATAAATGCTGCGCGTTCCTCTTCTGGTAACGCTGCAATTTTTTTGGCATAAACTGCATTCACAGCCGCTTCTGGTCCCATTACCGCAATAGAAGCAGTTGGTAATGCTAAGCAACAATCTGGTTCAAATGCAGGTCCCGCCATCGCATATAGCCCAGCACCGTATGCTTTTCGCACAACAATTGAAATTTTTGGTACCGTAGCTTCGCTCATGGCCGAAATCATTTTCGCACCATGGCGAATAATACCAGCTCTTTCCACTTTCGTACCAATCATAAATCCAGGCACATCAGCGAGGAATAATAACGGAATATGGTAGGCATCACATAAATTAATAAATTTCGCCGCTTTATCGGCAGAGTCATGGAATAACACGCCACCTTTCATGCGCGGTTGATTTGCGATAATTCCTACAGGCTTTCCATCAATACGTGCTAAACCTGTAATTAATTCTTGTGCAAACAGTTTTTTCACTTCAAAGAAGGAACCTTCATCAACAATTCGATTAATTAAATCTTTCATATTAAATGGGGTATTTTGATTCTCTGGAATGATTTGTTCTAACGTTTTTTCGAATTCTTTTGGCTCTTGAGGTGTCGTCATAGGAGTTTTTTCTAAGTAGTTATTTGGGAAGTATGAAATATATTGTCTTGCTTGAGAAATAGCGTCTTCTTCTGTTTTACATAAAACATCGCCACATCCTGATACAGAGCAATGCATACGAGCACCGCCCATTTCTTCTAATGTTACTTTTTCACCAATTACCATTTCGGCCATGCGCGGAGACCCTAAGTACATTGACGCATTTCCTTCCACCATCATCACAACATCACAAAATGCAGGAATGTACGCACCACCAGCTGCTGATGGTCCAAATAGTAAGCAAATTTGCGGTACTTTACCTGACAACTTTACTTGATTATAAAAAATTCTTCCTGCTCCGCGGCGCCCTGGGAACATCTCAACTTGATCAGTAATGCGCGCACCAGCAGAGTCAACGAGATAAAATAAAGGAACTCGTAATTTTTCAGCTGTTTCTTGAATACGTAAAATCTTTTCGACTGTACGAGACCCCCAAGATCCAGCCTTTACTGTTGAATCATTTGCCATTACACATACCGTACGACCATGTATTTTTCCTGTTGCAGTTACAACACCATCTGCTGGTAAGTCTTTCTTTTCACAATTAGCAAATAAAGCATCTTCTACATATTCTCCATTATCAAATAATCGTGCTAGACGCTCCCTGACAAAAAGTTTTCCTTTCGCTTTATTTTGCTCGTGATATTTTGGTGCGCCACCTTGTGTAATTGTTTCAATACGGTCTTCTAATGAATGCAACTGTTGTTTTTGATCTAGCACATTTATTCCCCCTTATAGATTGGTTTACGTTTTTCTTTAAATGCTTGTAACCCTTCTAATCTATCTTTCGTTTGAATAACACCTTCATATGCTTGCTTTTCCATTTGCAATCCGGTATGTAAATCTACTTGAATCCCATTTGAAATCGCTTGTTTTGCTAATCGGACCGCAATCGGGCCGTTGCTAGCAATTCGCTCAGCCATTTCAATCGCTTTCTCTTCAAGAGAATGTTTCGGTACAACAAATTCTACTAAACCATATTCCTTTGCTTCCTGAGCTGAAATACGTCTTCCGGTATATATTAATTCTTTTGCTCTACCGATTCCAATTAATCTTGGTAAACGCTGCGTCCCGCCGGCTCCTGGAATAATTGCAAGGGATGTTTCCGTAAGACCAAGACTTGCTGAATCCGCTGCAATTCTGAAATCACATGCTAAACTTAATTCCGTTCCGCCGCCAAGTGCTATGCCATTTATCGCAGCAATTACAGGTTGCGTTAACTGCTCAACCATATTCATTGTCGAGCGAATCATTCCAACAGCATGACGTACTTGCTCTTCATTCATATTGGCGCGCTCTTTTAAATCTGCACCAGCACAAAATGCTTTTTCTCCAGCACCTGTTATCATAACAACCCGAACGTTTGCTTCTTCATGAATATGAGTTAATATCGACTGCAATTCTTCTAATAACGCTAAAGATAGAGCATTTGCTTGCTTTTCACGATTTAATGTCAACTTTACGATGTGTGGGGTTACATAATCAACAGAAATGTTTTGTAATTGTAGCATATTCTCACCTACTTATCGTTTTATGTTGAAGCGCTTTATACACATGACTAGGTAATTGAATATTTAGTTTATTTTGAATGAATTGACTAGCTTTCCATAACTTTTCTTCATTTATATTTGTTTGTACACCTAACTTATGAAGCATATGCACGAGGTCATCTGTTGCAACATTTCCTGAAGCTCCTGGTGCATAAGGGCAGCCACCTAAACCACCGCACGAACTATCAAAGGTTGTAATTCCGTATTCTAAAGATTTCACAACATTTGCAAGTGCCATTCCATACGTATTATGAAAATGCATAGCAAACTGAGAAGCATCATACTTTTTTAATAAATGCTCTAATACTTGTTCTACTTGAAGGGGATTCGCTACACCGATTGTATCTCCTAGTGAGATTTCATAAATACCATATGAAAAGAGTTGGTTGCATAATTCATCTATTTCTTCTATACTTACATTTCCTTCATATGGACAACCAAATACAGTAGACACATACCCTCTCACTTTTTTACCAGCAAACTCAGCTTTTTTCGTAATATCTTTTATGACTGCTACTGCTTCTTTCATAGATTTATTAATATTACTTTTATTATGAGATTCACTTGCTGATAAAAAGACATTCACCTCATCAACATCTTGCAAAAGAGCTCGTTCCAAACCATTTTGATTTGGAACAAGCGCAGCATATGTCACATTTGATTCCCTCTTTAGCTCTCTAAATACATCACTTGCATCAGCTAAAGCAGGAACCCACTTTGGGTGAACAAAAGAGGAAACTTCAATGTATGATAATCCTGCTTCTGTTAGTAATTGAATCCATGTTACTTTATCTTTTGTGCCAATGATCTTTTTTTCATTTTGTAGGCCATCTCTTGGCCCAACTTCCTTAATGACAGCAAAATTAGGTAATTTCAATCCATTTCACCCCCCATTTTCACTATTCAATTTCTACTAACACATCTCCCTCATTAACAAAATCACCTTCTTGAACATGTATTTTCATAACTGTTCCAGCTTCTTCTGAAACGATTGGAATTTCCATTTTCATAGATTCTAAAATGACGACATCTTGTTCTTCCTCTACCGGATCTCCTACTCCCACTACAATTTTCCAAACATTACCTGCCATCGATGCATATACTTTTGTCATCATTTTTCCCCCTTTAATAGTGATACATCTTATTTTTTCACAAGTTGTTTTGCTACAAATCCAGTTGTATATACTCCGCTTTGAAATACTTCATCTTCTAACACTTGGAGTAACATCGGTGTATTCGTTTTAATCCCTTCTACTTTCAATTCTTGCAGCGCATTTTGTAATTTTACAATTGCTTCATCACGCGTCTCACCATGTGCAATGATTTTCGCAATCATCGGATCATAAAAAGGTGTAATTGTTACATTATTTTCTAAAAAGTGATCGATGCGCACATGAGTTGGTAACGTTACATTCGTAATTGTTCCTGGTGATGGGAAGAACGTCTTTGGATCTTCTGCATAAATACGCGCTTCAATAGCATGACCATTGCGATTTATTTCTTCCTGCGTAAAGGATAGTTTCTCGCCATAGGCAATGCGAATCTGTTCTTCAACGAGATCTAATCCTGTAATCTCCTCCGTTACTGGGTGTTCTACTTGCAATCTCGTATTCATTTCCAAGAAATAAAAGTTCTTTTGATCATCGACAAGAAATTCAACTGTACCAGCGTTTGTATAACCGAGCGCTTTCGCTGCTTGTACAGCAACTTCTCCCATTTTTTTGCGCGTTTTTTCATCTAAAAACGGAGAAGGTGCCTCCTCTATTACTTTTTGATTTCGGCGCTGGACAGAACATTCACGCTCCCATAAATACACTGTATTCCCATGTGTATCGGCAAGAATTTGAATCTCAATATGATGTGCATCTGCAATATAGCGCTCTAAATACATTTCACCGTTTCCAAAGAAATTTTGAGCCCTTGTTTTATTACTTTCAAACGCCTTGGTGAGCGTTTGCTCAGTTTCCATCAACTGCATTCCAATGCCTCCGCCTCCAGCGGATGCCTTCAGCATTAACGGATAACCGATTTGTTTTGCAATCTCAAGTGCTTCTTCAGCCGTTTCGATATTTGTTGTAATCCCAGGTACAACTGGAACATTTGCTTCTTGCATTGCCAAACGAGATTCGATTTTACTTCCCATCTTGGCAATGATTTCGTCAGAAGGTCCGATAAATGCAATTCCTTCTTCTTTACACCGAATAGCTAAGGATGGGTTTTCTGATAATAATCCATACCCTGGATGAATGGCTTCAGTATTTGTTTTCTTGGCGATCTCTATAATCTTTTCTAAGTTTAAGTAGCTTTCTTGAACACGTGGCCCACCTACTACGTACGCTTCATCTGCTAATTTGACATGAAGTGCATTTTCATCTGCTTCTGAATAAATCGCAACGGTTTGAATACCAAGTTTTTGACATGTTTTTATAATACGGACTGCAATTTCTCCACGATTTGCAATTAATATTTTTTGAAACATAGTGAGTCCTCCTTTTATCTGCATCCTAAATGTCTAGCAATTACAAGACGTTGAACTTCAGAAGTCCCTTCACCAATTTCCAATAGCTTTGCATCACGTATATGTCGTTCTACCTCATATTCACGCATATATCCATATCCACCATGAATTTGTACTGCTTGATTTGAAATACGACTTGCCGCTTCAGATGCGAACAATTTGGCCATAGCCGCTTCTTTGCCGAAAGGTTTATCATGATCTTTTAACCAAGCTGCTTTATGTACTAAATTTCGCGCTAACTCTATTTCAGTCGCCATATCAGCTAGCTTAAATTGAATCGCTTGAAAATTCGAAATTGTTTTCCCGAATTGCTTACGCTCTTTTGCATATTGAAGTGCACGTTCAAATGCAGACTGTGCAATCCCTACAGCTAATGCTGCTATCGAGATACGACCTCCATCAAGTGTATATAAGAATTGTTTAAAGCCTTTATTCACATCACCGAGTATATTTTCCCTCGGTACACGTACGTCCTCTAATACAATTTCACAAGTGTTAGATGCGCGAACCCCCATCTTATCGTAAGGGCTTGAAATAGTTAGTCCTTCACTAATCGTTGGCACAATGAATGCAGAAATACGTTTTCTACCGTTCTCATCAACACCGTTGACAGCGGTTACAATAATTGTGTTTGCGTATTCCGCGTTTGTAATCCAACATTTCTCACCGTTAATCACATATTCATCGCCATCTAAAATCGCTTTTGTTTGTGTTCCACCTGCATCTGATCCCGCATTCGGTTCCGTTAATCCAAAAGCACCCAATGTTTTCCCTGATGCCATCGGAACTAAATATTTTTGCTTTTGTTCTTCCGTACCGAAGTAATAAATCGGCGAAGCACCTAACGAAATTGTTGCAGCATAACTTAAACCTGTACCACCACAAGCTCGGCCAATTTCTTCAACGGCTAATACGTATGATAATGTATCACCACCAGAACCACCATACTCCTCTGGGAATGGGATGCCTAGCAAACCTAGTTCGCCCATTTTTTGAAATGTTTCATATGGAAATTCTGCTGTCTTATCATGGTAAACAGCCTTCGGAGCAATTTCCTTTTCAGCAAAATCACGTACCATTTCTTTAATCATTTGTTTTTCGCGAGTTAGAGTAAATTCCATTCCGCTACACACCCCTTATCGAATATTGAGTTTCGACAGCGTGCGAGTTTGTACTACAACCATTGCCTTTCAAAAGATACAGAATAGTAGTTAGATAATTGTTATAATTCTGTCATAATTTAATTTTAAAACAGAATCTGTACTTATGCACAAAAAAATTCCTACATTGTTCTACAACAACACAGGAATTTTTTTGTCGAATTATGTGGTTTTCGATACTCTCTTTCTCACAGTCCTTCTGCCAGTACTTCAAAAGAAAGCGTTCCATCATACATGAGCCTTGTCAAGGTTAGATTGTCCATGATGTTAAAATCATCGCAAATTACTCAATGAAATTTCATTCTATATATTCATACAACAATCTCATTTTTTCTTTCCCTTATACTTTAAAATACTTAAAAATGCACTCCCATACGTTTGTATTCAATGTATAGCGCGTAATACGAATAGGCAAAAAAATCATTTTCTTCTAATCGATCCTCATCTGTTTCCGTTCTTTCTCTTTTTATTGACTATATAATTATAAATAATGATACATAATCTGACTAAAATGGCATACAATCTTTCAATTTGCTTCTTCCGTAAAGTTTTCTATTCAAGTGTAATAAAATTCGACAAGCAATCTCCGGCTCAGTTATAATATGCGAAAAATTTTTTGAGTACAACCTTATTAAACAAGTTAGCCCTGTCCTTTTCTTCTGTATAATGGTGTACATCTCTAATTTTATAGCTCGGAACATGAATATTTTAGTACATTTGCAGACAGTTAGACAAACTTGTTTACAACAAAATCATTCTAAACTGTGCTCACCTAACAATATTCATCTCATACTATTTCATATTCATTCGTAAATTATAAACTACGTTTCTAAATTTAAATACCTTCTAATTCTAGCAAGATCACAGGAATACTCAATTACTAAATGTTGAATGGATAAAATGATTTTTTCAGGGTATAAGTGTGCATGTTTTAACGTTTCGGTATATTTTTCAAGCCTTTTTTCTAAATACCTTATAATTTGTTCAGGATGATTTACCAACAAACATTGACAATAATAATGAATTTGCTCTTCAATCTCTGTATATTCTTCAATTTCAAATTCTTTATGCATAAGTACACTCCTCTAAACCATTTTTAATATCAACTAAGCCATATCCCCTTAAATAAAACTGATTTTTTTAAATTATTTATACTATATCAAAAAAAACCCTCAAAATTTGTTAGTTTATGTAGCGTATCATAAATTTAACAAAATTGTAATGGATACTTGTACTACAAAAGCGTACAGATTTTCGTCAAAATTTTTGGATTGCAATATAATTATATTAAGTTTGATCTTGTATGTTTTTTACACTTTATCCTTTAGCCTTCAGCCTTTATTATTCCATTTTATTCCAATTTACACTCTGCTGTTTCTAAACAATTATCGTTCCAGAGGGATATAATATCTTGCATGTACCTTTTATCATCAATTACATGCATGAATTGTTTGCATAGTATAGTCATTTTTCCCCTCCATGAATGAAAATGTCATCATAACGTATGGCATTACGAAATAGCAAACGAACTCCAAATTTTGAACATTCAAAAAGTGGCTCCGGCATTGTACCGGAACCATCTTATCATTTATTTTTTATCCCGCTATTTTAGAGTAACTCGATTGGTGATGTCTCATAATGAATCGGGGATGAAACCCCACTGATGCAAGTTTCACTTTATTTCACTAGCTCTTTTGTTTCTCTTAGCACGTCAATAAAGTAACCCCAGTTATTTATAACAGATGAAATGCTAATATGTTCGTCTGGTGTATGAACATTAAAAATATCAGGGCCAAATGAAATCGCATCTAGTTCCGGCATTTTTTGCACAAATACACTGCACTCAATACCAGCATGCACTGCATAAATTTCAACATCTTCGTTATATTTTTCTTTATGCACTTTTTCAAACAGATTGCGAATTGGAGAGTTTGGATTGTATGGCCATTCTGGATATTCAGATTCTTTCTCGAATTGTGCACCAACTAACTCTGCAATGTGCTTAATCTCATTTGTAATATGCTGTTTTAAAGTCCCTACAGAACTTCTCACTTCATTTTTTAATTTAATTTCATTCTGTAATGTTTCAATCACTCCTAGGTTTGTCGAGCTTTCAACAAGTCCTTTAATATCCATACTCATGCTTTGAATACCATTTGGGATTAAGAATAAAGAAGAAATAAGTTGTTTTTGCGTTTCCTTTGCAAATACTTGATTTGCTTTTTCTTCCACTTTTGTTAGGGAAACATGTACATCTGGGTCTACAGCGCGTAGCTCTTCTTGTAGAATACGCGTCCACTCTTCTACTTTCCCTTCTACTGTTTCTATATCGCTTTTAGCGAATAAAATTGTTGCCGCACTTTCACGCGGAATGGCATTTGTTTTTAATCCACCGCGAATATCACTTATATAAAATGACACTTCATTCGATAAATCATAAAGAACTCGTCCTAATACTTTATTCGCATTCCCACGTTGCTTATCAATTTCCATACCAGAATGGCCACCTTTTAGCCCTCCTACATATAGACGGTATGTCTCTAATTCTGCTGGTGCTTCATCCCAAATAATAGAGATTGTTTCAACCGCTTTTGCTCCGCCAGCACTGCTTACTAATAGTTTGTGATCCTCTTCAGAATCAATATTAATAAATATCTTTCCATCAAAATGTTTTGGATCAACAGCAAAAGCACCGCCCATTGTTGTTTCTTCCTCTGTTGTAATAACAACTTCAAGGGCAGGATGAGCAATATCTGTTGAATCTAATAATGCTAATGCATATGCAACGGCAATGCCATTATCTGCACCTAAAGTCGTTTCCTTTGCATATAGCATATCACCAACAATTCTAAGCTCAATCGGATCTTTTTCAAAATCATGAACAGTTGCTTCATTCTTTTCACATACCATGTCCATATGCCCTTGTATGATAATAGTCGGCACATTTTTATATCCAGGAGTTGCTGGTTTTTTTATAATGACATTTAACGCTTCATCTTGCACAACCTCTAAATTACGATCTTGTGCAAATTTCACTAAGTAATCACTAATTTCTTTTTCATTTCCAGACCCTCTTGGAATCTTTGAAATTTCTGCAAAATGATAAAATACAGGATGCTTCGTTAATTGTTCTAAAGTAGAATACATGTATAAGCTCCTCTCCTAAATCTATAAATAGAAGTATTTTCCTTACCATTATATCACGTTTCGTTCTTCCGCTTCCTTTTTCATTCTTTTTGACACTATTTAGTTATCAATATTTTATAATATGACGACTTATTTTACAAAATATTGCTATAATTTAAAAATAGAAAGTCTTTCTTTTAGAACAGTAAAAATGAGGTGGAGTGTAATGAGAAGTGAAAAGGAAATGTTCGATTTAATTATAGGATTCGCTCAGCGAGATGAACGAATTCGAGCAGTTTATATGAATGGTTCTAGAACAAACTCCAATATTCCAAAAGATATTTTTCAAGATTATGATATCGTTTATGTCGTGACAGATACAGCCTCTTTTATAGAGGATCAAAGATGGATTACAATGTTTGGCGAGTTACTTATGATGCAAGAGCCAGATAAAAATGATCAATTAAAGAACCCAACAATCGACTTCAAAAATTCCTATGGATATTTAATGCTCTTTACAGATGGAAATCGTATAGATCTTCACATTGAAACAAAATCTGCCATGCTTAAAGACTATGGAAAAGATAAGCTGACAGTCCCATTACTAGATAAAGACAACATTCTACCAACTATCCCTACTCCGACAGATGTTGATTATCACGTCAAAAAAGCAACAGAACTTATGTATATAAGTTGTTGCAATGATTTTTGGTGGTGTTTACAAAACGTTGCAAAGGGCATTTGGCGCGATGAATTACCATACGCGAAACAAATGTTCGAATGTGTTATAAGGGCTAGACTAGACGAAATGGTTTCATGGTGGATTGGTATGAAATATGATTTTCAAATTTCTACAGGGAAAATGGGGAAATACTTTAAAGAATACCTTCCAAAGTCTTATTGGAAAATGTATGAGGAAACATATTCAGATTATCGTTATGAAAACTTTTGGCATTCTATCTTTGTTGCTTGCGAATTATTTAGAATATTAGCAACAAATGTTGCAGATGTCCTATCCTTTACATATCCTACTCGTGACGATCAAAACATGACTACATACTTGAAACAAGTACAAAATTTATCTTCTCATGCCAATACAATCTTTTAAATCTATTTTTACTAACATACCACATGATAAGGAGGACAAAATGAAAATCAATGTACGCGAATTTCACGTAAAAGGACAAACATATAGGATTCGCTCTGCCATACATGCAGATGCTGAAGAATTATCAAAAGTAAGATTACAAATTGACGGTGAAACAGAAAATCTTGACAGAGAACAAGGCGAAGCATTTATAGATACACAAGGATTTGAAAAGTTAATTAAAACAGATACGGAAAGTTCCAAAAATCTATTCTTAGTTGCTATCGTCCAAAATAAAATTGTGGGATTTTCAAGGTGCGAAGGAAGTAACTTAAAACGACTTTCTCATAAAGTCGAATTTGGCGTCTGTGTTTTAAAAGACTATTGGGGCTATCGTATTGGGAAAAACTTATTAAAAGAATCCATCGATTGGGCGGATGCAAATAACATCAAAAAGATCATATTAACTGTTCTTGAAACAAATAAAAAAGCAATCCATCTTTATAAAACATTCGGCTTTCAAACAGAGGGAATTCTTCGAAATGACAAACTCCTTTCTGACGGTCAGTTTTATCATACTGTTATCATGGGAAGATGGAATGGATAAAATATTTTTATCCCGCTATTTTAGGGCAGTAACAGCTTGATTGGTGAGGGCTCATAATCAGCGGGGATGAAGCCCCCCACTGATTAAAGTTTCACTTTATTTTCTAGTAACTTTTTCTAAATGAGCGCATTAAAATAAAAAACTGAAAGAAATTGTCCTTATACGTTTTCTTTCAGTTTTTTTCCATGGATATATTTTGATGGTTCACGATACATCAGTTTTTCTAACCGATTGATATTTTCTGTTAATGCACCTTTCACAAGAGAGAAATCAATGTTTGTTGCTTCTTTCTGTTCCTTAAAAAATGAAAGATTGTTTTGTTTTGTGTCTTTCATTTCTCCTGCCCCCTTTAATAAAAGACATCATCTCTATCTACCTTTATTATATCTTAAATAGAATTGGAATGCACCGTTATCCTCTTCTTTTCAATTCTTCTTCTAATTCTTCCACTTGCTGCATTGTATCTCCTTTTATTAAAGAAAAATCTGTTGTATCCTCAGCTTCGTCTTTAAAGAAATCATTGCTATATTCTTTTAACACTATAATCACCTCTATGTGATAGTGTAGGAATGTTTCGTTCATTTTATTCAATGTTTGTCCAATTTTATCGAATGTTCGTTAAAAATATGTATAGGAGAAAAGGGCAGAAAATCATCTCTGCCCTTACTTACAAAAGTAACTATGATGTATTGTTAAATTATATACATTTTCAAAGTCACGATCTTGCAAATTATTTTTTTGTCCATCCATAATAATATAAACGTCTTTTATTATTTTCGCTGGTATAATTCCAACATTTTCAATTTGAACTGCTTTTTGCTCATTCAGTTGTTCAATAGATTCGGGTGATACTGTAATACTAAATTGAGATCGAACACCTCGGAAGTTTGTATTTAATTCCTCTTCTGTGACAAATACTACAATTTTCGCACCTATTTTTTCAGCATACGTATCAAGAAAAGCATTTAAACTGCGTGCATACTCAGCATCTGTTTCCCATTCCATCGTACCAAATGCAGCTGGATTTACATTTTGAATAAGTGTTGTATATATTTCTCCTCTTGCTTTTGAAGCAATAAGCGATCGTTTAATCGATTGAACTGTCTTACCAATATCACTAAACTTTGCGCCCCAGATTTCCGAAATATTTGGCGTTAAAATAAATGCAATATCAACAAATACAACCATCGCAACAACCATTAAAATATGTTTCCAGAGGGTTAAATCAATTCCTTTCATCATGAAATACATTGTGACTGATGTAATAAATAAACCATACCACGTCTTTCGAATAAGTTGTTTTCTTTCCTCGTATCGTTCTTCATTTCTCCAATAAAAGAAAATAAGAAATAAAAAAAAGATTACAAGAAAAAACAAGCCAATTCGAACGCTAGTGACAGTCAATCACATCCCCCTCCATTCAAAAACTTCACACGATATCATTACATGCTTCTTTTGTCTTGATTATGACAAAAGACATGGACAACCTTCTAAAACAATTGCTCGCGCATATACTAAGAAGGAAGCCACGTCTTTTAGAGAATGAATCTACATTTTATATGTAGACAAGCCTGTATTTCAACTTTTTCAAAATATTTTTAAAAAGAAATGTGTTTTGGAATAACACCTTCTTGTACTTCACCATCCATATTTAAATAGTAGTGACGGATTGGATGTAAATGCTCATCTAATTCATAAACAAGCGGAATACCAGTAGGAATATTTAATGAAACCACTCCATCATCGGAAAGATGGTCTAAATACTTCACGAGAGAGCGAATCGTATTACCGTGCGATGATATAATGACTTTTTGATTTGAGCGTAGCATAGGTGCAATTTCTTTATGCCAAAATTCTAGTACTCTTTTTTCCGTATCCTCTAAGCACTCTGTCAGTGGAAACTCACCTTTTTTTAATCGCTTATATCTTGGATCAGTGACTTCATATCTTGGGTCATCTTCGGCAAGAGCTGGCGGTCTTACATTTGTACTTCGTCTCCAAATATGAACCTGCTCCTCTCCATATTTTTTAGCTGTTTCATCCTTATTTAATCCTTGTAATGCTCCGTAATGTCTTTCATTTAATTTCCATGATTTATGTACAGGAACCCAAGCAAGGTCCATCTCATGAAGAATGATCCATAATGTCCGAATAGCCCTTTTTAATACCGATGTGTATGCAACATCAAATGTATAGCCATTCTTTTTTAATATCGCACCAGCTGTTCGCGCTTCATGTAATCCATTTTCGGATAAATCTACATCTGTCCATCCTGTAAACCGATTTTCTAAATTCCATAAACTTTGTCCGTGTCGAATAAGTACAAGTTTTATCATATTCATTCCCCTTTCGGAAATTGCGATTTAAATTTTGTAAATACGTACACGTCTAAAGGATTTGGTAATGTTTATTTGTATTCATGTACTCTATGATTCACACATAGTTGCCAAAATACACAGATCAATGATCTCATTTATTTTTCATTTACTGGCTCTTTACGTTTGGATGACCATGTATGAAAACCAAGGCGATTCTTGGCTAGTTCATTCATAACTTGGTGCCAATTTTCTTCACATTTCTCACCAAACGTTGTGAAAATATGTCCCATTTGTTCTCTTTGCACATCGCTTAGTTTTTTCTCTAACTCTGCTCCTGCTTGCGTTAGAACAAGTTGTTTTACACGGCGATCATGTTCAGCTTCATTGCTTTCAATCAGTCCCTTCTCAAGAAGTTGACGAAGCGGTCCATGAAGAGCTTGTTTACTAATTTCAAGCAAAGACAACAATTCATTTATACTAAGCTCAGGAAAACGAGCAATAAAAAATAAAATTCGATGATGCACACGCTGAATGCCATACTCTTTTATAATTTCATCTGGTTTTTCAGTAAATGTTTTATATGCAAAATAAAACAATGCCAGTGCCTGATTCATCAGTTCTTCTTTATGGTCTGTCATCTAATTTCCCCCTATATGTAAATTATACCACAATTTTCTTTTTCATAACCGAATCAACTTTTTTGATTTAATATCCACATCTTATGACGATACATGGAGAGGTTGTCCCAAAAGAGTACTTTCTATCAAACGAAATACCATATATAGGTTCATTACATTATCGCACAAGTATATACAGTACAAAAAAGGCGTCCCATAATTTTAGGGACACCCTCATATTTAACGACTGCGTCTTTTTTGTCCTTGCTTTGTTCCTCTCTTCTTTTGCTTTACTTTATAAGAAGAACTTTGATTTGTTTTTTTCATCCCGTCTCGTTTACCTTTTGAACGATATTGTCCTGCTTTCTGTGGCTTTTTGATCTGTTTCTTTTTGTCATTTGTATTATTTGTTTGCTTAGCAGGTTGTTCAATTTCTTGTCTTTGTAAAGTACTACCGATATACTTTTCGATTTCTTTTAAATACATCTTATCTTTCGGAGCGACAAATGTAATCGCAAGACCGGTTCCTCCAGCACGACCTGTTCGACCAATTCGGTGTATATAGCTCTCTACATCTTCTGGAATATCATAGTTAAATACGTGCGTTACGCCTTCTACATCTAATCCACGAGCCGCAACATCTGTTGCAATTAAATATTGAATTTTTGCTTCGCGGAAGTTTTTCATTACTCTTTCACGTTTCGCCTGCGATAAATCTCCATGCAATTCATCACAATTGTAACCGTACCCTTTTAAAGCAGTAAATAATTTCGTTACGCGGCGCTTTGTCCGGCAAAAAATAACAGCTAGAAATGGCTGGTCACGCTCCATGACATAACGAAGTGCGTCTTGTTTTGCGCGATCTGTCGTTTCAATTACACGCTGCTTTATATTTTCTACAGTGACTTCTGCACTTTGGATTTGAATCACCTGTGGCTCTTTCATATATCGCTTCGCAAGTTTTTTAATATCTTTTGGCATCGTTGCTGAGAATAACATCGTTTGTTTATTCTCAGGTGTTTCTTCTAAAATATGTTCAATATCATATAAGAAACCAAAATGCAGCATTTGATCCGCTTCATCTAATACCACCATAGAAACGTTTGATAACACAATTGTCTCGCGGCGTAAATGATCTAACAAACGCCCCGGTGTTGCTACAACAATATGCGTATTTCCTTTTAATTTTTTCATTTGCTGTTCCACATCTTGTCCACCATATATCGCCAAAACATGAATATCCTGTTTATGGACCAGCATTTTTTTAATTTCAGTTGTAATTTGTAATGCTAGTTCTCTCGTTGGCGCTACGATTAAAGCTTGTATATCACTTGCATTTGGATCAATATTCTCTAAAATCGGTAAAACGAATGCAAGCGTTTTTCCTGTCCCTGTTTTTGCTTGTCCAATTACATCTTTCCCATCCATAATAACAGGAATTGCCTTTTCCTGAATGGGTGTTGCTTCAGCAATTCCATTTTCTCGTAATGTATGTTGAAATGTTTCACTCATTCCAAGTTCTAAAAATTTTTTCAAATCGATCACTTCTTTTCCTTATTTTTCACATTAAGTTTCCATTGTACCATTTGTTTCTCTAAATATGAAAAAAACTTTATCTTCTTTCTGCTTCGCCTTTACGAAATCGAAATAAAAAAATAATCCTAATGGTTATTTTTCTCGTTGTTTAGCCATCCTTTAAAAAAACATATTTTTTATATACATATATAAGGAGCGTTTACATGAAGCAACAAAAGCGATGGAGAAAGTTAAAAACAGGTTCTACAAAGTTAGAGAAATCTGCTGTGTATGAAAGTATTATTTTATATTGCACTTTAAAGAAACAAAATCTACTACTGAAGGAAAAAATAGTTATATTCATGGGATGATCCTATTACATATGGTCACTCCATTTCATTCCTGATTTAGCTGCTATTATCAGCATCAGTCTTTTAGATGATGCAATCGTAATTGCTTTGGCATACAAATATATTATGGTTCATAGAGATGCAGAAATTCGGCAAAAAGGAAAATTGCAAATGGAATCTTTTTTAGACATGCACATTCATAAGGGGATTATCATAACGGTCTTCCCTACCATATATCTTCTTTTTCGGCCATTAACATATACACCCCTTTTGCAGAGGAAACATCATTTTGAATGAAATGTATTTTCTCTTGTATGTTCTTTTCACAATTTGTTTTAAACTGAGCATATATTTCTGGTACGGAATTTAAAATTCCGCCTTTGACTGCAATCGAAATTGGCTCTTCAAACAGCATTCTCTTATACATATAATTCGTAATGTTAGCTAATTCTTCGCCTGCTCTTATTATAATCTGAAACGCATCCGTATTTCCTTGCTTAGCTGCCTCTACCACGATTGGAGCGATAGAAGCTACGTGATCTTTCGGTTTTGAATATATAAGCTGTTTTATATCTTCTGGTGTAACAATATGACATTTTTCTTGAATCACTTTACCCAGTTTACAATAGGAGATTCCTTTATCATATGCACGTGTCATTCTTTTTAAAGCTTGTAAAGCAATCCAATACCCGCTTCCTTCATCTCCTAAAATATGTCCCCATCCACCGCTATACTCATATCTTTCCCCTTTCTTCCCTAGGCAAACAGCACCTGTGCCTGCTATCGTTAAAATACCATCGTTCCCTTCTAATAAAGCAGCATGCGCAATGATCGCATCATTATAGATTTCAATTTCCGTTTGATATTTTGTTATAAAACGTTCCTTTAATGTATGAATATCGATACTGTTTACACCTGCTAATCCTATCCCTATACAAGCACATTCTGTTTTACATAACCTTTGAAAACATTGATCGATTGCTTCACAAATATGCGATATAGCTCGCTCATAATCCAATAAAACATTGCCAAAGCGACTCATTCCTCTGGCAATTTCTTTCCCATTTTTATCAAATGCTATTGCTTCTGTCTTCGTTCCACCACCGTCTACACCAATTATATATTTCACATTCTCACCTATCCTTCCATATGAGATAAAACAACATCTATCCCCTCTAAAGTTGCACCTTGCATGCAGTCAACAATATACATGACATCTCCTCTGTACTTTACTAAAAATTGTGATATACGTAAGCAACGTACAACCTATCAAAAACATAGTAAATCTGTGCAATCGCTACCATTTTGATGAATATGTCCCAACAACTGTCCGGATAATACGCGCTGACATACTTGTCACAATCCAAAAGCTATGCATTTGTGATACATATAGCATTTTTAAAACAATAGATTTGAACAAACGACAACGAATAGAAATCCCTTATAGCTAAATTTCATATTCATCCGTTCCACCTTCTCCTTTGTTTATGCTTAAAAAAGTGAGATCATCGAAATGACCCCACTTCTTCGTTACACCTTTACCGCATTTTCATTATCATTATTTTCTACTTCAAGCATATTTTTATCATACATTTTAAAGAATGGTAGATAAATAAAGAACGAAATTGCAATATTAATAAAGACGAGCACGATTGCCCTCCAATCTCCACCTGTTGCTAAATAGGCACCAATTGGAGCTGGCAATGTCCACGGAGGCATAATATAAGTTGGTGTAACAAGTCCGATTGCCGTTGCAGTATAAGCAACCGTCGCTGTTATTAATGGCGTAATAATAAAAGGAATAATTAATACGGGGTTTAATACAATTGGAAGTCCAAATATAACCGGTTCATTAATATTAAAAATACCTGGTACAATACAAGATCTTGATAATGCCTTGGAATATTTTGATTTACCAAATATAATCATCGCTAATACAAGCCCGAGCGTCGCTCCCGAACCACCAATCCAAATAAACCATTGATATAACGGCTCTGGTGCGATAAAAGGTATGCTGCTTGCACCATCAGCAACTGCTGCCGAGTTTTTCCCGAGATATACTTCCCATAAAGGACGAGCCACTGTTCCGACAACAGACACACCGTGTATACCAAACGACCAGAAAAATGTAATTAAAAATACAGGCAAAATAACACCGAAATAACTATCACCAGCTTTTACGAGTGGTGCAGCTAACTGGTCCACTACATGGTGTAAGTCGATACGAAAAACAACGGTAATAATACTTATAATAATAATGACAAAAGCAGCGGGTATAAGTGCTTCAAACGAACGAGAGACAGATGGTGGGACTTGCTCTGGCATCTTAATCATTACATTTTTTGACTTACAAAATCTTAAAATCTCAACTGATAAAATGGAAACGATCATTGTTACAAATAATCCGTGCCCTCCAAGGTTTGTCATCGGGAGCATAAAACCTTTCTGATCGATTAACTCCGGTGTTAAAGTTAGAAGTAATGAACAAACTGCAAGCTGCGCTCCGGATAAAGAATCTAACTTATAACTTTTCGCTAAATTATAGCCAATACCAAAAGCAATATAAAGCGACATAATAAACATCGTTAAACGATACGGTATTAAAATACTCGTCTGATGTTTAGCTGCCCATACCGAAATAAAACTATCCTTTGGAAGCGGTGGAAAGGCCACGATGAGAAAAAAACTTCCTACAATGATAAATGGTAATGCTGAAATGACGCCATCTCGAATGGCTTGTAAATGCCTTTGCTCAGAAAGCCTTGCCATCGGACTTGACAAGTTATTCTCAAGAAATGAGATGAATTTATTCATCATACTCCCCCTAACCAATCAATTCATTTACAGCCTTTAATAACGTCGGTCCACCAAGTGGTGTATAAGCTTGCGGCGGAATAATGCCGCACGGAATAGATGCTGCATGTGCCACTTTTTTAATCGAATCATATCTATGCCTTACTTGCGGAGCAACCATGACAACATCCCAACCATTCTTTACTTCTTCTTCTATTTCACTCGTACCAATTGCGTGTACCACCACACTACTTCCCTGTTTCTCAGCTTCTTTTTTTAAAGCGTTTACAACAATAGAGCTAGACATCCCTCCGGAACATACAAATAGAACTTTCATTTCATAATCCTCCTATACACTTTAAGTAATCTTGATCCTTTTATAAGGACTGCAAAACCACCAACGAAAAGAAGTTTTACGTTATTACAAATCATATGAAGTATGAAGACAAATTAGTGCTTATGAAATGAAGTTTCAGTAAAAATATTTTTTACGAAAAAATAAGATTAAATATTCTGTTTTCTCAATTGTGAATCTTACATTCACATGATACAGTAGTTTCAATAATAGAATATATAAGGAGGCATACAATGATTTCTAAAAAAAGATTCATAAGTTGTTGTAGCGCTTTTTTATTGATTCCTTTCCTATTCTTCAATACCACACGCACTGAAGCATCCACCTACTCTCCAAAACATGAATTACGCGCTGCATGGGTCGCATCTGTCCTTAACATTGATTGGCCCTCTCAAACTGGCTTGTCTATCGAAAAACAAAAACAAGAGTTTATGAAACTACTAGATGATGTGAAAGGTGCTGGCATGAATGCAGTTGTTGTGCAAATCAAACCAACCGCAGACGCTTTTTATCCTTCAAAATATGGACCTTGGTCTGAATATCTTACTGGGACACAAGGGAAAGACCCTGGCTATGACCCACTTGCATTTATGATTGAAGAATCCCACAAACGAAACCTTGAATTTCACGCTTGGATTAATCCTTATCGCATAACAATGAATCATACTGACTTAAATCGCTTAGCGGAAAATCACCCTGCAAGACAACATCCTGATTGGGTTGTATCTTATGGCGGCAAACTATACTATAATCCTGGCATTCCTGACGTACAAAACTTTATTACAGAAGGCGCGTTAGAAATTGTTCAAAATTACGATATTGATAGCCTCCATATGGATGATTATTTTTATCCTTACAAAGTAGCTGGTGAGGAATTTCCTGATCAAAACACATATGAAACTTATAATAACGGGAAATTTTCGAATATTGAAGACTGGCGCCGCCATAATGTAAATGAATTGGTTAAAAAATTAAATATAGCGATTAAATCTGAAAAGGCATATGTTAAATTCGGAATTAGTCCATTTGGTGTATGGAGAAATATTGCTGATGATCCAACAGGTTCTCATACAACTGCTGGTCAAAGAAACTATGATGATTTATACGCGGATACAAGAGAATGGATTCAAAAAGGATATATTGATTATATTACACCGCAAATTTATTGGAATATCGGTTTTGCTCCTGCTGCTTATGATATCCTTCTTGATTGGTGGGTAAAAGAAATTAAAAATAGACCGATTCACCTATATATTGGACAAGCTGCCTATAAAATAAATAATAATTCCGTTCCAGCTTGGTCTGACCCAGAAGAATATCCAAAACAAATTGCACTAAACCGTCAATATACAGATATAAAAGGCAGTATGCACTTTAGTTTAAAAGATATTAATAACAATCCATTAGGGATGAAAGATCGACTACAACATGATATATATAAACATCCAGCCTTAATTCCACCTATGCCTTGGCTTGATAACGATCCACCAAAACAACCTACTTTAAAAGGAGCAATCGCTAGAGATGAAGGAATTGCTTTAGGGATCATCGATGACAGAGACAATGACTCTGCCTACTATGCGATTTACCGCGTAAACGGGAAAAATGACGTTGATATTCAAAACCCGAAAAACTTAATTACAACTGTACGAAAAACAAGACTTGGAGAAATTTATGTTGATAAAACAGCTATACAAGGAGAAACGTATACGTATGCTGTAACTGCATTGGATCGCTTGCATAATGAAAGTGTTCCTTCTAGTAAAACGACTGTGAAAGCGAAATAATCAAAATAAAATCCCCCGCTTCATTGGCGGAGGATTTTATTTTACACCTTGTTTTTTACTTATTTTTAAATTTCTCCGTCGCCGCTCTCATCTTCACATTTAAATCATAGTCGATGGAATCGCGAATATCACGCTCTACTGCTTCCATTTCTTTTTGGAAGTTTTGCAAATACATTTTCAGCTCTTCTTCTTTTTCTAGACGTTGTGATGGTGGCAGCTGAGCCACTAGCGACAGCATATCAATTAAGTCTTTCATTAAGAAAGTTTCCAGTTTATGTTGTTGCTCAAACATGCGTTGTTCTTGATAGTAAGGAAGTGCCTGTAAAACTGAAATTGTTATTTCATCAACCGTTCTTTGTAATGAAGGGGTAATAGATCGTTTATAGGCTTGAATTGTCTTTAACGCATCTGGATAACAATCATAAAAATACAATTGATAAAACGACAAATCTGTTGGTTTTATGGATTGCTGCGCTTCTTGTCTGAGGAACTCTTTTACCTTCATGACAGCTATGCCCATGTCCTCGTTCGTAATCTTTTTCGTTGATTTTGCCATACTATGCACTTTTTTTTGTCTATCTTTTGGTAGCATCGAGAAAACTTGTTCTCTTGTCCGTTGATTTGCTACACAAAAAAGCGTATTAAAAGCTTTCTGTTCCTTTTTCCCTTCCGTACGAATCCAGCGATAAAAGAGTGGATGCTGCGTAAATTCTTGCAAAAACGGTGTCGATTTATTGGAAAGCTTCTCAATGGATTCATGCGCTCGCTTATACGGCTTTGCCCATGATAAATATAGTTTCCGTCCAAAATACACAAGAAGAACAACGATTGTAAAACCAATGAGTAGTAACGTTCCAATGAGTAGTAAAACCATTTTTATGAAACCCATCTTTTCACCTCCTCTAATACATCTTTATTTTTTAGGACGCTGCATGAGCTTTTGTTTCATTTCCTCATTAAATGTATCCAGCTCTATCACAAACTTTTTGCTTGATTCAATAATGCGTTCTGAAGATTTCTCAGATGCTTCAATTGCCGCAAATACATTTTGGAATGATTCGCGCAATTTCTCCATACTGATTGCTGGATTTTCAAGCAACTGCGTCGTTTCTTCTGTATTTTGTTTTAAAGCTTGTGAGTTACTTAATACCATCGATTCTATCGCTTCATTTGTCGCGTTCACTGCATCAATCGTCTTACGCTGATTTGTTAAAGCGAGTTGAATCGCTGCTGAAACCGTTACTACGTTTTGCGTCATTGTAATGGCGTTCCGAATTGCTTCTGTTAATTTTTCATTATTTTTCTTAATAATATCTACAGAGGCAATCGATTGTAATAACACACTTTTCGCTTGCTGCATGTTTCTTGTTCGCACAAGAATTTTTTCTAATGCATCATTGATTAATGGAATATCTTTTTGACGCTCTGGATTTTGTTTTTCCGCTTCCAGCATGCTCGCCAATTTTTTTCCTAAATACACTTGTTTATCAAGTGCATGAATCTTATCATAAGACTGCTCCTTTAACATTTCTAAGCCAACTGTATCTTCTTGTAGATTATCTCGGCCAATTAATAATGAGCGAATAATTTCCTCAATTTGTTTATCTATGGATTGATATTTATAAACGTATGTTTCAAGCGGATTTTTCTTAAATACTTTAAACATCAATTTCTTCATGCCCGATGCTTTTAATGAATTCGGATCAAGTTCTGAGACTACTTTACGTAATTCTAAAAGTGTATTTGGAATTTCCTCGTTTTTTCCATTCATCATCGCAGTCACAGGACGTTTTAGCGCGGATAATGTCTGTCCTGCTGCTTGTTGTTCTTTATCACCTAGATCTCCAAGTTGCGATAAAACTTTTGAAAGATCCGTATTGTGTTCACTATTTAATTTCTGTACATAAAGATCAGCTTCTTTATTCAGTTCAACAAGTTCTTCTTCTTTAATAACTGTATCCACAACTTCTATATGATCTTTTACCATCGATACAGATTCTTTTTTCTCTAATTCTGTCAACAAAATCGCTCCTTTTATTTATATGTGCAAAATGATTTGCACTATATTTATACACGAATTTTCCATTTATTTTTACAAGACCCTGCTTATGCAGTCATTTCTATTTCTTACTGTAAGTATACCTTTTTTCTACTTTATTTTCCTCAGACTTAAGACCTAGAAAGTTACGTGCTGAAGGCGTATTCTTCTTTATATTTCACTGCTCATCATAATGTAAAAAATGCCCTTTATTTTATCCCACCATTTTAGGGCAGTAACAGCCCGATTGGTAAGGGCTCATAATCAGTGAGGGATGAAGAGTCCTCCACTGATTTGATTAAAGTTTCACTTTATTTGTGCTTTCGGTAACTGAAACAACACAGCATCTATATATCTCCATCTTTGACACTATTCCTTTTCAATATCCCGAAATTGAATCACTTTATATCTTTAACGAAACATGGTCTCATATCACACTGCATCATTTGACACATAAGCTTTTTTCATGTCATAATCCAATTGGAAATAATTTACATTTTTAGTTTCCAACTTTATCTTATTCAATTCTATGACTTCATTTTTTTCTTGCTACAAACGCTCCTTTTTGAAAAGTTAGCAACGCCGTTTCAAATGCATCATCCTCTTCTATCATGTGCATAAATGTAGTTAGTTCATTTGCATGTGAAGTGGCATTATCAATAACGAGAAACCCTTTTGGCTGTAATATGCGCTTTATATGTTCCCACCACCACATATATTGAGTACGCTCTGAATCTAGAAATATAAAATCAAATGAATCGTCAACTTGCGCATCTAAAAATGCTCCTGCCTCTTGATTATGAATATCGATTCTGTGCATGAGAATTGCTTTTTCAAAGTTTACAAGCGCCTCCGCAACTCGTTCTGAAGAAAGTTCAACTGTCGTAACTTTTCCGTCTGTTTCCTCACATGCACTTGCTAACCATAATGTTGAATATCCATTTGAAGTACCAATTTCTAAAACTTTTTTTGCTTGACATCCTTTGATGAAAAGTGATAAAAATTGTCCCATTTCGCGCGAAATATTTCTTAATTTTTCCTCCCGCTTATCTGTTTTACTGTCATGTTCTTCTCCATATCGCTCAAGTTCAAACAATAACGATTCTAAAGAGCGCACATTATTCATCGCCTTTCCAACAAATTTAATAATAAAAAAATTGATGAGAAAGTTGATTCTGTTTGTCTATCTTTCATTATATGCGAAATGCTTTCCTTTTTCCTGTTATAAGACAAAAAAATGAATTTTTTATGGCAAATTGTTTCATTTTTTGATACAGTTAATTTCTACGTGCATTTATACCATTCATAATATTTTCTATTTAAAATCCAATTCACTTTAATCGGTATTTCAAGTGTAAAAAGCGCCGTTTTGGACGTATTTTCTTCTAGTAACTATTCATAAGAAAGGATGCTTTAAATATGAACGTGATTAATTTAGATATGGCTAGAAAACGAAAGCAACATAAAAAGCAAATGATAACTATACCGATTATTAAACGAATTTATGAAGAGGACGGAGAGATTAAATTTGAAGTATTAGGCGAAAAAGACGTTCCTCTTGAGCTCTTGGAAAAATAAATCAAACATCTAGTAGAACTCCTCCTCTATGTAATTCTGAGATGAGGAGTTCTTATTTTGATTCTTATTAATAAAAATAAAACGCTATCTAAATTACGGATATAGCGTGGAACTTTAATCAATAACTCTTTTTCACTTCGCATCGAATTCGTACTCATTGGGTAAAAATATAAACTAGAGAATTACATTCTATCTATTTTATACATATCCCTTCACTCTAAATCATTCATTCCATGAAAAAAAGGGTTTTTCATGGAATGAATGATTAAAAATATAAGGGATGGATATATATGAATAAAATATTATTAGAAAAAGCCTCTTATTTATCTTCCGAGGAACAACATCACTTGAGAAGAGCTATATTATTTTCTAAGCAAGCGCATGATGGTCAATATCGCCAAACTGGAGAACCATATATTAATCATCCTTTTGCGGTAACAGAAATATTATTAAATTATAAGGCAGATATAGTAACGTTAATTGCTGCATTGCTACATGACGTCGTCGAAGATACTCCCTATTCACTTAAGCAAGTTCAATCTCTTTTCGGTCATACTGTCAGTTATATTATAGATGGATTAACGAAAGAAGAAAAACAGCACGGGCAAGAAAAAGAACTATATGACGCTATGAACTTAAAAAAATTTTTACTCGCTTCACAAAAAGATATTCGCGTCGTAATGATTAAAGTAATAGATCGCCTTCATAATATGCACACATTAAGTGTTAAAAAGCCTGCTAAACAAGTTGCTTATGCTAATGAAACATTAAAGCTGTTTGCGCCCTTGGCAAAAAAGTTAGGCTTATCTCATATTCAACATGAATTAGAAAATATATCTTTTCAATACCTTCATAGAGAAAAACATTGGATTTTTGTTTTACACAGCTGTCCATATTCTTACATATCGCTCTCTCTTTCTTATGTCACTTTTAATAGACTTCAAACATATAATATTTATATATTAAATTGGAGGTGATGAAATCATGAACTATCGTAACAGTTCCTCTAACAATAAAACGAATCGTCCTTCATCCTCTCAACCTTCCAATTCTTCTGAGCGGCAAAGCAAATTACAACAGCAAGGATATAAAAAGAAAAAAGGCTGTAATTGCAATAAAAAATAGCTAAACAACTCATGTAACAAAAGGAGCATTCTTAAAGATTGCTCCTTTTGTTCGTAATGAAACCTTTCCTTACCTTTCGCTTGTCAATTGAAAAAACGATTTCTCATTTGAAGAGAAATCGCTTTTTATCAACATTTTGATTTAAATTTTAAATTGACTTGTATACATACCATAATAAACCCCTTCCTTTTCCATTAGTAATGTATGGTCACCTCTTTCAATAATTTTCCCATCTTGAATAACAAGAATTTGATCAGCTTCTTCAATTGTCTTTAAGCGATGAGCAATGACAAAACTTGTTTTCCCCTTCATTAAACGATGTAATCCAGCTTGAATTTGCAATTCCGTTCTTGTATCAATATTTGATGTCGCTTCATCTAAAATTAAAATATCTGCATCAGCTAAAATCGCTCTTGCAATTGCAAGTAATTGTTTTTGTCCTTGACTTAAATTGGCTCCTTCTGATGCTATTTTTGTTTCATATCGATTTGGTAAATGCTTAATAAAAGAATGCGCCGAAGCAGCTTTAGCTGCAGCAATGACTTCTTCATCACTTGCATCCAATCGTCCATAGCGAATATTGTCCATAATTGTTCCAGCAAATAAATACGTATCTTGTAAAACTACACCGATTTTGCTTCGCAATGAAGAAATATCATACTCTTTTATATTCGTTCCATCGATTTTAATTTGCCCTTTATGAATATCATAAAACCGTGTTAACAAGTTAATAATCGTTGTTTTTCCAGATCCAGTCGTCCCTACAAGCGCGATCGTTTCACCTGGGCTTGCTTGCAAGCTAACGTCTTTTAAAATCTCTTTTTCTTTCTCATATCCAAATGAAACATGATCAAATATCACATTACCTTCTAATTTCTGAACAACAATTGGATTTTTTTTATTTTGAATTTCTGGCACTTCATCCATGATTTCAAAAACACGCTCTCCTCCAGCAACTGCTGCTTGAATGGTATTCATAAGTGTAGCAAATTGACTCAGCGGCCTTGAAAATTGACGAGAATAGTTAATAAATGAAGCAATAATTCCTACTGTTGTCATTCCAGTTAAAACCATAATTGATCCTGTTCCAATAACAAGCCCCATCCCTAAATTGTTAATGAAATTCATACTCGGAAAAATGAATGCCGAAAAGGTATCTGCCTTTGTCGCAGAGACTCTCAGTTTTTCATTAATCGTATTAAATTTATGAACGGTTTCTTTTTCTTTTCCGTATAATGTGATTACATCTGCTCCTGTAATCGCTTCTTCAATAAAGCCATTTAATTCTCCTAAATCTTGTTGACGCTTCGCAAAATTTTTCCCGCTATAGGCAACTAATCTTTTTGTCACAAAAAACATAATCGGGACCGTAATAAGAGTTACAATTGCTAAAATCCAATCTAGTGCAAACATAGCAATCGTTACACCAACAAATGTTAAAGCAGATGAGATAATTTGGACGACGCTCTGCGTTAAAGCTTGATTTAAATTGTCAATATCATTTGTTACGCGACTCATTAAATCCCCTTGAGAACGCGTATCAAAAAATCGAAGAGACAATGTCTGGATTTTTTCAAAAAGATCTTGGCGTATTTTTTGAATTGTTTTTAATGCAACATTCACCATCATAAAGGTTTGCAGCCAAGTTAAAAATACGGTTACACTATAAATGGCCGTAAGGAGTATACACATTTTAACTGTCCCATGTAAGTCTCTTGGTATAATATATTCATCAATAATAACTCCTATATAATACGGTCCTAGTAAACCTAATAACGTGGTCGCAATTACAAGCATAACAACGAAAATAAGAGCCACTTTTTGATACCCCATATAGGTCCAAATTCTCATTATTGTGCCTTTTGTATTTTTTGGCTTTCCACCTTTTACGTTGTTACGCCCATTTTTATTTGCAAACTGCCCTTGGAAATTACGCATTTTCTTTCCCTCCTTCTTCATATAAACTACCACCTTGGGAAAGATAAATTTCTTGATATACTTTACATGACCTTATTAAATTTTCATGTGTTCCATTTCCAACTAACTTGCCATTATCCAAGACAAGTATTTGATCCGCATCGATAATCGATGAAATTTTTGATGCAATGAAAAATGTTGTTGTTCCTGTATATGTATCCTTTAATGCTTCTTGTATGATTTTTTCTGATTTTGCATCTACTGCCGAAGTAGAATCATCGAGCACAAGTATAGCAGGTTGCCGTACAAGCGCTCTTGCAATAGATAAACGTTGCTTTTGACCACCAGATAAGTTTGTTGCTCCTTGTGTTAACTGATAGCGGTATGTATCTTCTAACTTATAAATAAACTCCGTCGCACAAGCTGCTGCCGCTGCTACTTCTAATTCTTCTGCCGTTGCATTTTCCTTTCCATACTTTAAATTCTCCTCAATCGTTCCTGAAAATAACAATGCCTTTTGAGGTACAACTCCGATAGAAGCACGCAATGTTTGTAAATCATATAATTTCACATTCACACCATCAATGTAAATGTCACCTTGGTCAACATCATACAAACGCGGAAGTAATTTCATTAAAGTAGACTTACCACTTCCCGTAGATCCGATCACTCCTACCTTCTCACCTTTTTGGACTTTAAACGAAATATTTTTCAAAACGTACTCATCGTTTTTACTGTAACTGTAACTTACATTTTTAAACTCAATATTCCCACTTATTTTCTTAGGCTTATACACGTCTGCTTCATTCGTAATATCCACTTTCGTGTCAAGCACTTGTTGTACACGATCAGCAGATGGAAATGCACGTGAAATTTGAATAAATACCATACTAATAGACATAAGCGACATCAAAATAATATTTAAATAGTTAATAAATGCTAAGATCGCTCCGACTTGGAGAGTGCCATGAAATACTTTTTCCCCACCCATCCATAATGTAGCTACAATACCTCCATTTACAACAAGCATAATAATTGGCATCATAAGTGAAATCATTTGCACTGCATACGTACTAACTCCTGTTAAATGCTTATTCACTTTCTTAAATTGAGAAATTTCATATTTTTGTCTTACATATGCTTTGACGACACGAACACCGGATAAATTTTCTTGCAGTTTTGTATTTACTTTATCTAAAGCTTCTTGTACGCGCTTAAACGAACCGCTAGCTCGCCCAGCTATAAAAACAATCGCAACAAATAAAATTGGTACAACGACAAGTAAAATAGAAAATAAATCTCTTGCTGTAACGAAAACGATAATAATACTTCCTATAAATAATAAAGGTCCACGGACAAGAACACGCAATGTCATCGTCATTGCTGCTTGAATAGATGTAATATCATTTGTTACAATTGTAAGCAATTTACCTGTTCCAAATGAATCACGATTTTTACTAGAAAATGTCTCAATTTTTGTAAAAACATCTTTTCTAATATCTGTTGCAAAATTCACCGCAGCTTTCGTAGAATACAGCATACAACCTAAACCACCAATTAATCCCATCCCTGCTGCACCGATCATAAGAAGTCCCATCTTCATGACATAATGAAAATCTTGCTGCGCAATACCAATATCGATAATGTGCTGCATAATCGTCGGTTGAATTAAGTCCATCGCTACTTCAAGTACCATGAATAACGGTCCAATCATCGCAAAGAACATGTATGGTTTTAAATATTGCAATAATTTCCGGAATGATTTCATACACTTTCTCCTTTTTCTATTAAATTGACATTTTATAATTGATATATCTCCTCCTTCTACTCTTCTATATATCGGCTTCCCCTCTACTACTATTATATTCTACAGGTTAATATTTAACATTATTAATTGATAAAATATTAACCTTTTATTCGTCAATGTATTCTTATTTTCATCCCATAAGGAAACCGCACTCTTTTGCAAGAATGCGGTTTTCCTCGGATTCAATTGAAAACTCAAGTAATTCGTTTTCGAATCCTTTATTTATGCACATTAAAACTCAGTTAAAATTGGAAACTTACATCGATTGAACTGGATGTTATGATTACTTCGAACCATTAAATACTTACCGGAGTGAAATTCTTGATATGTTACGTCTTCAATCCCTAGTTCATCTGGATGAAAATAAAATTCAATTTCTGTAAATCTTTCAGGAATTTCACTACATATTTCATCTAAAATTGGGAAAACTGGTGCAAACACACCGAATAGTTTTAATGTTTTCTTCTCTACTTCATACACGATTATCGCGTCTAATTTTTCTGAATAGTAGAGCTTATCGTTCCATTTAGCCTCATACATATTGAAATAAAAAGAAGATTTATAGTTTAAGGTTGAAAACATATTAGAAAGCGTCTGACTCTCCTCTATCTTTTCTTTTATGAACTGAATATCTTCTTCATGATAAAAATTCAATTTTCGGAGTGATGAATCTGTCTTCTCACCACTTTCATATGATAATGTCATTAGATATTCTTTTAAAACTTGAAACCCAAAATACTCATAGAATTCCGGATTCTCTGTGAATAAGATTGCACAGTCGTACTGTCTATCAATTTGTTCTAATACTGTAGAAAAAAGTTGCTTCATCAAACCTCTCTGCCGGTACTCAGGATGCGTCATAACCGACTGAATCCCCACTGCATTCACAACATTTCCATTCACAAGTAATGGAAGTGTAAAACTAGAAACATTCGCAATTACTTTTTCTTCATGAACAAACGAAACTGGTTTATATGTATGATCCCAAAATCCTCTCGCATCGAAATCTTGCAACATTTTCTCAGAAACACCAAACACTTCCTCGAATAACGAAAATAACTGTTCCTTTCTTGGTTCTTTTACAAAAAAACTTTCAGAAGTAGCACTATTCCCCATATTGTCCCTCCATAATACTTATTCCATCAATTTCATTATATTATATTTTTTTATTAGCGGAGTACACCGCTTTCAAATCAATATATTATCACAAAATATAACAAAAAAGCTTCATTATATTATTTTATTCCACAAAATATATTTGTTACAAATCAATTTTAAAATGCAATTCCCACTTGCGCTACCGCTTTACACATATAAATTCCCTTCCCTCTACACTTCCAACAATATATTATCGTAATATACATATTCACTAAAATTATATTTCTTCTAAATAATAATCATAAGATTATTCTGTTTATCCCGCATTAACTGCCCGTAACAACCCGATTGGGGATGCCTCATAATCAATGGAGGATGAAGAAAATTCCCACTGATTCAAGTTTCACTTTATTTATGTGAATTTCTACTCAACTCCCTATACAAATAAGCATTTCATTTTGTACTCTTTCAAATTTATGCTAGAGTTATAGAAAGGAGATGAATAAATATGAGTTTATTAAATAATGGTTTAACTTTTCTTCATTTTGATGAAACGTATCGATTACAAAATAAACTTCATTCTTATTCACATGAAGATATTGATTTTCGTCATTTGGAACATTCAAATTTATACTGTGAGAAAAGTGCATTGCAGCACATTCAAGCAAAATTACATAATCGAAAACAAAAAGGCATTACCTTTATCGGCTCTGGTAACTATCATTACGTATCATATTTACTTATTCAAGAAGTATTAAAACCTTTCACCCTCATTCTGTTTGATCATCATACAGATATGAATCTATCTCCTTCTCAAGAAAGGAATATGATTTCTTGCGGATCATGGGTTTCATTTGCATTGCGAAACAATGACATGCTTCAAAAAGTAATCATTGTCGGGCCTTCTTCGTTTCAAATCCATTCTTCCGAACATTCAAAAATAGAAATTTTTCCAGTGGAAGGTTCACATATCGTCTCTTTACATACAATCCTTTCTCATATTCAAACCGATACGATTTATATAAGTGTGGATAAAGATGTTTTAGATCCGAAAGACACTGTCACAAATTGGGATCAAGGTCACATGAAATTATCGACATTATTAAGCTATATCCGCTCCATGATTGACAAAAAAGAAGTATATGGAATTGATATTTGTGGAGAAATGCCAGTTTCACCTCCTCAAATATTTATTCCAAAATATCAAGAAGCGATTACGAAAAATGAAATGGCAAACATACAAATTTTAAACACGATTTTGCAAACATCCAAACAATACAGTTCTGTAAAGTAATACGCTAGCTATTTTAGGACGGCACTGAAAAAGTGATTACTTCGAAGAAACAACATGTATTTTATGAAAATGTTAAGAATAAAAAAGAGTCCGCCACCTCTGTATATAGTGGGTGATAGACTCCTTTTTATTATGAAGTCGACTTTTTCAGTGACCTCCTATTTTAGCACTCTTTGTTTATTATTCAATTGTTTCCATAATATGATGGAAGCAACAACAAGCATAATTGTTGTAATTACACTTCCTTCAATTCCGAACGCTCCTCCATGCAAAGCATCTGGTCCATTTGTCGTCGATCGAAAAAACGGTGTAGAAAATATAGTTGTCCCACTAACTGCAAAACCATATACATTGTACTGCGCCCAATTCCATATCGAATGCCAAGCACAAATTCCCGAAAGGCTATTATCTTTTAATACGTATAAAGCAGCAAACACACCAACTAATATAATATTTGTAATAGATAAGATGGTAACACCGGGATTTAGCAAATGTAGAAACCCAAATAAAAGAGAAGTTACCATAACGCCGATCCATATACGACTTCTAACAGATATAACCGGGAACAACCATCCTCTTACAATGATTTCTTCTGTGGCACCTTGTATGAGAAATGCAACGAAAGAACTTAAAATTCCTAATATAGCTGTAATCGTCATATGTTGCATTTGCAGCTGTACAAATCCTGTTATAACTAGGAACACAACAGGGAGAGAAATGAGTAGAAACCCTATAAACGCTCCTTTTATGTATTTTTTAAAAAATTGATTTTTCCAAAATCCAATGGATGAGAACGGTCTTTTCTCTATAAA
Source organism: Bacillus cereus group sp. BfR-BA-01522 (assembly GCF_022662635.1). Taxonomy (NCBI): domain Bacteria; kingdom Bacillati; phylum Bacillota; class Bacilli; order Caryophanales; family Bacillaceae; genus Bacillus; species Bacillus cereus group sp. BfR-BA-01522. The sequence goes on along the minus strand of NZ_JAKUDY010000003.1, from coordinate 228,514 downwards.
GCGCACCCATAGAAATACAATAAAAGTTGCTCCTCCAAACGTTAAAATCATCTGTATATTAGCGTAAATCCCTTTCATAAATGTTGTTTCTGCTTTTGGTAAAAATAACATAAACAATATAAATACTTCACCAAGTATTATAAATAGAATAGATAATATAACTGCAAAAATTGGATGGACCTTCTTCTTCCCTTCTTTTGCGGCTTCAATAACTTTGTATTCAGTATGTCTCATTTTTCCACCTCCTAATACATTTTACCATTATATTACAATACGGTCACGCAGATTCCTTCTCTTTTCTTTTTCTCACAACTCTTGACATCTTAACAATTTGTTATACAAATACACTTTCTCTTCCTCCGTGATAGCAATATAAGTGATGATATCTGTCTATATGTTTCAAATTCCGATTCCTATATTTCTTCATAATCATTCCAGCACTTGCTATTTCTCACCATATGCTGTAAAATGAAATTTAAGGTTCAATGGAATAACATTCATTTCACATATTATCAAACATCCATAAGGAATGTTTTTCCTTCTTCATGGGTTTTTGATAATATGTGAATGTTTATTTTCGTCTAAATAAGACTGATCATATTATAATTTTTTTATTTTCAGGAGGCATTTGCCATGACATTAACAGGTAAAGTAAAATGGTTTAACAGCGAAAAAGGTTTCGGTTTCATCGAAGTTGAAGATGGTAACGATGTATTCGTTCATTTCTCAGCTATTACTGGCGAAGGATTTAAAACTCTTGACGAAGGTCAAGAAGTGAACTTCGAAGTTGAAGAAGGAAATCGTGGACCTCAAGCAAAAAACGTTGTAAAGTTATAATCCAAACAATAAAAAAAGGTTGTTACCAAGCACGGTTAACAACCTTTTTATATATAATTCAAATTTTTACATAAAAGGAGTGGTCATATGTATCGCAATCGCAAGAACGATGTAGCAGAAGTACCACCAGAACAAACCCCTGTTTGGGAATGTGAATCAGAGGATTGTTTAGGATGGATGAGAAAAAACTTTTCATTTGAAGAAGAGCCAAAATGCCCTTTATGTAAAAGTAATATGAAAAGCGGAGAACGATTACTACCTAAATTAGGATAATATTTACACATCCCCTCTTATCTTATGATAGGAGGGGATTTTATTTTTATAAATAATCATAATATTTTCATTTCAATTATTATTCTGGTATCCTTTAAATTAGATACTTAAAAGGAGTTGAAATGATAATGAATAAGAAAGTCCAACTTGGTAATACCGATTTATATGTCAATCCTATTGGATTTGGAACAAACGCTGTTGGAGGTCACAATCTGTATCCAAATTTAGATGAAGAAGTTGGAAAAGATTTAGTTCGAACTGCGCTACATAATGGAATTAACTTTTTGGATACAGCATACATATACGGACCTGAACGATCTGAGGAGTTAATTGGTGAAGTACTACAAGAAACAAAAAAGCGTTCAGAAGTTATTCTTGCTACAAAGGGTGCTCATAAAATAGTAGGCAATGATATTGTTTTTGATAACTCTCCTGCATTTTTAACCCGCTCTGTAGAAGATAGTTTAAAGCGCCTGAAAACAGATTATATCGATTTATACTATATTCATTTCCCTGATGACAATACACCAAAAGATGAAGCTGTCGGTGCCTTACAGCGTTTAAAAGAAGAAGGAAAAATAAGAGCAATTGGTGTATCAAATTTTTCGATTGATCAATTAAAAGAAGCTAACCAAAATGGTTATGTTGATGTATATCAAGGAGAGTATAATTTATTAAAACGAGATGCAGAAATTGATTTATTACCCTATGCGAAAGAAAATAACATTTCATTTATACCATACTTCCCTCTAGCTGCCGGTTTATTGGCTGGTAAATACAATAAAGATATGAAGTTTCATGATTTACGTGCCGATATGCCTCATTTCCAAGGTGAATCGTTTAAAGAAAATTTAGAAAAGGTAGAGAGAATCCGTCAAATTGCTCATGCAAAACAGACAGAAATAGCTCATGTAGTACTTGCTTGGTATTTAACAAGAGATTCCATTGACGCTTTAATACCAGGTGCAAAAAGAGTCGATCAAATACTTGATAATTTAAAAACATTAGATATCCATCTAACAGACGACGAAATTCGTCAAATAGATCTTCTATTTAAAGTAAAGTAATAATCTTCTTGGACTTTTCCTACACGTTTCTTCCAATAACTAAAAAACCGGTGGAGAAAATAGATTATCTCCACCGGTTTTGTTATTTTTTTATTCTTTTCCTTCATCCGCTTATTTAAGAAGATTGTAAGGCATGACAATGTGCAGCGTCATAAAGAAACAAACCCTCTTAGCGATGAGAGGGTTTGTTTCTTTATGCTTACTTTGAGCAATTATGTAATGCTTTTATAATTTGACTTGCTGTTTGTTTTCCGTTTCCTATACAAGCTCCAATACCTACACCGTAATAAGAAGCTCCAGCTACATAAATATTCGGAACAATTTTTACTAATTTTTCATTTAAAGATTGAACTGCTTGATTATGCTCTAAATGATAATTTGGCATTAAGCCATCCCAATTTGTAACTTCAACTACTTGTGGTTTCCCCTGAATTCCAAGACTTTTTTCAATATCCGTTAAAGCAATTTGAAGACGTTCTTCTTCACTACTATGTTTCATTTTTTCGTAATTTGCGTTTGAACTTTTATAAAACATTCTCACTAGTAAATTTTGCTTTTCTGACGTGTGTTTCCATTTTCTACTTGTCCAAGTACAAGCATCACATTGTAAATTTCCGTTTTCCGAAACAATAAAGCCAGTTCCATCTGCCGGTAATTGATGATCAGGTATATCAAACCCTAAATAAATACTTACAAGCGATGAGTTCTTAAATTTATCAAATTCATCGTCCAAATCACGAGAATGTAAAATTGTTTGTGCAACATCATGTGGAACAGCTAGCACGATACAATCTGCTTTTACTGTTTCTCCATTCACAAAAGAAACTTCATATCCATCATCGTTTTTACTTATATTTGTTGTTAGCATTCCTTTTCGTATTTCCGTATCACTTAATGTCTCTTCTAACCGATGAATAATTGTAGATAATCCGTTTTTAAATGATACAAACTTTTTATTTCCAGCCGCCTGAAATTGTTTTTTATTTACTTCAAATCCTTTTATAATACTGCCGTACTTATTTTTATAGTCCACTAAATATGGTAATGTAGATGCCATCGTAAGTTCATGTAATTTGCCAGAATATACACCCGAAAGCACAGGAGCAATTTGCTTTTCCACTAACTCTTTTCCTAAAAAGCTTTCCAAAAATAAAGCAAGCGATGTCTCTTTTGTGAAACTTTTATTTTTCGTAATAAAGTCTTTTAGCGCAGTGATCTTCCCTTTTGCAGAAACTAATGTACTGTGAAATAATGATTCTACACTTGTTGGGATTCCAAATACAGTATCAGCGGGAATTGGATGTAACATATTATCTGAATAAATGTAAGAAATTCCTGTTTCGTTATAAACCATCTCCTCTTCTAAATTCAATTCTTTTATAAGAGGAATAACATGTTCATTTCGTGCAACCATAGAGTCTGCCCCTGTCTCCATAATAAAACCATGCTTTTTCACACTATGAATTTTCCCGCCTAAATATTTCTCTTTTTCCACTAGGATTAAATTTAAATCTAGATTGTAATCCTTTTTCATTCTTTCTAAGTAAAACATTGTGGAGAGGCCTGTAATACCTCCACCTATAACAAGAACTGTTTTCATGTCAACTAAGCTCCTAACCGATACTACAAATTATTAAATTCTTTTATTATTATACCCAAAAATTAGTTCTCTCGACTAGCAGCTTTCACACTCTGTAAGAATTTAGACAATATATTTGAATATACATCAGGCTGATCCCGATGAACGAGATGACTTGCAAAAGGAATAACCGCAATATAAATTGCGGGATTTAATTCTTTAAATGTCATAGCGGCGGTAACTTCAGCTTTTGATTCTCCCCCTACTATACATAACGATGGCACTTGTAAACTTGAAACTTCCCTCGTTTCAGAAAATGGATACCAATCCTCTTCATTCCATGATTCGATTAATGCTTTCCAATCACTATTTACATGGATTTGATTCATATAATTTACAATCTCTTCATTTTCGAATAACATTTTATGTCTAATTGCTTCTTCCCTTTGATCTTCATCCCAGTTTTCTGTTTTCATCGGAAAAACCCCAGAAAAAGTTAATGATTTTACTTTCTCCGGATACTTTTTGGCAAATAAAAGTGCAACTAACCCGCCAATTGAAACTCCTGCGATATGACAACGGTTCACTTGTAAAAATTCTAAAGTATCTCTTATATCGTCTGGACATTGAGAAAAGTAATTTTTTATGGAACCCCCTGTTTTCCCATGGCCTCTTAAATCCGGTCGAATTATTTTATAACTTTCTTTTTTAAAAAACTCAGTCTGTTCTTCAAACTCTGTTAATCCTGTCATACCGCCAGAATGCAGAAATACAATTGGTTCGCCAGCCCCTGAAATATTCGCATGTAATATCACCTCTACTCCCCCTTAAAATAAATGAAATATTCTGCTAAATAAAAATATATCAAAAATATTCGATAATTTTTATCTCATCTTCTTCATACATGTCTTCATCTCAAAAACATAATCCAATTTATTAGTTTATCAATTTCTTGACTCACTTCTAATACTTTTTCATGTTGAAAACCATAGTTCGCAACAAGCATAACGAGTTCTTCTTTTTTTAGGTCAATCATTTCCTCTATTCTTCTCAGCTCCATATCGCAATACTCGCTCCAATTTTAAAAGTTATGTATCTTAGTATAGACTACTTACATAATAAGTAAAACCCTCATGTTTCTGTAAATCTTACATATGTAAGAAAAAACAAATAAATATCTCTTATTTAAGCGAAAGGTAAAACATTACAAAAAAGATTGACTCTACAAAAAATGAATTGTATATTTGTATTAGGTAAAAAATATTTACCTAATACAAAATAATGACACACGCGCATAATTTATTTAGGTAGTTCAAGATTTCCATCATGTTATTCCTATGTAGCCCGAAACCATAAGGGCTACTCCCCATCATTCTAAATTGTAAAGGCTCCACTTTCTTTCAAATGGAGCCCTTCTTTTTTAGATAACACGAACTTTCTTCACGTTTTGTTCTGTTGAATAATAGTAACTTCGCTTTGACTTTTTCATATATTCCTGAACTACATTGATGTGAAAACTAATTCAGAACCATATTGATGAATCCAGCGCATAATGGTTGTATGAGCAATAAATAGCCCGCGTTCTTCCATCATTTCGACTACCTCACGAAAACTTAGGTTGTATCGTAAATCCCTTCTTACAATTAGTCAAGTAGTTTTTATTTACTAGAGCGGGTTTTTATATTTTGTACAAGCATCCTACCGTTTAGCGAATAGAATATATAAACATTTCAAAGAAAGGAGAATGACATACGCATGGCTGATTATTTTTATAAAGATGGTAAAAAGTATTATAAAAAACAAAACCAGCAAAAAAACAATAATTGTTCTATTGCAACACACATTATATCCGGTGCCGGAATTAACCTAAACGGAAATATTCTACTAGATGTTAACATACCACCTAACTCTACAATAACGGCTTTTGAAGACTTTACTAGCAATCACAATAAAGCATTACTTCAGTTTTTTGTTACTGGTGGTACTCCTCCTATAACAGTATCAATCTTCACAAGAAGTTCTTCAACACCAATTACTGCTACTCTACAAGCTCTTGATACAAGAATATTTCAAGTAGAGGATATCCAACGACTCCAACTCACAAATGCTTCCAATACAGGGGGCGGTATCGGTATGTATATCGAAAAAACATTTTGTATTTGCTGTAATAACCAAAACAACTCTTGTGATGAATATTACCGTGAAGCCGATTTTTTTTGTTAGACTAAATCACTTAGAAGAATCCTATTTAAGTAGGGTTCTTTTTTATTAATTTCCCAAAATGACATATACAATTTAGATAGCAAATAGCATTTCCAATCATCGAAAGTAGGCAAAGAGAGCTTATCCATCTGTATCTTATCAGGAATGGAAAGATGCAAGTTGTGCTGCGTAATCATTCCATTTACTTATGTTTTCTCCTATAACATATACTGTTCTACATAAAAAAGAAACGCTTCCTCACTTTCAACAGTACATACAACATCAATATACGAATATGGCTCTATTAACTTTTTTCCCATTATTCCTTGATAATTTGCACCGCCAAAAATAATGTGTAAATTAAACTGATTCTTTAACCTTCTAGCTATAGATAATGCTCCCATATTCTGCTGAAACATCGTAGATATGCCTATATCCCATGGCATGTTTATCCAATCATCTAGAGCTCTTTCAGCATGAAAAATTCCTTCTTTGAGAATACCTCTTAAATAATTGAGATTACGCCAAGGACTAGGAGTCGTCCTTGGGCGTTCTGCAATATAATCAACAAACTTTTCCAACTCTTGATCAGTTGAACGATCATAAACGAAATTAGAAAAAATCCTAATCCAAAGTACATTTCCATTAAAATACCGCCAGATAACAACCCTATTAATTGAACAAAGTTCCTCCCTGTACTTAAATCCGCATTCGCTTTCCGTAATTCGTCACTAATAGTTGGAATAAAGCTTTGAAGTGCAGCTTCAAAACCTCCTGCAAAAAACATATTTAATCCCACTAAGAGAGAGAGTAGAATAACGTTTTGGCTTCCTAATATCGCCAATAACCAGAAAGCTAACATCACAAATCCTCTTAACAAATCTGTACAAATAATAATTTTTCTACTACCAAATATATTTACTAATGGTGCAAATACGATAGATCCAATCATCCTAGAGACTACAGCTGTAGAAACTGCCCCCGTTCCCCCCCCCATATTCCATTGCTCTGTAATGCAAACCAAATCATAGTAATAGAAAATACGTAATCTCCAAAAAAAGAAATAGTTCTAGAGAGCCAAAATACCTTATATTGATTCAATCAAATTTCTCCCTTCTATACTTCTCTTAAATTTGATTTCATAAGGTTCAAAAAATACTAGGTGTGATCTCGTTAACATAAAGTGAAACTTTAATCAGTGGTTTTTTTTCATCCTCCACTGATTATGAGCCCTCACCAATCGGGCTGTTACGGGCAGCCCTACTCCTTGCTTCTCTTTTTGAATCTTGAGAGGCAATCTTACTGCCCTAAAATAGCGGGATAAACAAACGACTATTCGAATAAAATCATTGAATTATCCTTTAAATGGTATATAAAATATTATAATATCTTTTAAATTATTATATATTTTTCATATAATAATTTAAAAGATATCGGAAAGTAAGTTGAACGAACTAACACCCTCCTCTCTCTTTTCTGACAAACTACTACCGTAGAATAACAATCATGTCTTAGTTCATTTCCGATCCAATCATCCGATATCCTTCTTGACAAAAGGAAATGTCCCCTTTTCTGTGCCGTATGCAATATCTAATATTCATATCTTTTTGAATTCTTACTCTCTCAGCTCCTGAAAGTGAAAATGATAGATCTAATAAACTCCATTTTATTTTGTACAATACATCCCTCATCTCTTTTTGAGTGAAAACAATATACAAATTATACGAAATAAATATTTCTCTATAACCTTTAAAATTAGTTGGACTAATCTCTTTTCGATTATCGTAAGTTAAAATGAAGTGAAAAAATGAGGAGTGATACGATGGAACGATTATGGATTCCAATAATCGTGACATTTTTTTCATTTGGTGGTTTATTACTAGGTGGTGCTGTTGGTGTGATGACACGTCAGTTTATAGCGGAAAAGATGCATCATTTATACGCACTATGCGGTGGCATTTTACTTGGGTTATTATCAATTGAAATTATTCCAGAAACTTTTTCAAATTACAAAGCGGTGAGTCCCATACTTGGAATTGTCATTAGCATTTTACTTATGAGCCTATTCGATCATCATTATCACCATTCCATTATACATACAAAAAACCAACAAGCATGGCAAACTTTTTTATTTTTATCTTTTGCCATTTTTATTCATAATGTACCGAGCGGATTTGCCCTTGGGTCTGCCTTTATCAATCATAACGAGTCTGCTATTCCTTTTTTACTTGCAGTTATAATCCATCATATTCCAGAAGGATTAGCCTTAATTATCCCGTTTTTGTTTACAAAACATACGTATATTTCGTTTCTACTTGTCATTTTCTTACTTTCTATGATTCTCGGTACAGGAACGATCTTCGGTATTATAATGGAAGGAAAAGCAGCTCATTTACAAGGACTAGTTATGGGAAGTGCAATCGGTTCATTAGGATATGTTACCATACACGAAATGCTAGGCAAAGCTGTAAAAAATCTTTCTCCTATCTCCTTTCTTTTCTGGTCTATCAGCGGCGTTTTATTTATCACATTCTTTACAGGACATCATTAATTTCATTATGATTTATTCAAATTCATCACGAAAAAGGCTTATTTCCTTTATTGCTCAAAGATAAAAGTAAAAAGATAGATAAAAACAAAATGTTTTTATCTATCTTTTTACTTATTCATTTCTATTTTTAATTTCTATCTGTAAGTTCTCTATAAACTCATGTAGTGATACAACTTCTGAGTTCTCTTCACCATATTTACGTACATTTACAGATGCATTCTCCATTTCCTTATCTCCGATGACCAGAACATATGGTATTTTCTGTATTTGAGCGTCCCGGATTTTATATCCTAGTTTTTCATTACGAATATCCCGTTCTACTCGTATATCAACCTGTTTGAATTTATCTTCAATCTCTTTTGTATATGAATCGTGTACTAGATTTGAAACTGGGATTACTTTTACTTGAATAGGAGCTAGCCATGCCGGAAAGGCTCCTCCAAAATGTTCAATTAATATTGCTAGGAAACGATCAAACGATCCTAATACAGCACGGTGAATCACGACTGGTCGTCTCTTTTCATTTTTCTCATCGATATAGTGTAAATCAAATTTCTCAGGCATTTGAAAATCTAATTGAACTGTTCCACATTGATGACTTCTTTTTAAAGCATCCTTAATATGAAAATCAATTTTTGGTCCATAAAAAGCACCATCTCCTTCATTAATTCTATAATTATATTGTAAAGATTTCAGTACGTTTTCAAGAGCAGCTTCTGCTTAATTCCATAGTTCATCATCCCCCATTGAATTTTCAGGTCTTGTTGATAGCTCAATTTCATATTCAAATCCAAATGTTCTATAGACATAATCGATTTGTTTTAATACTGATTGTATTTCACTCTCTATCTGTTCAGCTGTCACATAAATATGTGCATCATCCTGACAAAATGTACGTACTCTTAATAAACCATTTAATGCACCACTAAACTCATGGCGATGAACTTGGCCAAACTCACACATTCGAATTGGTAAATCACGATATGACCGAAGTTTATGCTTAAATATAAGCATATGTCCTGGACAATTCATTGGTTTTAATGCAAAGCTTTTATGGTCTACCTCTGAAAAATACATATTATCTTTATAATGATCCCAATGTCCTGATTTTTCCCATAGCTCTTGATTCATCATAAGAGGAGTACGTACCTCTTGATAATCATATGCTTGTTGAATTTCTCTTAAAAATCCTTCTAACTCATTTCGAATGATTTGCCCTTTCGGTAAATAAAATGGCATTCCCGGTGCTTCTTCAGAGAACATAAATAATTCTAGTTCATTTCCAAGTTTACGATGATTTCTCTTAGCCGCTTCTTCTACAAAATGCAAATATTTTTTTAATTCTTTTTGGGAGGAAAACGCAACGCCGTATACACGCTGCAATACTTGATTATTGCTATCTCCGCGCCAATATGCTCCAGAAACATGAGTTAATTGAAATGCTTTTAAATATCCAGTAGATGGTAAATGTGGACCGCGGCATAAATCTACAAATTCTCCTTGTTTATACATTGTTATAACTTCTCCTTCAGGTATTGCTTCTAAAAGTTCTAACTTTAAATGGTCGTCCGCTTCTTTAAAAAACTTCTCTGCCGCTTCTCTACTTATTTCAATCCTTTCGATATTTAAATTTTCATGTATGATATTCTTCATTTCTTTTTCAATTATCGGAAAATCCTCAACAGTTATACTACTTGAAAGATCTAAATCATAATAAAAACCATTTTCAATCACAGGTCCTACCCCAAGTTTGACATTGCCATAAATTCTTTTTACAGCTTGTGCTAATATATGTGCAGCAGTATGCCTTGCTATGTTTACCCCTTCTTCTGAATCGATAGAAATAATTTCAACTTTTGCATCATTCTCAAGCTTACGGCGTAAATCAAATAGTTGATCATTCACTTTCCCGGCTACTGCTTTCTTTTTCAAACTAGAACGAATGGATGCCGCTATTTCTTCTAAAGTAATTCCTTTTCTATATTCTTTTTTGCTTCCATCTGGAAAAATAATACTGATCATCTGTTCACTCATTTTCATCGCTCCATTTCTTTTATAAAAAAAGCACACTCATCCCTATACATATAGGGACGAGCGTGCTTGTACCCGTGGTTCCACCCAGATTCCCATTATATACAATATACAATGGCTTCTTTTGCGATAACGTCGCTGACACGGCACTAGATACTTTTCTTTTCCCCAGTGCAGCTCGAAGGTGGTAAGTTATTTCACTGCGTTAGGAAGTTCTCAGCTATTCTTCCCTCTCTGTATAACCGTTTTAAATAACTCGTGTCCTTTTCTTTGCTTGTCGTGATATAAAATTTAAAAAATAAAAAAAGCATATTCATCCCTGAAATTAGGGACGAATATGCTTAATATCCGTGGTTCCACCCAGATTCCCATTATATAAAAATATACAATGGCTTCTTTTGCAGTAACGTCGCTGGCACGGCACTAGATACTTTTCTTTTCCCCAGTGCAGCTCGAAGGTGGTAAGTTATTTCACTGCGTTAGGAAGTTCTCAGCTATTCTTCCTTCTCTGTATAACCGTTTTAAATAACTCGTGTCCTTTTCTTTGCTTTTAGATTCATATCCATTAATTGCTATTAACTATATCTTATTCAAAATTTTTTTGCAAGTATTTTAAAATAAAAAAATTATTTTTTTATTCCTGACTCTGCACTTTTATTATGAACTAATAAGCCATTCTTTTATATATTCAACTTTTTCCCTTGTACATGTTCTACATCTAATGATACATTTGCCTGTTCATATAACGTTGGAAAAATTTCATTCATGTAAAAGCGATGTGATTTTTCATCTTTCCAAAAAGAAAGTACAATATAGCGATTTGCATTTTTCAATGATCTTCCTACAACACCGCCTAACATCCCTGCTGTTTCTCTCATCCCTTCATTCCAAATCGTTCGTTGTACATGTAAAAACTGTTCTTCCTTTCCACGTTTCACATCACAAATTGCAGTTCTAATAAACGTACCTTTTGCAATTGCCTTCGTGATTGATGAATCCTTTATATGAAATAAAGTTTCATATAGTTCAATATCACAAGTTATGTACGTTTCCTGTTGATTGCTATTGTTAAAAATGGAATCGTGTATTTCATCCATAAAGGTTTGATATGTACTCATATTCTCCCAAAGAGTAAATATACAAGCTTCTTCTTGATCCCATCCCCCACATTGACCAAGAAATCCATTCACATTTCGCAAATCCCTCCATCTTTCTTGCGCTTTTGAAAACAAACTCATTTTCTCTTTTTCGACTTGACAAAATATTGTTTTTAACAGCATTTCATTCTCTCCTAACAAATCTACTAGTAAAACCGAATCAAATTTACATAATATAATTATAATTGATTAAAATATTTTACAGCAGGATATATATATTATAAATCGAAATTTTCAGATGATGATAGCAATATGAACTAGATAATTCAACTTTTGTCTTAGTACGAAATCTTTCTACGTCGACAAAATATGACAAAAAGAAAATGTATAACTTGTTATGATAGATAAGATATTTTGATACTTCACCTTACTGGAGGAATATACATCATGAAAGAGTTATTCGATCGAAAATGGTGGGTAGTGCTTTTTAGTGCGGTCATCATTACAGGCACAATTTCTTTTATTACATTCAGCTACAATTCAGAGAAAAAACTACAACAGGATACAAAAGAATCCCTTGACAAATCTACTTATCAAAAAGAATTAAAATCGCACATTGATTTGTTAAATGCAAAATATGATCAAATTGTAGCCAAGGAATGGCTCCCTGCCTGGGACATTATAAATGGGAACAAAAATAATGTAAATAAAGCCGAATTAATAGAAAAAATGAATCAGATTAGCAATGATTTTAGCGAACTCTCAAGTCAAATGGAGAATTTTAAGGCAGAGAAAAAACTACAAGATACAGATTTGAAGAAAAAAATGAATCATTTTCGAATCGCATTTATCGCGGCTTCAAATTATATGAAAAATGCTGCATCTTCAGTTTCTGAAGATTTAAGTGATGGTACACCTTTAAATGAAATTTCCCAAAATACACTTCATCCTTTAGGTCTTGCTGATCAAAATATGGTAATGGCATTATCTACTTTAAGTGAAATCAACAACTTATTCGGAATCACAAAAAAATAATTTGTTCCGCTTTGAAAAGTTCCTTTCTTCTATTCCACTTGAATCTAAATTTTAAAAACTAAAGGCTGTCCCCAAAGGTATCCTTTTAGGACAGCCTCCTCATAAAACGAACTCGATCGAATATATGTATGTAAATCTTAATTTCCAGTTTGTTCATATGGCATTTATCTGATCACAGATAGTTGTTGTTTCTGAAATTCTGTTTTTTCATCCGCTTTCGCAATTCCTATTTTTTCTATCGTTTTCTTTTTTATAGATTTATATTTTACATATGTGTTGAATTCTGTTTCAAAAGGAAATGGCGCGACTCGAATCGTTTTTTTATCTACCCATTCCGCTTGTAGTAACTCATTTGCTTCTCTATTAAATATTTCAGTCCCCTCAAATCCACCTTTAAATAAAGCTACTTCCTCTTGTTTTGAGGCACCGGGATGATTCATACAAACATATAAAGACAATTCATCACAAAACTTCAATAATCTATAATGCTTATCAAACATCATATACTGTCCTTTTGTTAACGTTTTCAAAAGTTGTTTTTGACGGTCTAATTCTTTTTGATAGAAATTCACCATCTCGTTATCTTCCTGATTGAGAGGAAATGAAATAAAATGTTTACTACAAAGTACAGCTCCATATGTATTACTTTTGGCAATCTCATTAAGTCCTAACGTGTAAAAAACAAATCGTAAAGAACTTGGACAGTCCATAAAAGTATATGGTGCATTTGTAGCATCATTCCAAATTGGCGTCTTATCCAATCTTATCCATCCCCTATCATGTTCATAAATCGCATCAATACATTCTTTTAAATATAAAGTATTTTCAAAGAAATCTTTTTTTATATGTTTCGCAAATTCTCCCGCTAGAAAACCATGATCATGTTGGCGAATCAATACAAATTCTTCTTTTTGATTACGAATAATCATAGACTTACTCCCCCTCTTCATTCCACTTTATTTACTTTCCGCGATTAAAATAAATTCTTAGTCCTTAGCAGGGATTTCATCTCTTACAACGAAATTAAGTAACAGTATGATATGATCCTACTAATTCATTCTATAAGTGAATCCTTTTCTATTCTTACTATTCATTATACTAGTAATCACACGCAAAATAATTCTTTTATGAGGTGAAAAAATGAACAAAACGGAATTAATCAAAAATGTAGCACAGTCAGCTGATATCTCTCAAAAGGATGCCTCAGTAGCTGTTCAATCTGTATTTGACACAATTACGAATGCTTTACAAAACGGAGACAAAGTACAACTAATTGGATTCGGAACATTTGAAGTACGGGAAAGAGCAGCTCGAACTGGACGCAATCCTCAAACAGGGGAAGAAATCCAAATTGCAGCTGGAAAAGTTCCTGCCTTCAAAGCAGGAAAAGAATTAAAAGAAGCTGTAAAATAAGAAGAAACTTGATCTATTCTATCCAAAAAAGAAAAGAACAGAATTTTTATCTATATACAGAAACGAAAAGAAGATGACCATCTATGTATGAAATGATCATCTTCTTTTTTATTTCTAATCGATCTGCCAATAGCGTATTGAAATTCTCTTTTATTAGCGGTTAAATGTTATTGCGTGATGTAAAAATCGATTGAAAATAGCTGTTGTTAATACTTCATCTCCCAAAATTTTCTTCGGCTCTCTAAAAGATTTCATCAATGATAAGTAATTTATACTTCGTATGGTGTTTTAAACGATTTTCAAGGCGATTTGCTACTTTTGCACGTTTAAGATTTTGAAGTAAATCATGACATTTAGCGAAATATGTACTTGTGCGTTTCTTAGCTGCTGCGATGCCGATGGAAGTAGCCAAGTGGGTCTTACCAACACCACTCGGTCCTAAGAAAACAATGTTTTCATGCTTCTCTAAAAAACGTAGAGAAACATCCCATTTTAATGAAAATATGCGCTAAGAAAAATTCAATATGAAAAAACGTTGATTTGACTACTCTAAGCGATTCATCCAATCTCAAAAACAAGGGAGTATTTGAGACAAATGAAATGGAACCTAAAATATGCTGAAAATAGCTTTAAATATGTCTCAAAACTTATCCCTAAATCAACGCCTAAATTGAATAGGGAATATTGAGTTTTAAGAATCCTTTAGCGTATAAAAAGGTTAAAATGTGCATGTTACCCCCAGAAGAGAAACAAGCAATCATTATCATTCGTAAGTGCTTTATATCCCACATAGTTCAAATAAAACCCCTATCTATATACGGATGATACACCTTATGATAGCAACATTTTAACAGGTGTATCATCCAGCATTTTGTAGCACATCATCAATCATGTTTTTGTATCCTCTTAAAACATGCTGAAAGGCCTTGTCATATCAAGGTTTTCTGCATGTTTTATAAAAACGAGGTTTACTGCAAAGTTAAGGAAGTACAATTCCTGTTCCTGTTATCTTTTCTTTATTAAAATCGTACTTACAATTTAAAGTGTGAATGTATTGAAGTCCAGGAATGTCAAGTTCCTTTATTTCGATCCCGTATCGTTGAACCTGTTTTCTAGAAATAGAGGTTGTAAGCTTTTCGATTTGCATTCGTAATAATTTTCGCTGTTTCAAATCTTTTTCCTGTTTAAATGTAGTAAATAACTCACGATTCTCTACATATATAGAACAGGGAATAACTTGATAATTATCAATATCACGCAGCAACCTTTGTGCTTCTGTATTTCCCATATCGTTTAGTGGCAGTTTATCTAATATCTTTAAAGCTTGATAGAATTCGTCTAAGTATTTTTTACTTAGGTTCTCTGTTTTATATAATGTTTCTACAAGCTCCATTTTTGTTTTCTCATGTAGTTTTTGTTCATTAAAGGATTCTAAAAGTTTTAAACCGTTGTTTACAATATCTTTATCATAAACGCTCCCTATCCCTTCTGATTCTGTATAAACAAAAGCATTAGGTTCTGTTCCCTTATACTCTCTCCCGCGATAACAACGACCTAAACGCTGAAATAAGCTATCTAATGTAGAGATTTCAGTAAATAGCAAATCAAAATCAATATCTAATGAAGTTTCTACAAGCTGTGTGGTAATCCAAATACCACTTTGTTTTTCACGTTTTTTATCATTTGGTGCGAATTTTTTAATTTCTTCTTCTAAAACAGCACGATCCTGCTGAATAAATTGCGTGTGCAACAACCTTACATTTTCATTATTAAGCAACCCGTATATACGTTTGGCTTCTTTTACGGTATTAGCAATAATCAATACACGTTTATTTCGTCCAGCTCTGCGAATATGTTCTAAATCCTCATCGATCTTTGTTTTTCGTATAGATATGCGGTGACGAATTAAGTTATTATAAAACTCCCTTTTTACAAAATCACTTACCTTGATTTTGCCTCGTTTCTTCATTGTTTCCATAAAAACAGTTGGAAGTGTAGCGGTCATAATCATAAATTTACCGCCTATCTGGTGAATCATTTCCAATGCTTTGAGTATAACAGCTAAGATTTTCGGAGAATAACCTTGTATTTCATCTAAAACTATCTTAGAGTACGCCATTGTTGCCAAGTATTTCTCATACCCTCGAAATAAAAATGGAAACTTCAGAATTTGGTCAATTGTGCTACATGTTAACTTTTTACTCAATAAACGAGACTGTTCATAGATAAGTTCATTGGTTTCGTAATCATTGTTTAATGTCTGTAGAAAATCCACGCTTCCACTGTGTAGCAATCCAGCAATCGCTTGCCCCTCTTCATCTACATATCCTATTCCATTTGTTATACGCTCATACAAGGCATTTAAACTTACGCGGATAGGAAGTGTAATAAAACCTTTCGCTTCATCAATCCAAAATAAAGAAGCCTCTGTTTTCCCCATACCAGTTTGTGCAGCAGCTACAATATTCTTGTTTCGATTCTCGTAAGAAAAGAGTTGTAGACTGCGTGGTTTATGACCATTCTTATTTAGAAATTCATCGACATAAGCCCCAACCCCTTTGTCTGCATGACATTCTACAAGTTCTCCTGCAGAAGCTGCATGATCTACACGATTTAAAAGTCCCTTTACAAGCACAAGAAAAGGATATTCTTTATCCTTTTTCTTAATTGGTTTCCAACCTACAGTTGTAGTATCAAGGTTTTTATTAACAGAACAGCACAATTCTTGCTCCAGACGGTCTATTTTCCCTTTTAAATCTGGTAAAACTGCATTTAGTATTTGTGCATCAAACATTACGTTTCGTACATGATGATGTGCAATTGCCTCTTTCACAACCCGTTCTTTACTTTGAGAATAATGCAATTGTAAGAATGGAACACAAAGTAAGGAAATAAAAGCATGAGGAACATTAGGATATTTTTTTTCAATTTCTTGTTTTGTTAAAGGAGATAACCCCATATTGAGTTTAATAAATTGTTGAAATCCCTCATAAACCTTTCCTGCATCGTGGTATTGTGCAGCTACTTGTGCCAGTTGCCAGATCTCTTCTGATAAAAGAGAACCATACAAGTGTTTTAATAAAGATAAATTTTCTAATACTCGCCTTGTATGTTCTTGTAATGTTTCAAATTCTCCTGTTTGCTGATCCCACTTTGCGTAAATGAAATCTTCCATGTCTTTTCCTCCTGAAAAAAATCCATGCCCACTCATAAGGCATGGAAAAATACAAGATGTCCATCTTCATCTTCCATATACTGAGGTGAATTTAACCCTTCTCCTTTACGGAAGAACTGTGTTTGAACCGTCTCCCAAGTACGAATTCCTTGTTTCACTTGATATACTGTATTCAAACGATATGAAATTCCTTTATAATTCATATAATCAAGGCGATCAACAATGCAATGACGTGGTATATAGAAATCATTTTTGAGTGTAATGATTTTGTTTGTATGTCTTTCTTTCAATGTTACGATTTTCACGTCTTCAATGACCGCTAAATCTTCACGTCGACCAAGGTGTGGTGCTTCATTGATATTTTTTAATGCTGTTTGTAATTTCTCTAATACATGTTGTTCTGCAAGTACATGAAAAATAAGGGAGACTTCTTTCAACATATGAACATGTGTGGGCATGGTTGTAATTTCATTCGACTTGTAAAAATAATGTGTTTGCAGATCAAACAGCTTTCCTTCGTGAGTGCCTTGGATGCTAATTTCCATTGGAATTAATTCATTTGCACCTAATACGTAGTGAAGGAACCCCTTTACCGTACTATACGGTGGAAGCGGGTAAGTTTCCTTTGCTTTTTGTGCCATCGGTTTCTTGTAACAAGCGGTTTGTTGATACAAATCTACTCGTAATGCTGCATTAGCCGACATAATAATTCTCCACTTGCTGTAATAGATAATCTAGCATACTTGGAATCGTATGAGTTGAGTCGCTTGAAACAAGATTTCGCAACTCTTCTTCATTGGCGAAAACACCAGATAACAGACCAACATGCGTTTGTTCTTGTACAGTCCGCCCCATACTGCGGCGTTCTAAAATTTCTTGCAGCATAATAGAATGTAAACGATATTCACGTTTTGTCGGAAGTAATTGTGTACGTCCTAAGAAATACGGTTGATTAATAGCATACAGACCTCCAATTGCAAACAAAGGAGATAAATCTTCTTGTCGCCCGCGGATATTACGATTTAAGGAAAATACAATTTCTAAGAATTCTTTGATTCGTCGTGCCTTTTCTTCACTTGGTAATTCAATTTCTCCATCTACACCAATTCTATCTAAATCAATAGTAATGGTATAAGAATATAAGCTTGTATGCCGCTCAAATGTTGCGAGATTTGGTTTTTCATTGATACGTGAAGCATGTCCTAAATTTGTTAAAAATTCTAAATCTCCTCGGTACGGTTCAAGAGAAATGGCATGAGACAAACGAACGCTAGCTGGACGTTTATTCCCCATATCACGTTTTGCAGTTCTCATATAACCAAATAAATCCATTTCTTCTGATTCTTGAATGGTAACACTGGGAGAATATTGGACCACATTTTTATTTTTTCCTTCCCCTTCCCCTTTGGCACGGCCAACTGTATCCAAGTTCCAACCATAACGCTCGGCTCCTAAACGAACCATATCGTATCGAATGGCTTGTCGCGAGGCAAATGTATGAACATCTCCATTTCCACGATTAAATTTCTTTAATTCGGAGATGTTATGGATTCCTTCTCCATAATTTAATGAATCTCCTTGAAATACGATTGTTAATGTTAATCCAGCCATTAGTTTGCTTCCTCCCCTTCTTTTTTATAGGATTTGTCATTTAATCCGGATAGTAAAGCACTTGCAATACCTTCAAACTCATTACTATGTTCCCTTGTAGCATCCACATACATAGAAGTGTTCTTTTCCACTAATAAAAAGGTGCGGAATAATGTTTCAAAAAATTGCTGACGGTTATTGGTAGTTAAAGCATTTAATAGACGGTAAGTAATGCCTGGAATCTTATTTTCCATTCTACGATCAGTAAGTCTTCTACGTACTTCGCGTCCATCCCTTAGCGCATACTGGAGTCTCTTTTGCATAGATTCATATTGAGCTTCTCGTGTTTCGTTTGACATGCCATTACACTCCTTTATTCTATTTAAATGAAACATAGCCAAAGTGGCTGCATACGTATCATAACTGGAATAGTTGTTATTTACGTTTTTCCTCAATTGGTTAGTAATGTTACGAAAAAATTGCTCTCCATTTAATAATTTACGTAGAATCACGTTCCGAAACGGTGGATACTTAATATGATTGAGCTCTTTTCTTCCACGTTCTTGAATGTATTGAATAGCATGTTCTGATAAAAAATTCTGTGTAAGAATTGTTTTCTTTCCTTTATTTTGGAATTCAACAATTAACATATTTTTAGAGATCCAGTTTGCTTTATCCTTTGCTTCTTTTAATGTGTTGTATAAAAACACTTCAAAAGGATTGTTTTGCTTTTTATTGGTAACAAATAAATCATTTATTTCCGCTAGTGCATCAAAATCCTCATCAGTTTGAATAAAAGAATAAGTTACCTCTTTTTTTATTTGCTCTCTGTGGAGTCCAAAAACGGAACAAAACATAATTAATCGATACAGATTAGATATAGGAAAAGACGCTTGGTTATTCCATGTGTAATTCGTTGCATTATCAATGCTCACTGAATTTGGATAGAAGACCGCTTCCGTGTAATCCGTAAGAGCAAGTTGCCCTTCAATAACAGGACAATACAACAGTTCGTCTTTTTCTAATTTCTTAACAATTTGTTTCGCTAATTTTGTGAAAATTTTATTATCAGATTGCTGTATCACTTTGTTTAAGCCTTCTATAGCTTCGTTAGGGCTGGCAGAAGACTGAAGAATAGCAAGAATCTCTTGTTCTAGTAAAATAGGTTGAACGAAATCTCTTTTAAGGAATTCTTCATGTTCTGAACGATTTAGGATACTGCGTGATCTTTGTAAAAAACTCGTTTGTCCATGAAGTTCAGTTAAATAAGAACGAATCATATTTAATGTTAAAGCCTCATTTACTTGATTTTGTTTTAACAACTTCAGGTAATCATTGATGCTTGTTTTTAATTCTTCAATGGTTGATACATCTTTTTTTCTGCTAAACAGCTCTTTTAAGGTTCCACCTTCAATTAGCAAACGTTTATTCAACTTATTTTCTGTACTTTTAATATCAGCAAAGATAGATTCTTTAGAACATTTAAAGTTGGATGTAGCGTATGTTAGAAAAGCATTCATCTTATTTTCTTTTTCATTTGCAACAGAAAATATATCAAAAGCATAATTGAAAAACCATTTCGGAAAGGCGTGAAGTAATTTTGGATCAAAATCTAGATATGTCTCTTCAGTTTCAAATAAATCTGTTTCGGCATGTTCTAAAATACGATAAAACCCCAAAATACCAGTGTTCGTAGCCCAATCTTCTAAATATAACCGAATCATTGGTACTCCACGGACACGCATCCGTACCCTTGTGACTTTTTAAAGGATGTACCGATTTGACGAAGAATTTCTAAGTCTTCTTGGTTTCCCTTTAACAAGAATGTGCCTTTATAAGCTTCAAAGTGCTGATAATTTGGGATATTTTCAAATTTTTCTTTTACAACTTGTTTTGTTAA
Source organism: Bacillus cereus group sp. BfR-BA-01522 (assembly GCF_022662635.1). Classification (NCBI taxonomy): domain Bacteria; kingdom Bacillati; phylum Bacillota; class Bacilli; order Caryophanales; family Bacillaceae; genus Bacillus; species Bacillus cereus group sp. BfR-BA-01522. The sequence goes on along the minus strand of NZ_JAKUDY010000003.1, from coordinate 207,764 downwards.
ATTCATAGGTATGAATTGTAAAGGTTTTTTTAAGCCTTCTCCATGATAATTACGCAAAGTCATATCACAAATATAATTAAAACTCTCTTCATAACCTTCTTCTGTTGGAGCAAGAGGTTTTCCATCTCTGTCTTTTATAAAAATAGGGGAAAGGGTGCGGAATACTACCGTATCACTTTTCACTTTGACCTCCGGTAGTAGAGATATGCTCTTCTTTTGTAGTTTGTATCCTTTGTACTGAAAATCTTTAATTTCGTTTAAACCATCTACTAAATAAGAAATGAATTCAGGATCAGGTGAACTAATAATCCAGTCCAATCCGTTTTGGAGGAAGAATTCATTATTTTCTAAAACATAGTCTTTAAGATAAACGGAAAACGTAAAATTCTTGCTTTTTTTATTCGGTTTATTCTCAAAGACATATAGGTTCTCCGCATATACTGCGTTTGATGCTTTTAGAGCCTCTTTAATAAAACTCACAAACATAAATCGATACGAGAGAGGAATTACTTTGCAAGTAAAACTTACTTTCAATCTCATTATTTTCCTCCTTAATCTTCAATATAAAATTATTATAATTTATTTGAAAATTAATATTCAATAAATACGTAGAAATAAATGAAAAAACCCTTTCTGTACAAATAAAGTTTTTTCTTGATTCCATATAGTAAAGATAAAAATCATGTGGGACTTTCGTAATTTTGCAGCGAACCTCGTTTTTATAAAACATGCAGAAAACCTTGATATGACAAGGTCTTTCAACATGTTTTAAGAGAATACAACAATATGAGTGATGATTCGCTGCAAAATACTGATTGATATACCTGTTAAAATGTTGCTATCATAAGGTGTATCATCCGTATATAGATAGGGGTTTTATCTGAACTATGTGGGATATAAATAAGATAGAAGTTTATGCAAATCACTTTGTTGATGTAGTTTTATCTAAACTAAGCGGGAATAAAAATCGGAGCATATTTTGGACCAATTGTTTCTGGAATAGTTTTATCTGGGGTATCGCCAGCTTTTTGGAACTATCTTCACCACGAAAATTAAAATGCGCATTTAAAAGGAGCCTTACGTTGAATACATATACTCTACAAAGGGCGAATTATCCTTCTGTTGCTTGAGAGTAATGTTTGATTAAATTAATACTATTAATCTTTGATAAACTAACAAAAAGAAAAGGTGTGTTTTGAAAAAAGATTGATCAAAAACTACGACTTTTGGTTCATCATTTTGTATATAGTGTCACTATTTTTAGCTATTATAAATTCACCATTAGGGAGTTCAGCCGAGATATTCACGTTATCTTAGCTAAGAAAATTTCAAAACGAATTTAAAAGAGCCCTTACGTTGGATACACGTACTCAACGTAAGGGCGGATTATGTGAAATGACAAATTACGTTTTTTTTATGAATACATCTTCTGGTTTATTCTTTTCTTCGTTCCACACAGTTTGAATTTCGAATGTTCCAGGTTCAAAAAATAAATCGAATCTTATTTTTATATCTTCTTGCATAGGTAAATCTTTTGCTTCTTCAATTTTTATCCAATGTAATTCGCCTTCTGGAGGATTTTCTAATAACTCTCCTGTAAAATCGTTCGTCCAATAGTTCATCATTATATATCGCTTATTTACAGTAGGATTTACAAACTCGGAAATCCCCTTAAAAATCAGATTACGAACCTCAAGTCCTGTTTCCTCTCTTACCTCTCGTATAGCCCCATCTACAAAACTCTTAGGGAATTCTACTCTTCCGCCTGGTGGAATAAACCCCTTAAAGTTATCGCGCTGTCTGTCTAATAACAATACTTTATCTCCGTTTTGAATCATTACAACTGTCCAAATCTTATAGGTTATATCCTGTCCCATACATTTCTTCTTGTTATAACAAATAATTACATATCTTGTTTAATCACCCTTTAATTTAATAACACCGGCTCTTATTTTTCTTCTAATTTATATACTTCATCGCAATTTATTCCACAAGCTACCGCTTGTATTTTAGGATTATATTTCTGGCCATTTAATATTGTATAGATTAAATTTGCAATTTTACCACAAAGATGACCAATTACTTTTTTCTTTACGATGCTCCTTCTACTTTACAATCATAACACAATCGGTTTTCGTTTTCCATTTTCCAACATCACCATAGACATCTGATAAAGTACCTGACATGCTCGAATACCACTATATGTTTGTTTAGTCAAGCGTACAGAAGTTCCAGATTGCGAATTTTCGGCTGAAACACCGAAGTATTTCTTAAATTCTTTATGCATTATTAAATGCGATACCTAAAGAAAAAATAAAAAAGCTCACCTCGCTTTGAACTGTACCCTATAAAATGGACAGTTTAATAAAAAGACCTTTAAAAATCAAGCACTTAAAAGATGGTTCCGGTATTGTACCGGAGCCATCTTTTTGAGTGTCCATTGATAACGCTCATGATTATACTCTTGCATATACTTGTCTATTACTTCCTGAAGAGATTGGAATGTTTGACAACACTTATCATTTCATTCATCCTTCATATGACCGAAAAAGGATTCCATTGGAGCGTTATCTAAGCCGTTGCCTCTACATGGCATAGATTGTCTGAGTCCCATTTCTTTTACTCGCTTTTGGTATTCTGGATGAGTGTAATGAACACCTTGATCGGAATGAAGTAGGGCTTCTGGATGAATGGTGCCTCCTAATCTCACTTTCCATTTTTCGAGGGTGTGATAGACGATCTCCATTTGTAAAGAGGGAGAGACGTGATAAGCTAAAATCTCTCGCGTCTTACAATCTTTTACACACGATAAATATGCTTTTTTCCCTTTCCCATAAAATAAATACGTCATATCGGTTACCATCTTTTGTTCCGGTTCTCCCTGATGAAATTGGCGGTTCAACAGGTTCGGACAAGTCTTATGTTCTTGTGTCGCTTTTGCGATTTGTTTATAAGGATTCGCCCGACGAACCTTCGTTACAAGATGATACTTGTGCATCATACGGTAAATACGCTTGAGATTCATACAAATCCCCTTTGTATTTTCTAATTCCATTTTGATAAAACGAGCACCGCATTTTTTCTCTTTTCGGTAAAAAATTTCTTGAATCAGTTCGTAATCTTTTTCGTCATTCCGTTCTCTCTCCATATGCTGATCTGTTTGGCGAAGCCAAGCGTAATATCCACTACGACTCACGCCCGCGAGTTCGCAAAAATAACGCACCATACGAGGAAATCGGAAGCGACGAATCGTTTGTTCAATGAGTGTATAGGCTTCACGAGGTGTTAAAATCGCTTCTTCTGTAACGCCTGCCTTTCGAGTTCGTCTAACTTTTTTAAGAATTCCAGTTCTGCCTCCAGAAACGCAATACGAGCTTCTGCTTTCTTTAGCTTGTCAGCAGAAGAGAGTTGTTTGGAAGAAGGGCACCCCGTACTTCCTTTTCCGCGACGCTCTGTATAAAATCCTTCCTCCCCAAATTGTTTATATGTTTTTCTCCAACGCTTTAAACATTGGTTTGGTTTCTTTTCACCGATCATCTCTAAATCGAACCCATTTTCTAAGAAAATTTGATTGGGTCCTTTTCCTTGTTGATTTTCTTTCACAGCTCTTACTTTAAAACCTGGGCAATAGCGAATCGAACGTTCTGATACTTTTACCACATTTTCATTCTTTTCTAGTTGTTTCCTTTGTCGTTCATTAAAAATCATTTTACTCATGTTCCGTACCTCACTTCTATCGTTGTATCCATTATAACAAGGTTTGCTTATAAAGATACACAAAAACCCCGAATCATGGGCTTTTTTTTAGTGTCCATGATTCGGGGTACAGTTCACTCCATAACTTCATATATATGTTTTGCATGAAATACTTCACAAATATAAAATAAGCATTTGCATTTACTTACAATTTGATATTTTCTAGTTGGATATATATGTGATTCTACTGAACATCCATCAAATAATTCAAGGATATGTCCTGACGGCTGGTAACCTTGATATAGAATATTTTTTCTTGTATCTAGCTGTCTCACTAATTCTTCAACAGGGATACATTCATTTTCTAATTCTTTCTTTACATGTCTCGGCAAAAGTGATGTATCAGCAAATACGAGTCTTTCAGATAATACCTTTCCTTTGTAAGAAATAGAAGACACACGATAAAGACATGTTCCATTATGATCAAAAAAGTTTTTCACTTCTTTTGGAATATATTCCCTCTCCAACATTTCTTGTTCAATCACATGAAACTGAACGCTGTCTTGAATGATGTTTTCTAACGTTTCCATTGATGATTTTTCATAAGAAAACACGATATCTTTTATGGCTTTTGCGGCTGTCATATCAGCAGCTTCGTTTCTTTTACTTTCCGTTACTAACACGACCAACACCTCTTTTATCTTTCTGAACTTTTGTATATTGGCAATCTCTCTTCTTCGTAAAAATAGAGAAGAGACCTAGCATTTCGCTGTTGAAACTCTGTTATTTCTTTATTTAACACTGCCAATGATGCGATGTATCCAAAACCTAATTGTACCTCCATCATGACTGTATTTTCTAAGAGTGATGATTTTTCCTTAAAAACAAGTAGTTTAGGAGCATCATTTGGTGCTGAGACCGTAAGATGAGTTGGCGAGATCATCAGTCCTTCTCCAGTAGCCTTTAGTACAGCTTCCTTCCGTGTCCAATACGTTAAGAACCCTGCAATCTTTTTTTCATCTGGCAATTGCATAACGTGCATCATTTCCGTATCTGTTAATACACCTGTCGCCATATTCATAACATCAATATTCGGCGTTATTTGTTCAATATCTATCCCAACAGGCGCAGAGGCTGTAAATGCTACGACAACATACTCCCCAGAATGCGATACGGATAATTGCGGCATACCATCTGGTAATTGCGGCCTTCCATGTGCTAACTTACAAACTGGACACATCCGATCTATTGGTACTTGAAGCGGAGACACACTCAGATGTTTTCCAAGTACGAGACGACTAATTACACAACCGATTACAAAGCGGGCGCGGTCCGCTGCATGATGAAACGAATTTGCCTTTTTGCGTTCCTCTTCATTTAATAAATGAAAATGCCATGGTTGTAAGTCTGATATTTGTGCCCACCATATTTGACAGTTACGCTGATGAAGTTTCGGAATGAAATCTCCATCCTTCCAAGCTATCACTAGCATCCCCCCTTTATATCCTCTACAATCTCTTCACTCCCTTGCCGCTTTTTTATTTCATTGTATAGATGTTTGTTCTCCTTTTTTGCTTACGCTCTCATCGCGAATACGTAATGCAAATAATAATGCGATAAACAAAAAGCCAGCTGCGGTACATAAAGCAATTTGATAAGCTGTAATATTGATTTGTCCAACTACCATTTCACCTGCAATATAACTTTCCAGCGCTAACATACTAGCAAGAATCGCAACACCTATTGCAGAACCTAAGCGATTTTGTACATGAAATATCGTTGTAGCCCTTCCTATAGAAGATGACTGAATATGCTGAAAAGCAGAAAATTGTACCGCCCCGACAGAATGTCCTAAGAAGAAACCTATTCCAAACAATAGTAGACGAATGAGCCACGGGTTTGTTTCATTCGTTACAAAGCTTAACAAAACGAATAAAATAGCCGCACATAGTAAACCGATAGAAATGAGTCTTCGCGACCCTATTTTTCTATAAGACCATGGTACGATTTGTGATGAAATCATTAATCCAATTGCCTCTGGAAATGTCGTCAAACCCGTTTCTAATGCTGATGCATGTCCTATATTTTGATACATAAGTGGAAATATAAATAACATACCAAGTAATCCCGCTGCCGATAAAAATGAAATGATGCTCATATTTCGAAATAGGTGTTCCTTTAATAAACGTAAATCTAACATTGAGTGTTTTACTCGAAGTTCGACAATAATAAATAAGGTGATACAGAAAATTCCACCTATTCCAGTTCCGATAACATCGAAAGACATCCAGCCTTTTGATGGCCCTTGACTTAAAGAATATACTAGCATCGTAAAACCAGGTGCTGAAAGAATAAAACCTAATAAGTCTAATCTTCCAGCGTCTGTTTCTATATGTTCTACAAGAAACAGCATGCCAAATATAAATGCAATCATCCCGAACGGTACATTTATATAAAACGCCCAGCGCCAAGATAAATGCTCTACAAAAAAACCACTGATAATGGGGCCAACTGCTGGTGCAACAGCAATTGGCAACACAATAAATCGTGAAATTTTCGGCCTCTCTGCAGGTGAAAACGTTCGAAATAACATCGCCATTCCTACTGGTGTCAAAAGTCCTCCACCAACCCCTTGAATCATCCGAAATATATTTAAAGTTGTAATGCTATTTGCAATACCACATAATGCAGAAGCAACTGTAAATACGGAAAGAGCAATTAAAAAAATTCGTTTTGTTCCAAAGCGATCACCGAGCCATCCAGAAATAGGTAAAAATATAGCGAGACTAATCAAATACCCTACATTAACTGTCCCCATGGCTGAAGGTGGTACTTGTAACTCTTGACTAATCGTCTGAAGCGCGACATTCACAATCGTTGCATCCATGGAAGCCATAAACATCGCTATAATATATACAACAGTAACAACCATTTTTGGATTCATTCTTACTTCCCTACTGATACATATTCAAGTTGATGAAGACGCTTTGGCATCATATCCGTCCAGTGTAATTCAATATATGTTAGACAAGCTTGCCTACTATCATTGTCATGCACAACGCTCCAACCAGCTGGTACATCAAGAAAAGCCGGCCAGACAGAATGCTGGCCTTCTTCATTTATTAACACTTTATACATATCATTATCATTTTCAAATGGATTCGTCATATATGATTACTCCTTTCTTTTCTTGTAATCTATTCGCTAAAACTTTTCCAATTTCAGCAAGTGGTTCCGGCTGACATAAATCTTTATGCCGGCAGTCAATATCATATTGTTCTATTTCCCCTTCTATATAGCTAGACCACGTGTCCGGTGAAATAGGATCAAACCATTCTGGTATCATTGTCGATCTGAAAAAGATAAGATTCCCTTTAAATTTCTTTGGAACATATTTTCCTAATAGAGTAACAGAATTCACATATGTTTCTTTTAAATTCAAAATGGTTGTCTTTTCTAGGCTGGCTAATGCACTTCCATCCTTATGAAGAATTTCAATGGCACTTTCCATATTAAGTGGTTTCCCATCCATATGATCTGGATCATAACCACCTAAAGCTAACAATGCGATAAGTGCCTCTTCTTCAGTAGGCGCCTCTGTATTTGGTAAGAAATGCCCCGGATACGAATCAAGCATCACAAGCATTTCAACTTCTTCGCCTTCACTTTGTAAATGCGTCGCCATTGCATGAACAACATTTCCTCCAAGCGACCATCCTAATAATCTATATGGACCATGCGGTTGCACTTCACGAACATGTATAAGGTAATCCGTAGCCATTTCCTCTAATGTTTTTGGAAGCTTTTCTTTTTTGGAGATACCGCGTGCTTGTAACCCATAAATTGGATACTCTTTTCCTACAGATTTCATTAATCCTGCATAACACCAGCTCAGTCCTCCCGCTGGATGAACACAAAATATCGGCAATTCTTCCCCGCTTGTTCGTAAAGGTAACATGACATCTAACGCACTTTGATTCGTTCCCATATCAAGTCTTTCCGCAAGAGCGGAAACTGTCGGCGCTGTAAATAAATGACCGATATTTATTTCTATACCTAACGCCTCTCTAATACGGCTCATTAGCTTTACAGCAAGCAATGAATGTCCGCCGAGTTCAAAGAAACTATCGTCAATTCCAATTCGAGGCACTTGTAACACTTCTGTAAATATGTCACATAATAGTTCCTCTTTCGGTGTTCTTGGTCCTCGGATTCTATTCGATACTGTAAATTGCGGAGCTGGTAACGCCTTTCGATCTAACTTTCCATTTGGAGTTAATGGTAACTGATCGATTACAACAAAAGTGGATGGCACCATATAATCTGGTAGACTCTTCCCGACATATTGACGCATATGAACTGTTTCTATCTGTATTTGTGGTGACAGAACGATGTATGCAACTAACCGTTTATCACCTGGCTGATCTTCCCTCACAATAACAGCGGCTTGTTCTACCTGTGGATGTTGCATAATTGTAGCTTCAATTTCCCCAAGTTCAATGCGGAAACCGCGAATTTTAATTTGGTGATCTGCCCGACCTATGTAATCTAATGTTCCATCTTGCCTCCAGCGCGCCAAGTCCCCAGTGCGATACATGCGAGTCCCTGGCTCTCCGTATGGATTTGCTATAAATCGCTCTGCCGTTAATCCAGCGCGCCCTAAATATCCATGTGCAAGCCCTGCTCCAGCCACATACATTTCCCCGATAACTCCAGGTGGTACAGGCTGCAAATAAGAATCTAATACGTAAACTTTCAAATCTGGTATACTACATCCAATTAAGCTATTTGCTCGTAAGGATACTATATTTTGATCCAGTTCCATATAACTTACATGTACAGTTGTTTCCGTAATCCCATACATATTAATGAGCTTTGGTGCATGCTCTTTATGACGGCTGTACCAATCTTCTAGGCGGCTTAATTCTAGCGCCTCCCCGCCAAAAATGATATAGCGTAAAGAAAGCTGTTTGCCTAATTCTATGTTTTCGCGATCCGCCTGCATCAGTTGATAAAATGCGGACGGTGTCTGGTTTAAAACAGTTACTCTCTCCTTAACAAGAAGATGTAAAAATTCCTGAGGTGAACGACTGACCGTATGCGGTACAACGACAAGCCGACCTCCATATAAAAGCGGTCCCCAAATCTCCCAAACTGAGAAATCAAATGCATAAGAATGAAACATTGTCCAAATATCTGTTTCATCAAATTGGAACCAATGATCCGTTGCACCGAATAACCTTACAACATTTTGATGCGGAATCATAACACCTTTTGGCTTTCCTGTCGAACCTGATGTATAAATAACATAAGCAAGGTGCACCGGTAATAAAGGTTGGATTCGTTCTACATCCTCAATATCCTCGGTACAATATTGATCGATCGCATTCCTTGTTTTCACATCATCAATAACAATTACATTGGTCGCTTGATACTCTATTTCAACTTCTGTACTTGTAATGATACAAACCGGCTGTGCATCACTTAACATAAATGAGATTCGATCTGCTGGATAATCAGGATCTAACGGTAAATATCCTGCTCCTGCCTTTAAAACGGCTAATAAGCTAATCATCATATCAAGTGATCGCGGCATTGCTAGCGCAACGATTTGCTCTGGCCCTACCCCTTTTGCAATTAATAAACGAGCTAACTGATTTGCCTTCTTATTTAACTGTTCATAGCTTAATGTTTTCCCCTCAAACACAACAGCAGTTGCACCCGGAGCCTTGCGAACTTGCCGCTCAAACAGTTCTGGCAACGTCACTTCAGCTGTAGTTTGAAAACCACCATTCCATTTTTTCAAAATCGTGCAATATTCTTCTTCTTCTAAAATTTCTAAACGTCCAATCTGTTTCTCTGGATTCTCTACCGCATCTTCTAACAGTCGAATAAACCGCGTTACAAATTTTTGAGCCGTCTCATATTGAAATAAATCTGTACGATATTCTAGTAAACCTTGTAATCCATTCGCGTTTCCTTCTTTAGTACTTTGCTCACTTAGTTCAATCGTCAAATCAAATTTGGCAGCGCCTACGCTCTGAATCTCAAGCGTTGTATCTACATTTGGAATATCAAATGTAGCTTCCGGTGTATTTTGAAAAGCTAGCATAATTTGAAAGAGCGGATGACTATTTCTCGAACGTACAGGGTTTAATACTTCCACAAGTCGCTCAAATGGAACATCTTGGTGTTCATAAGCAGCAAGATTTCCTTTTTTCACTCGATTTAATAGTTCTACAAAAGTCGGATCTCCTGATGTATCTGTACGTAAAACTAATGTATTTATAAATAAACCAATCATCTCACTAAGAGCATCATCATTGCGTCCAGCTACCGGACTACCAATTGGAATATCCGTTCCAGCTCCTAATCTTGTAAGTAATGCCGTAAGACCTGCTTGCATTACCATAAATAGACTCACACCATGCATGCGAGCTAGTTCTAATAAACGTTTGTGTAACCTTGAATGAATATGAAAATCTATCGTATCCCCGTGATAACTGATTTCAGCAGGACGTTGATAGTCTGCAGGCAACTCAAGTTGATCTGGTAATCCTTTTAATTTTTCTTTCCAAAAATCAATTTGTTTTGAAATCAGACTATCCTTTCTCTCTTCATTTCCTAATAGTTCTTGTTGCCAAAGAGCGTAATCAGCGTACTGCATCGGAAGAGTTTCCCACTGCACGACTTCACCTTGACAACGAGCTCTATACGAAGTGGCAAGATCTTTTGTGAATGGGCTTAAAGACCAACCATCCCCTATAATATGATGTAATAAAATAAGGAGTACATATTCATTTTTCCTAATTTCAAATAGTTCAACGCGCAGGGCAGGCTCTGTAGCTAAATGAAAGCTATATCGAACCGATTCAGCAAGCAAATCAGATAAATCCGCTTCCGTAGTCTGCGTTATCATAAGCTTAGGTTTCGCTTCCTCTATTGTGAGAATTTTCTGGTGCGGGGTTCCAAATCGATCTGGAAAGATCGTTCTGAGCGTCTCATGGCGTTCTACAATATCGTAAAACGCACCTTGTAATGCTTCTTTATTTATTTCACCAGATATACGAATCACTAACGGAATATTATATGTTGGACTTGGTCCTTCTAAACAATTCAAGAACCATAAACGGCGCTGCGAAAAGGAAAGAGGAATTTCCTTCGGACGCTTCATCTTTTTCAAAGCTGGCCTTGTACTTTTTGCACCATCTAACTGTTTCGCAAGTGCAGCAACAGTTGGCGCCTCAAATAATTTACCAATTCCTATTTCTACACCTAACATGTCCCGAATGCGTCCCATTAACTGGGATGCCAAAAGAGAATGACCGCCCATTTCAAAGAAATGATCATCTATCCCGATTCGTTTAAGGCCAAGCACTTCCGCAAAAAGATTACATAAAATTTCCTCTTTCGGGTTTCGCGGTACTCGTTCACTTGTATTTACACTGAAATCAGGTGCTGGCAGTGCTTTTCGATCAATTTTCCCATTTGGTGTTAACGGTAATTTCGACAATACGATAATAGCTGAAGGAACCATATATGCCGGTAAGTGCTCCGCTACATAAGAGCGAATGTCTGTAGAATCAGCAGATTCCCCTACAATGTAAGCAACGAGCCTTTTATCTCCTGGTTGATCTTCTCTCACAAGTACAACTGCTTGTTGAACAGCTGCATGCTGATGGAGTACTGTTTCTATTTCAGCTAACTCTATACGGAAACCGCGCATTTTAATTTGATAGTCCGCACGACCAATATATTCGAGATAACCATCTCTACGCCATTTGACAAGATCACCCGTACGGTACATCCGCGTTCCTGGTTTCCCATAAGGATTTGCCACAAATCGCTCTGCTGTTAAATCTGGTCTTCCTAAATATCCGTGAGCAAGCCCTGCTCCAGCAATATACAATTCTCCTACTACCTCTGGCGGAACCGGTTGCAAGCTGGCATCTAATACATATACTTCTGTATTCCAAATTGGTTTTCCAATGGGAGGTATGTGTGTGTTCGTACTATTCAGATGCATTATTGTAGACCAAATGGTTGTTTCTGTTGGTCCGTAAAGATTTGTAACATCACAATTTAATTCTTTTAATTTTGCTGCTAATGCATTGGGAAGTGCTTCACCACCTACGAGAGCACGTATCCCCTTTATACTTTCCGGATTATCTGTAACAAGCATTTGCCAAAGCGATGGTGTTGCTTGCATAATCGTAATTTTTTCTTTTTGTAATACTTCCGCTAAAGTAACTGAATCTTGGATTTCTTCTTTTTGCGCAATTCTAATACTTGCACCGCTTATAAGCGGGATATACATTTCTAATGCTGAGATATCAAAGGCAAAAGTTGTAACGGCTAGTAAACGATCGTTTTCCTGTAGTGAAAATGTATCCTGCATCGCTAATAAGAAATTGCTTAAACTTTCCATTGAAACAACCACACCTTTTGGTTTGCCAGTTGACCCAGACGTATAAATTGCATATGCAGGATTTAAAAGACTAGAAGCATGTCGCGTTTCTGGATTGATACAAGGATACTGTTGCAATTTTCTCTTCATTACTTCACGATCTACTACAAACGTCTCCACCTTTCGCTCATCAGGTAAATTCTCCAACACGGAAGATGTTGTAATCATGCAAATAGGATTGGCATCACTGAGTATATATTGCACTCGATCAGCTGGATACTCAGGATCTACTGGTATATATGCGGAACCAGTCTTTAGTACTGCTAACATTCCAATTAGCATGTCGACTGTCCTTGGAAATGCTAAGGCTACAAATTGTCCCGGCTGCACCCCTCGTTCTAACAAGAAATGCGCTAGCTTATTTGCTCGTTCGTTTAATTCTTGATAAGTCAGTTGCCATTCTCCGCCTACTACCGCTGTTGCACTTGGTGTTTGGTTCGCTTGCTTCTCAAATAAATTTGGCAGGCTGATACGTTCTTTTTCTACAGAAGTTTCATTCCACGCTTGTATTACTTGATAGCGTTCATTTGGAAGTACTACTTCCATCTTACCAATTGATTCAGTTGGATTCATATGTGTTAGAGTTTCTAAAAAATGCATAAATCGTTCTTTATGAGCCGTTACATCTCCTTCGCTATATACCGCAGGATTTGCATCAAAGTGAAACATGAATTCATTCTTATCAAAATGGTTATATACATGTATAGAAAGATCGTCTACAGGTCCCGCTGACAGATTGTGTTTCACTCCAAGATTTCCAGCGAAATTCAAACGATAATCAAATGGCATCACATTGATGATCGGACCAAATAATCGTTGGTTTTCTCCTAACAATTTAAGATCGCGGCGAAGTTCTTCATGACGATACTTTTGATGAAGACGTATTTCGCGTATTTCATGAGCGACTTGCTCAGCAACTTCAGCAAAGCTCATATGAGAAGATAAGGATACTCTAAGCGGAACGACATTCATCACCATACTTGGTGTATGAATGGATGCTGATCCTAAACGCCCCATCATCGGTAATCCTAAGACAATATCTTTGGCGCTTGTTAATTTATGAAGATAAATAGCAAGTGCAGCGATAATCAAGTCTGGCCAATTTACATTGCACTCCAGCGCTACTTGCTGTAATGATGTTGTTTGCAAATGCGATAAAGAAGCTGTTTGACGTAAAAATTCTTTCGATGCTTTAGATGTATGTTCAGCTAAGCTTATCACTTCTGATAAATCTTGAAATCGTTCTAACCAGAAATTGCGGTCTTTCTCAATTTGAGAAGAGTTTCGATATGCAGCATCTTCCGCTAACACTTGTTGTAAAGAACCGAATGGCTTCTCATGATACGATTGCTGATTCATTAACCTCGTATATACTTTTGCTACTTTTTGGACAAGTAACGAGAAACCGTATCCATCCATTACAATGTGATGAATACGCTGATACCAAATAAAATGATCAGATGCTACTTGGAATAATGCTTCGGTAAACAACTTGTCTTTTTGTAAATCAATTGGTATGGATATATTCTCTTTCATCCACATTTCAGCCGCACGTTTCGGATCATCTTCTGAACTGACATCGATGAAATGCATATGAAAATCTGAAGAATCAGCAATGACTTGCCATAAGCCCGCTTCATCTTCTTCAAAATGAACATGTAATGCTTCTGCTTCCATTACAACAGTACGGACTGCTAATTCAAATATTTCGGGATTCACTACCCCATGTATCTCCACATATTCAGCTGTATTATAAATTGGATTATCTGGATCAAGTTGCTGCGCAAACCACATTCCGGATTGCGCAGACGACAAAGAATAGCGAACATTTCGACAATTATACATACTGTATGACCCCTTTATTTTGTAATCTGCAATTTACAGTACTCTTTCTTTTTGTGATGCTATCATTCGAAACCAGTCTGAAATGGTTGGGTGTTCTGCCAAATCAGCGAAAGTAACTTCTACACCAATTTGGCGCCACTTCTCTACTAAACTCATTAATCTAACAGAGTCTAATCCGCGATTTAGTAAATTTTCATCATTTGCAATATCGGCTGGGGACTCGCGCAGTAGCTGGGCGACTTGTTCACGTATCATTTGTAGTGTAATGGCTGATTCACTTTCCTCTTTTAAACGTTGGAAATCTGTTAATACTGCATTCGTTGTTGTTGTTACCGCACATCGATCGGATGCATATTGCATGGCTTGTCTATGATGATCGAATGAAAAATCGGCAACTGCATCAGCGATGAAGAAAGGTTGAATCCCATCCATAAACGCTTCACATGCTGTTAAGAGACATCCAATATGTGCATATACACCGCAAATGATTAATTGATCACGACCTTGTTCATGCAAAATTTCTAATAAATTTGTCTTTTTAAAGGCACTATATCTCCATTTTGTAAGAAAAATATCATGGTCATCAGGTGCAAGTTCATCAACAATTTTCTGTTTATATGGTCCTTCTGGAATACCAGCACCCCAAAAATCTTGTAATAACCCCCTTTGTTCCAATGTTTGTCCACCTGGCTGTGCAGTGTAAATAACGGGTACATGAAGTCCCTTACAAGTTTGTCTTATTCGCTGAATATTAGAAATGAGCTCTACTTTTGGAGATTCTTCATCACAGTACGCATCAAGAAAATATTCTTGCATGTCGTGAATAAGAAGTGCTGCACGTTTTGGATCTAGTTTCCACGTTACTTTATTCATTGGTAAATCTGATTCAGTTGGCATTTTATATATGGAGATAGCAGGAATCGCCATCTAATCACTTCCTTTCAAGTTAATTGAATATATGATGAAAACATTATGAATGAATGGTAGACTGTAATCTTTCAGCAATTGCTTTTCGTAAGTCTTTCTTACTTACTTTCCCTACACCAGTTTGCGGAAACGCTTTAACAAATTCAATTCGATCCGGAATTTTATACGCCGCAATTCCGCGTTCTCTTAAAAATGTTTTTAGCTCTCCTACGGATGGCTGTTGTCCGCGCGCGATGATGAAAGCACAAGTACGTTCTCCTAAATACTCATCAGGCATTGATACAATTGCAGCATCATGAACGGAATGATGGGCTAACAGATGATTTTCTACCTCTTCTGCTGCTACTTTTTCCCCTCCGCGATTAATTTGATCTTTATCGCGACCTTCGACGACTAAATACCCGTTCTCATTTATTTTCACGAGATCACCTGTACGATAAAAACCATCAGGTGTAAAAGATTTCGCATTATGTTCTTCCGCTTTATAATAACCGCGAATCGTATAGGGACCACGAGTTAATAGCCTTCCCACTTCACCCGTCTTTACGTCACAGTCATTTTCATCTACGACACGTACTTCATCAAACTCTGACATAGGTCGCCCTTGCGTATGAATAATCATTTCTTCAGAATCATCAAGTCTTGTATAATTGACTAACCCTTCTGCCATGCCAAATACTTGTTGCAATGTACACCCAAATGTAGGACGTATACGTTTCGCAGCTTCTGCGCTAAACTTTGCACCTCCAACTTGCAAAACTTGAAGGCTAGATAAATCATTATGGCGCGATGCTTTTGCATCCAGCCATATCATCGCAAGCGGCGGTACAAGCGCTGTAATTGTGACGCGTTCCTTCTCAATTAAAGCAAACGCTTCATCGGGACTCCCTCCAGAAGCGAGCACAACCCTTCCCCCAGCATAAAATGTTCCGAGAGTTCCTGGTGAGCTGAGCGGGTAATTATGAGCAACCGGAAGAACAACGAGATATACACTATCCTCATTCAATCGACAAATCTCAGCGCTTACTCGTAAACTATAAATATAGTCATCGTGTGTTCTTGGAATGAGTTTCGGTAGTCCTGTTGTCCCTCCTGATAGTTGTAAGAAAGCTACATCGCTAGATTTCACTTCAGGTAAGTCAACTGGTTCTCTATATAAATCATGAATTCCAACAAACTCTTCTTCCTCACCAACAACAATGATATGCTTCAATGTCGGTACTTTTCTTTTCACGTCTCTTGCAAGATTTCGATAGTCAAATCCAAGTTGTTTATCTGCAATAATATAAGCAGTAGCTTCAGCAAATTCACAAAAATAACAAATCTCGCTACTTCGATGTGCTGGCAGAGCGAACACCGGAAGAGCCCCAATTCGAAAAAGTGCAAAACACACTTCAAAAAACTCTATAATATTGGGTAACTGAAGAACGACACGATCTGTTTTTTTAATCCCTAGCGATAGAAAACCAGCGGCTAAACGATCCACTCGTTTATCAAATTCTTTATAACTTATATGATGTTCCCCGCTCGTCAATGCAATGCGTTCACCATACTTGATAGCCCGTTCTCTGAGCATTTCTCCAAACGTTTCTCCGCGCCAACAACCGGCTTCTCTGTACCGATTTGCAAATTCTTTAGGCCATTCATAACATCCTGATAACATCATTTATCCCTCCAATGAGTCCTCATTTAATCCCATAGCTTGAAGCATCGTACGGAATTTAGCTGATGTTTCTGCTAATTCATCCTCAGGCTTTGATTCCGCAACAATACCGGCTCCGGCATATAAACGAAGTGAATTCTCTTCTACTTCTGCACAGCGAATTGTTACAATCCATTCCCCATCACCATTTATATCACTCCAACCAAGCATGCCCGTGAAAAACTCTCGATCAAATGGTTCAATTTCTTGAATTGCTTCACGTGCTTTTTCGGTAGGTGTTCCGCAAACAGCAGGTGTCGGATGAAGTGCGGATGCTAATTCTAATGCAGAAATAGATTCATCCAGTAGCGTCCCTTTCACTTCTGTAGATAAATGCCACATCGTTTCACTATGAATGAGTGATGGTTTTTCTGGCACATGTAACGTACGGCAATAGGGACGAAGCGCTGCCGCCACTGCTTCTACAACAACCGCATGTTCATGTAAATCTTTCTCTGAGGAAAGTAATTCTTCTGCTCGCCTCTTATCTTCAGCAGGATCTCCACTTCGAGGTCTAGATCCTGCAAGTGGGTTAGAAATAACTTGCATTCCTCTTCTTGAAACAAGCAATTCGGGACTAGCTCCTATCAAGGTCCGAGTGCGTTTCTGCTTTGTATCATCCTCATTATTCGGTAAATCTACCGCAAACGTATAACCATGTGGATTGTGTTTTGCTAAATCATATAGCAATTTCTGAACATCAATTTCCCTTGAAGAATAAACATCTAACAATCTTGATAAAACGATTTTTTTTAAGTCACCACTCTTTATTTTTGCTATCCCTTGCTCCACACCACGCATATATTCTGAAGGCATTGGGATTGGCTTCATTTTAAATTTATGTACAGAGGAAGAGTCCTGAGTTTGTTCTCCAACATCCCACTGTAAACGATCTGTAACTCTTGTTTCCTGAGGAACAATAAGTTGCATTGTTTTTGTTCGATCAAAAGGTAGCGCCCCTACTACAATGGGATTTTGATGTCCCGCTTGTTTTGCACTTTTTAATACAGATTGAACAATCTCAGGGAAATTTTTTGCCTGACTATGCTTAACTGTGGCAAATGTTCCTTCAGCTAGCATCGTTCGATATGGTGAAGTAAAAAAGAACGAAGACCCAGCTTTGTAATCTCGCAATAAACTTGTCGCTAATTCGTTTAAAGTAGCTGTATGATTCATAATTTGAAATTCCTCCCGTAATGACTTTTTAAACTCCTAAAGTCGCACCACCATCGATACATAAATTATGCATCGTAATATGACTTGCCTTATCTGAAGCTAAAAATAATACTCCTTCAGCAATTTCTACAGGTGTCGCTATTTTTTGAAGTGGAATTCCCAATCTATATGTATCTTGTGAACCTGCAATAATCCTTTCAGGCCCATTTTTATCTGTCCAAAGTTGCCGCTGCATCTCTGTTTCGGTTGAACCTGGCGAAACTACATTACAGCGAATATTGTACTCTGCAAGCTCTAGTCCTAAACATTTTGTAAACATCGTTACCGCCGCTTTTGATGCTGCATATGCCGCCATCCCTATTCTCGGAATATTTGCTGCATTTGAACCAACCGTCACAATTACGCCAGACTTTCTCCCCATCATACGTTTACTAACTGCACGTGATATATAAAACACACCTGTAGAATTGACAGAAAAAGTGGCATCCCAATCTTCATCACTAAAAGATGGAATTTGACCCATTCGTAAAATACCAGCAACATTTACTAAAATATCAATAGATCCCATTTCATTTTCAATTTGATCTACTACTCTTTCTACTGCCGCACGGTTACTGACATCTAATTGGAACGCTTTCAAAATTGTTCCTTCTAATTCATGAGAATGTGAAAGTAATTGAAGAGCTGAAAGGTTTGTATCTACAGCAGCAACTTCAGCCCCCCTCTCAGCAAGCATACTGGCCACTGTTTTACCAATTCCTTGGGCTGCCCCAGTAACTAAGGCTATTTTCCCCTTGAACTCGTTACAACTCATATCCCCAAGTCCTTTCTTTTTAAAATCGATTTCTTATTCCTGTCTAATATGAGAAAATAAGATCCCTTGAATCGATATTGATAATCATTATCAATTGTATCTCAACAAAAATAATATACATAGTAAACTTATCTGTCAAGTATAGATTTTCGTATTTTTACTTTGATTTTCGAAATCAATTCAATTGATAATGATTTTCATTTTCTTCACTCACAACGAAATGATAATGTTTCTCGATAATCTTGTCAATATTTTTTTATTTTTCAGATAAAACTTTTAATTATATTTATATAGTAAAATATTAATATCATCTATTATAAAAACAGTCATTTGCTCAAAAACTGTACCTTTTCCCTCTGAAACAAGTATATTTATATTTACACTTCAACCACAGACATGATAAAAGTAGCAATTTACTACATTTTTAAATTCATATTTTCTCAACAAATATCTGAAAATAATAACTGACAAATTCATCCCTATTATATATATTGAAGTCTTACTGACGGGATAAATGACATATGAATATTCAATTTATAAACTAAATGTAAAAAATGTTCATAAAAACAAAAACTACTAGTTCATGCTAGTAGTTTCAAAAATAGTATTTATCGCATTCCATTCTCCCACTTTTTCATTTTTTTCTCCATTCATTTTCATTTTCCGTTAGTTTATAAAATAAAGCGAGTGATACGAGAATCACATCTATACACTCTTCCTTGACATCATTCATTTCTAATTTCCTATATTCACTGCCATTTACTTTTAGTGCTTGAGATGTCTCACCAGCCTCTTCGGTTAATTTTAAAACCATTTGCTCTAATGTTTTTGGTTCTTGTTTACTAAGTAATTTTATTTTTTAATAATGTATCCATAATGTCCCCTCTCGTATTCATTATGGTTCTAATATAAAAATAAAATGAAAGCCACTAAAATGTATATATTCCTAACAGAATTGTATTTTATGCTACAACTTCAAATAATAGATTATTATGAATATTAAGTTATTGCCATATCCTTTAGCACAAGAGCGTTCAAAGTCATGCTAATTATTAAATTTTCATATTTAATTGATTATTAGATTTAATGAAGAGGCAGCTTTAGGCCATCCAACGTAAAATGCCATATGTGTTATCAAAGCAATAATTTCCTTTTCGCTAATTCCATTTTTTTCAGCTAATTGTAGATGAAATGGCAATTGTTCAGTATTACCTATACTAATGAGAGCAGATAATGTACATAAACTTCTTTCTCTAGATGTTAAAGTAGGATTTCTCCATATTTTGTCAAATAGTATATTTTCACTATACTCAACAAAATCAGGAGCCATTTCCCGCATTTTCTTTGGTATATTGGATTCGATACGATCATTCACTATTCTTTTCCCTCCTTCATATTAGCCAATTGCACTACTCCTTGACCAAATGACCAGTTTTCAGCCGATGTCTCGTTTAATATAATAAAAATATCAGCTGTAGAGATGCTTAAATGATTAGAAATAGCTTTTGATATAGATTTATACAACCTCTTTTTCTGATTTATCGTTCTTCCTGGCCCACATGTAATGGAAACGTACATCATGTTTTCTGTTCTCTTTTCCTCTCCTTCTAACAGATAATCCGAATCATAAAAAAATTGATTAGAAGAGTAGGGAAAAAACATTTGAAAATAATCATTTTTAGGTATTTCAAAATATTCAATCAACGAATGGTGAATACTATTACTCACCTTTTTTAATTCTTCTTTCTTCAAAAGACCTTTAGGATAGTAAACGTTAACAAAAGGCATATATTCTCATTCCTTTTCTTATTGTATCGTTTTTGAGGTTAATTTCTATTGTGATATATATAAAACTTCATATAATTTAAGGTTGTCTAGTGAGTTAAATTCTGGTTTTTCTCGATAAAAACTAAATTGACTATAGCCCCATTTATCGGGATTATACACTAATACATTCCCCAAACTTTTTTCTGCATTGTTCACATATTGATTATTGGTATTCAATAGAATTCGACTTAACGATTTACTTTTAGAAATATTCCCTGTATATTCAACAACATATCTACTATTATTAAAATTTTTATCCAAATGAATAGATAAAGGAACACCAATATTAATTTGTTGCCATCCAAAGGATTCTAAAATATTGTCATAAAAACCATCAAAGATAAATTTGTTCATTCCCTCATGGTTATTCCAAATATATAATGGGGCATAAGAATTATATAGATTCTTATTTTCCACAGCCTCAGTAATTAAATAAACCTTAAAATTCAGCCCTTGAAACCCATCTGTTTTATGCCCATTCTGTTTTACCCTTTGTCTAATAATCTCCATATCATAATCTTATATTGCATCCCAATCATGTTTATCACTCACTTTCGATATTATATATATTATAATAGTTTGGCATTAAGACAGTGTAAAATAGGTATAAATGATGCTCTATATCATTTATAATGATACCTAATAAGGGGTTGAAATGAATGGAAATCAATGATCTTATCATATTTAAAACTGTAGTAAGTGAAGGGTCAATTAGTAAGGCTGCAAAAGAATTAGGTTATGTTCAACCAAATGTAACTGAACGAATTAAAAGATTAGAACAAGAATTAGAAACACCGCTACTACATAGAAATAACAAAGGTGTTTCCCTATTGCCATCAGGCGATATTTTGTTAGATTATACTAATAAAATATTAAATCTAATAGAGGAAGCCAAAAATGAAATTAAAATGAGTGACGCTTCTTATCGAATAGCAACGTCACAGTCTATTTTGTCAGATTATTTAAGTATACGTATCAAAGAAAATTTCAGGAATTATCAAATATATATGGAAAGTAATAATTATTTGCACCAACTATTAAAGAAACAAAGAGTTGATATGGTCATAACTTATGAGGATTACTCTGATCCAGTATTTCAAAAAGCATTTAGTTCAACAATTTCTATGGGTTTACTAAAAGCAAAAGGATTATCCAATATTGAATATTCAAAGGAATTCTTTTTTGTTAGCCATGATAAACAATGTCCCTTTAGAAATTATACAATCGAATTCATAAAGAAGAATAACCTTTCTCAAAAGCAGCTTCAGCAACTAGATTCTTATTCACTTATTAAGGAATTTATTGCTCAAGGAAAGGGATTAGCTTTTTTACCCATTTGTAATGGTAACTTAGAACCAATTAAAGAAGTACCAATAGAAAAAATACCTATTTATTTTTTTACGATTCGAGAATCAAAAAAAATGATTCCAAGAGAGCTATTTGATTAATAAATGAATTTTCCTTGCGTATTAACATCTGAAAAAGGTATGATTTATGCGTCCTTCTTTAATTCATTTTTCAAACATCAGAAGTTCTTTTTCTTTTTTTACGCAGCAACGTTATTTGCACTTTGGGATAATAAATATTCTTAAGTTGATGTGCATGGGGTCACGTCACCAAAAGTATAAATATTGTACATTTAGATATCATTTCATGCTTTATACAGAAAATCTACAGTATTGTTACCGTGAAAATAGTCCTTAGCCTAGTTTTATTGGCTGTCCCCCTTTAGATTCATTTCTGCTATACTTAATTAGAGATGGAAAAAAGTGTGAGAGGGAGAGATAATGAAGCAACTTATCATTTTTATCATATGTTTTACATGTTTAATTTTAACCTACATACCTTTTAAAAAGAAGAAACGTTAAGTATTTACTTTCCCCCTGGTTACAGTAATGCTGATATTGGGCCAAAAAAGGAGAAATAGAAAACAAAGTAAATAACAAATATCTCCTAAAAAAATCAATAGTATTTTGTTGAGAAATATTCACATCAATAACTAATTATTATTAATTTTGGTGCAATTATAAAAAAAGAACCAGAGGCCTTAAAATAATGAAAAAACATTTAAATTCTTTGGTATTTCAGTTGGATTAACATTATTATTGGTAGGCTTTATAAGTGATACTCCTTCAAACATATTGCAAGCAGAACATGGTAAAACTTTTATGCAAAAATCGAGTATTTCACAATATGAGCTTAAAGAACATGGTAAAACTTTTTAATACTAAGATAATCGAGTAGGAGAGGGTGATTCCCCCTCGATCTCTCACACCACCGTACGTACGATTCTGTATACAGCGGTTCAATTAAGTCTGACGAATCATTGAATATCTATTACTCAAACTTCTGAGCCCTAGACTTTCCCAATACGAATTGTCTAGGGGTCTTTGTAGAATTGGACTTTTTGAGATTCTCCATTATTGTTTTCTAGAATGACTCCATTCGTATGCTGTCTGTTTGGCGATACCAAAAGATTGGAGTTTCTTTCTCCTTGTCCTTGGTAATTTCCATTATTTCCACATAACCATTCGGAACCTTCTTCGAATCCACTTGTCTCGTTCTTTACATATGGACGGCGTGTCGCTTAATGCATCATATCCTCACCAACCAATTAGATATTGATTGAGTTTCTCAATTCTTTGTTCCGTTGATATAGATTTTAATCTCGCTGTGAGATCTCGAATTTTCTTCTTCACTCGTTTCTTACTTTCGTTGGAGATTCTAATCTTCACTTCTTTCCCCAGCGTAAAGCTAAACCCTAGAAAATTCCTCTTCCAAGGTCGGTCGATTGCTGACTTCTCTTGGTTTCCCTTTAACTTTAATTTCTTTTCTAATGAAGTTTGTAACCGATTCTTTCACACGGATTCCAGCTTTTCTTGATTAGCAGTATGCTACTCTGTGAAAGCCATACAATCAATTGAACAAATCAATTTATCCGATTTACTGACAAATTTCAATAAGCAAACACTATAACAGCTAGTAAAAGCAAATGCTGAGCCAACAATCTATATGACTGCTGGCTCAACATCTTTATTTTCCCTTTTATATTCCAGTGACCCTATAAAAATCCGACAAATCGTTCTGTCAAATTTTAAGCTAGCCTCTTCGCTTGTATCTCATTCTTGAATAAGCAAGTACATACAATCCGATGATAATAAGGATTGTAATAAGAACATTCCATTCCCATCCGCCGACTAACGGCTGTCCTAACATGATTGACACAGCCTTATTACTTAGACTGCTTGGAAGAACAGCATCTAACACAGGATTTGAATAGTTGCCGATAATCATCAGTATAGTAGGAATAATCACTGTGATTGCTGCTGCCTGGATCTGTGTTTTGACTACCGCGCTAGCAGTCACTCCTAAACTAATAACGAAAAGAAACCATACGCTATAAATCAACAGCGCTTTTATATACAAATCCATATCGACTGGACTGTAGTAAATATTTGTATAATAAACGCCCGCAAAGGAGCCAATGACAATACTTACCAACATAAGCACAATATTTGATAAGTATTTACTGACCAGATAGTTGCCTGTATTGATTGGCTTTGAGAACAAAGTATCCAAAATCCCGCTTTGTTCTTCTTTTACGATGCAACCCATCAGCAGGATAGCCGAAATCAACAGTCCGAATTGATTCAACTGTCCAAAAACACCGGCATAAATTTCATTCCCCGTGGCAATTTTGGCATTCGGATCGATCATCAGCCCACTACTTTCTCCAATCATTTCCGGCAGCAGTTTCATAGTCAGTGGCTGCATGATGCCAACCCCTATAAAAACCAGCGGCAACCATACTACCTTATAGTCTCTAATACATTCTGTCCACTCTTTTTTTAACAAAACTAATAAATTACGCAATCGTTCCACCTACTAACTCCATAAAATACTCTTCCAATGAGAATTTGCCCACATCGATTTTCAAAAACTCTACATTGTATTCGTTAATACTCTCTAATACAAGGCGAGTCCAGTTTTGATTACTGCTCAGTGATTCCAGATAAACCGAGTTATTCATTTCAACTACCTTATTAATAACTTCAAGTTTCTTTAAATAACCGATCCAGCTTGAATTAGGCTCTTTCAATTCTATAGATAGCGAGTTCTTGTCGTGTTTTTTTTGCAGATCAGCATAATAAAAATCCTCTATTTTTTTCCCCTTTTTCAACACACAGAATCGATTACAGCTTTCCTGTGCATCGCTTAAGATATGGGTTGAAAAGATGACAGTTGTATCTACTTTTATTACTTCAATTAAATCCAATACTTCTCTTCGCCCAATTGGATCAAGTGCGGAAACAGGTTCATCCAAAATAACAAAGCAAGGTTTGTGAATAATAGCCTGAGCAATTCCCAACCGTTGTCTCATCCCTCCTGAAAAACCAGTTACTTTTCTTTTTTCACAGCCGACCAGGCCCACTAATTCTAGAACTTCTGGAATCCGTTGGCGCATCTCCTCATTGCTCATTCCGAATAATTTAGAATTAAATGCCAGAACTTCTTCAGCTGTCATCCAATCATAAAAATGAGGATATTGAGGCAAATAGCCAATTAAATGTCTCTGCTTTTCAATAGGTTTATTATTTAAAAGAACATCTCCACTGTCTTCCTTTAAAATCCCTGAAACCATTCTCAAAAGAGTCGTTTTCCCAGCTCCGTTTGGTCCAATAAGTCCAATGCAGTCTCCTTTGTTAATCGTTAATGAAAAATCATCAACAGCAGCATGTTCTTTGAATTTCTTGGTGAGATGTTCCATTTTTACTTCCAATTCATAATTACCGGTAGCCATTTTCATATTTTCGCTTCCTCCCGATAATAAAGTACAGAACTGGCCCAATAAAACTAAATACTACAACAACGATAATCCATAAAAAAGGAACAATTCTAGCCTTCCAGTTTTTTATTAAATCAACCAATGCAATCAATGCAAGAAAAAAGTGAACAAACAGCAATGGCAGAATTAATTTGGCTAATTCCAGTGAAATCCCAAATAGATTAGCTACTTCTTCAGTCATATATATTCCTCCCTGTTTTTTCTCATTTTTATGTTCAACTTTATTATCTAATTCTAGTTAACTAAAACATCACACACAGAGCGGACTTGGTTCATGCCGACAACTATCATCCCTATATATTGATCTACGCTTTTATAACAACTCTTTAATAAAAGTAATTATTTCATACTTATTTGTTCAAAAAAGATCGCCTTTCACTAGAAACAACTAAAGCCACTTCATGCTTTTGACAATTCCCCCTAGACAATGCTTGGTAACATTAGTTTTTATCTCATTCCCAATATAGCCTAGAGCAACACCAGCGCCTACAATCGCAATCTGACCGACCTTACCTGGGGCAGCCAGAGTCATATCCTCATTTAGAATATAGATTCGCTGGTTAGCCATTGGATATCCATAAGGGATATATGGATAATCAAACAGATTTTCTTTTGTTATCAAATAAAGAATTGACCAAATAGAACATTCTGTTGCGCCACCTAAGCTGTAAGTCTGACTATTCGGAAAGGTATTCAATACTGTTTTAGAAAGTTCAGTCGAAACATAATCTCCACTCATCATACAGACCCTTAGCTTGTTCATGGCAGCTTCTGACAGTTCGATTTCTTTTAAGAAATAATCGAGTACACTTGGAACAGAATTCCAAATTGTGATATTATGCTTTTCAATGACATTTTTTATCGTTGCAAAATCACGCTGATCTTCTGCAATATACAAAGTACCTCCTACAAACACGGATCCGAAAATATCAAAAACTGATAAATCGAAATTGAAAGAAGCAAGACAAAGAAAATTATCATTTTCATCTAAGGATAAACGTTTCTTTAAATCCCATAATGTATTCATCACCTGATAATGTGTTTCCACTACCCCTTTCGGCAAGCCTGTACTACCGGAAGTGAAAATGACATAAGCAACACGGTCACCGGGTTTTACTTTTTGGTCGAACGGCACTTCAACGTCCTCCTGATGGAGCCAAGTGATTCGGTTTCCATCCAAAAGCAGACGGGCATTGGTTTTAGCTACAATATAATCGATTTTTTCCTGAGGATAATTCGGGTCGATTGGAATATAGTAATTTCCGGCCTGCAGCACTGCGAAGATTTGAATCACTGATTGAATCGACCTTCTTGCGATAATCCCTACAGGCTGATTTTCACAGGTGATTTCTGCTGCTAGTTTTGACACCTCTTCATAAAAAGTTTTATAGGTGATTTCCTGATCCTTATCAATAATTGCTGTTTTGTTGCCGAATCTTTCACTCGAATTCTTTAATAATTCATCAAGGCGAAAAAATTCAAATACTTCGGATGTATCGTTATATTCAGTAAACAAACTATATTCTTGTGTTTCCATAAGAACCTCCTACAAATAACCAAATTTTTTAATCTGAACTGTCAGGAAAATAATTACCAGGATTTCTATTGTTAAAAGAGCACAAATACCCGTTATTCCCAGAAACAGTAGCAGTACAGCTGATAAAGTGATTAGAACTATACTGATTACTGCGGTAATGATTGTTGACATCCCTTGTTTTACAACAACCATTTCATTTGTCCAGTTGAAATTTGGGAATTTCAAATTGATAAACAGTCCCACCACCGATATGAATATCACATTTACAAATAACAACAGGGAATGTCCAAGAAAATCCGCCCCCCTTAAGCCAAAGACGCTCCAACAATCTATCACTGCAACTATCAATCCTGGCACAAACAACAGGATATTCAATAATCCTTTGGCAATACTCAATTCTGTAATTGATATAGGCAGACTTTGAATAATCCAGACATTTTTTCCTTCAAAAGAAAAGCCACATGATGTAGTTGTTGTCAAAGTCGCGCAGGCAATAAAAATGACATAATAGATAAATTGACTAGATAAGGTCAAATCCAGATCCTCAAAGACAAGAGAATACAACTTCGGGAAGATCCCAAACCCTAAACCCACAGCTACAAGCAGCAATGCACAAGGGGCTAAAATTGTATTTATCACATAAGAAAATGATGAAAAATAGCGACTGGCTTCTTTTTTAAAAAGAGCCGTCAATACCGGACTAACCTTTAATGAATAACGCTTGACTGCTGTTGTTTTCACGCCGATAAGCTGAACAACCTGAGTGTATTTTTTCGCAATCACAAAACATAGAAGACTAAAAACGCCGATTACTCCGATAAAGAAAGCGAATATCTTTAACCACTGACCGCCGTCGAGTTCTTCCAACAGAGAATATCTTAAAAACGATGTATTTATCACACCAGCCTTTGCATCGAAAGGAGAATATCTTGCATAACCATACAGTAAAGGTGAAATAAATATCAACAAAGTCAAAACAGCTTCTACCAAATTGCTCTTTATTTTCAATAAAGTAACAAACAATTTGACCAGCAATGAAACGGTAACACTAATCCCGACAGCCAGTAAAGGCGTAATAGCAGCGTAAATTCCTACAACAAGCAAATTTATCAATGGAAACGGATGCATCAGAAACATTGGGATTTGAGCTACAAACAGAACCATCGCACAAAGTACAGTCTGCATCATAATCTGGGAAAAAATATTCAAAAGCTTTGCCTGCCACTCTTCTATAGGCAAGACAAAGATCTGATCATGATCAAATCCAACTAGAACATTTTTGACACCAGACAATAGCGTCCAAATCCCAAAAACCCAAAACAGCAATGAAAATATATACGGATTGACCATTTCTAGCTGGTTCATCTGATAAGGCAATGTAACAACGTAACCTAGTACTAAGACAAACGCTGTTAAATATCCAATATTCGTAATCATAGCGTGGGTCTTCGCTGAAATGTCATTATCAGAAAGCTTAGATAATCCAAGTTGATTTCTTAAACGTAATCGAATCAGTTTCATTGTCTTACTCTTCATGAACAGTCACCCTCCTGAATAACTCCTCTAGTGATTCCTGAGCTACCAGCTCCTCCATCAGACCATTCACTTTTACTTGACCATTATCAATCAGCACTGCTCGATTACAAATTTTTTCGGCTACCTCTAAAACATGGGTGGAGTAAATTATTTTTGCTCCTTCAGCTGCGCGTTTTTGCAATTCATTTTTTAAAAAGTAAGAAGCATTTGGATCTAAACCAACGAAGGGTTCATCCAAAACGATCAAATCTGGGCTGTGAAGAAAAATCGAAATCAATACTAAACGTTGCTTCATCCCATGAGAATAGTTTGAAATCAACTGGCTTAATCCTTCCTTTAAATCTAACTGCTCAGATAGGTATTCAACCTCCTTCTCAAAGATTTTTTGAGGCACACCATACATTGAGCCGATAAAATTAAGATATTCATAGCCACGTAAATTCTCATAGATATCTGGGTTATCTGGAGAGTAACCGATCATGGTTTTGAATTTCTTAGGATTTTTCTGTAAATCGATATCATTAAGAACAATTTGTCCATGGTCATAAGGATGGATGCCGACAATTGATTTTAGTGTTGTTGTTTTTCCTGCACCGTTTGAACCGATAAATGCACAGATATCTCCTGGCTCTATCGTTAAAGACAGATCCTGAATTCCTTTTGTTGATCCTTTATAAATCTTTCTTAAATTTTTTATAGTTAGCATGCTTTTCCTCCAATCTTTTTAGCAAGAAGTGAGAAAACTGAAGTTTTCTCACTTGTCTTCAGACACCTTTTGAGTCACCTAAAAGTAACTTTTTCATTGTATCCGGTTGCTCAAAAATTTCATGTATATAGAAATGGTTTCCTTTAAAACAAATTTATTGAGCACTAGATTCTCCAATGCATTTGAGAAAAATTCTGCTTTGTCCGCCA
Source organism: Bacillus cereus group sp. BfR-BA-01522 (assembly GCF_022662635.1). NCBI lineage: Bacteria > Bacillati > Bacillota > Bacilli > Caryophanales > Bacillaceae > Bacillus > Bacillus cereus group sp. BfR-BA-01522. The sequence goes on along the minus strand of NZ_JAKUDY010000003.1, from coordinate 178,476 downwards.
GCTCTTTATAAGTGAGTACTTCATCATTTTTAATCAGTGCGGAATTGTTACTTTTTAGCTGACTGACCGCTAAGAATCTTTCAAAAATATTTGTAAAAGAATCAAATTCATTTTTAGTTCCTGCAAGTATTTTCTTGTTTTGAGAAGGCAACATAGCTGCAATAAGCTCTGCTAAGTCTTGTTGAAGAGACTGAAGCAACCAGTACTAAAGATATCAGCAAAATAAATTCTCTCTTCCGGTGTCCATGTTTCATCAGAAAATTCCAGTTCGCAAAAGACTCTGTCGCCGAATTTTTTGATGTTTCCTGTCAGTTCAAATTCTGCCCCAAGCTGACTGATATTTTTTTCCTCCACAATTCCTTCAAATCCCTTTGATTCTTGATAGCTAAAAACTGTATGAAAAAGTTTTGACTCTCTTTTATAACCTCTTAAAACTTCTGACAAAGAAATCTCCTGAAAAGCCGACAACCGAAATATTTCCCATTGAATCCCGCGATAATAACTAGCCGGATTTGCTGTTCTAAGTTGAAAGGTAAAGTATTAACAAAATACCCCAAAGCCTGTTGCTCCTCAGCCGACTGCCGATTAGCATATGGAATACCGATATTCATCTGCTTTTCATCGCTGTATATTCAAATAAATGAATAAAAACAACCTAAATAAAAGAAAAAACCGATATCTTATTCTCTGCACAAAACCGGACGACACGTTCAACACTGGCATAATCCGACTCAAATGTCTGCGTAAACCCTGTACGCAGCTCTTGAATCGGCTGGTACGGCTTGATTCTATTCGGTAGCTGCTCAATCTCTTTACAATAAATCTGAATAAATCAATTACCTTTTCCAGCTTAAAAGCCCACGTTTCTGTGTATAATTCTTTGATAGCAAGCTTGCTCCACAAAAAGTACAGCTGTTCTTCACTACTCGTTGCTGATAACACATTTTCTTTTACTTGATTCATTTCACTCATGATTCCTCAGCTCTTCTCCCATTCATCAACATCTTGATGAACAATTCAAAAAGATAAATTAAACTAATATAATTAACTAAATATCTTATCGGCCAATGTATCGATTAATAAAGTCTATTGTTTACAACATGATTTCATAGGACTTGCTACTCTTCCAGAACAGGATTAAAAAGACTTCTTCTGTTACGTAGCACTTTCCATATTGTGCGATATACCTTGATATGCTGTTGTCATTGTACTCAATACTCTTATTTGAGGAATATGTTGTGAGGAACTGTTTTAATACATCTTGAGGTATAAATTTAAGATTCTCATGAATTTTATTACGCTCTTTTTCAGTATAATTACATATATTTTGCGAAAAGTTCTATGGATTCTTATGATGTACGTCTGCAACTGGAAGTAAAGGTGTGGCACAAACTGTATATATTTTAGTATTAGATTGAATTACTTTGGCACGTAGTTGAAGTTTCTTAGAAGTTTCATAAAAGTGAATTACTTTTCCATTCTCCCTGAGTCTGTTTTTCATGGATTTAAGTAGAGTGTAGTGTAGTTAATTTTACAGTTCCCGAAGGCTCGTCGATACGACACAAAATGGGGTAAAAAACTTTTTTTCGTCTATTGAAAGTCATCGATTCAAAAGGAAGTGTACTTCATTTATTGATGAATTGAGATGTTCCTTTTTTTGTTTTGAACCACAGAAGTCAATAATTCAAATTTTTAACCTCCTTTTATGTAACACTAGTATTCTTTAACACACTCTTATTATAAGGTTATAAAGTTTGATTTTTCAACATCTTCACAAAACATTCATATTTCGTTTTTTTATTTTCAATTATAAAAAATCACATTTAATAACATATAAATTGTGGTGCTTTAACTAAATTAGCAAAAACATTGTTAGGACTATTCAATCATAACAATGTTTTTTAAAATTTTCTGCTTCATAGTGGATTTGAGTCAATATTTTGGACATAAAAAAGTTAAATCTAAGCTAGTTTTTAGCTAAATCTTCTATTGCTTAGAGAGTTTTATAACTCGCGAGTAAGGTTTGAAATTCCTGACTTGTATATTAAGTTCCTAAGTCAGTATGTAGAATAAGACCTTCTGGTGGTTTCTGTGTATAATAAGCATTTTCTAACGCTTTTACTACAAGATTGATTGTCATATTTCGTGAAAATGACGACCCAATATACCAATCGCTTGTCTTTTTGTGACCATTTGCCCAGGTGCAACAAAAATTTCACTAAGAGAAAGATAACGAGAAACCACTCCATTTCCATGGTCAACATACACTCCTAAACCACCACTATCAACATAGCTTGTTTTCTGTCTAACAATTCTAGCTTCCATTGTCCAATGCGATGGTTACTCTACTGCATTGAGCTGTTTACCACCTCATACCGTATAAATGTATCTGGGATAGATTGCGTTGCCCATTTCCGCCCTTCACCCGAAACCATTTCGCCATCTCTCAGGGAAACATAGACCTAATTCATTTGCAAAAAATATTAAACTTTATTAAATTCGGTATTTTTTGTATAATTAAAATGTTTAGATAACTTAAATTTTTAGGAGGTTTTATTTTTTTATGGCAACGTTAGATAAAAAATCCATAGTTGAAAGCGTCCCACAGAAAGGCTTTTTCGGTCATCCAAAAGGCTTATTCACCCTCTTTTTCACAGAATTTTGGGAGCGCTTTTCTTACTATGGAATGAGAGCAATTCTACTCTTTTATATGTATTATGAAGTATCAAAAGGTGGACTTGGAATTGATAAAGCAACCGCTGCATCCATTATGGCCATCTACGGTTCACTCGTATATATGTCAGGCATTATAGGTGGCTGGATTGCTGATCGTCTATTAGGGACAAGCCGAACGGTTTTTTACGGCGGTGTTTTTATTATGTTCGGTCATATTGTTTTATCTTTTCCTGGTAGCATTACTGCCTTTTTTATCTCGATGGCGCTTATCGTTATCGGGACAGGATTATTAAAGCCAAATGTATCAAGTGTTGTAGGAGACTTATATAGCGACGAAGATAAAAGACGTGATTCAGGTTTTAGTATTTTTTATATGGGAATTAATTTAGGCGGTCTTCTCTCTCCTTTAGTCGTTGGTACCATTGGACAACAGTATAATTTCCATCTCGGTTTTGGTGCAGCAGCTATCGGTATGTTTATTGGCCTAATCGTATTTGTTACAACAAAAAAGAAAAACCTTGGCTTAGCAGGCACACAAGTCCCTAACCCTTTAACACCTCAAGAACGCACAAAAGTATTTGGAAGGCTCAGCATTGGTGCTCTTGTCATTATCATCATTGGATATATTACAATTACAACTGGTATCCTAACAATACAACGCTTCACCATGGTTGTAAGTTTGTTAGGTATCATTATCCCAACTTGTTATTTTTATGTCATGTATCGAAGTCCGAAAACAACTGAGGTAGAACGCTCACGCCTTCTAGCATACATACCTCTTTTTATTGCAGGTATTATGTTTTGGTCCATTCAGGAGCAAGGCTCTATTATTCTTGCAAGATATGCTGATGAGCGTACACAATTACAATTCGCTGGATTAGAACTGCAATCTTCATGGTTCCAATCCCTTAATCCACTATTTGTTGTTTTATTGGCACCAGTATTTGCATGGTTATGGATAAAACTTGGAGATCGTCAACCTTCTACTTCTAAGAAATTTTCAGTCGGACTATTTTTTGCAGGCATTTCTTTCCTAATTATGATTATTCCAGCATACATGCATGGTACAGAATCACTAGTAAGTCCAATATGGTTAGTGCTTAGCTTCCTTCTTGTTGTAACCGGGGAATTATGTTTATCACCTGTTGGACTTTCTGCCACAACAAAGCTAGCGCCAGCAGCATTCTCTGCGCAAACAATGAGTTTATGGTTTTTATCTAATGCTTCTGCGCAAGCAATTAATGCACAAATTGTACCGCTATATAACCCAGAAACAGAAATTATATACTTTGGTGTCATCGGTGGGGTCTCTATTCTTTTAAGTGCTGTTTTATTTTTACTTTCACCAAAAATCCAAAGCTTTATGAAAGGGGTACGTTGATCCCTATTAAAAAGAAGGAGACTTGCTTCATTTGCTAGTCTCTTCATCTTATTATCAGAAAAACTGAACTTAATAAACGTTTATATAGACAGCTATCATGTGATAATCATTCCAGTAAAAAACATAACACATAACTACTTACTAGAGCTGTTTTTGGCTATATTTACCGGTTATAATACCAGAAAGTTCATGTTATCCTTTTATTATCGAAAAGATTTCATTCGATGTAGTTATTCACACAAAAAAACATACTTCTCTTTCCCTTGAATCTCTGTCGCTACAGGGATTCTTTTTCTATACTTTTCAACTGTTATTATTCTCCTCAAATTTAACCTTGTTTTTTATTTCTCAATATACAAACTACCCTATTCATCCTATAAAGTGAAACTTTCATCAGTGAGGCTTTTCTTCATCCCCACTGATGAAACCGAAACTATTTCACCATAAACTTCGCCTGACTACACCCATCCTTCTGCTTGGTTACTTCTAGTACAGCTGGCATTGCGTTTTTCAGCTCTTGTACGTGTGAAATCACACCAATAAATCGCCCTGATTTTTGCAGGTCGATGAGTGCATCTACTGCTTTTGTAAGAGATTCTTCATCAAGTGATCCAAAGCCTTCGTCAATAAACATCGTTTCAATCGAAATTCCGCCTTCATATGCCTGGATTACATCTGACATTGCAAGCGCAAGACAAAGTGATGCGTTAAATTTCTCTCCACCAGACAACGTTTTTACGTCGCGCGTTTGACCTGTATATGCATCGTAAACGTCTAATCCTAATCCGCTTTGACGATTGCGCTTTTCCACTCGTTCGCTTCGTTTTAAATAGAACTGTCCATTTGATAATTTACGCAGTCTTTCATTCGCAATATGAACAATTTGTTCTAAATACTCAATTAAAATGTAACGCTCAAAGGAAATACGGCTTTCATTATCCCCTTTCATTACTTCATATAAATCAACAAGTTCTTGGAAAGCTTTTTCTTCCTCACGAATTTGCTCGTCAATTCGTCTAATATTTTCATATAAGTCAGAGATATATTCCACGGCACTTTGTGCACGCTGACGTTTTTCTTTTGTAATATCAAGCTCAATATCTAACTTTTTCATTTGTTCTTCAATGGATATAATATCCATCCATTCTTTATCCTGTAATTCATTTGTTAATTCTTCAATTTGCTTCGCCAATACTTCAAGTGATGAATAATATCTTTTAATTTTTTGTTGTAATTCTGCTATTTCTGTATCTGTTCGTTTTGCTTCTTTATACGCAGATTGATCCGGAAAACCACCTTGTTCAAGCTCGTTTGCAAAACGCGCAAACGTCTCTTCTCTCTTCTCTCTCGCATTGTTTACTTGTTTCACAGCACTATCATATTCAGCTTGCATGCGCACATATTCATTTTGCCAATGTTGATAAGCGTCTTGGCCTTTCTTCCACTCATCTTCCATCGTTCGTAACTCTTGCGTTGCACTATCCAGTTTTTGTTTCCATGCTTCAAATGTTTGTAAGTTTTCAGGGATTTTTTGCTGATTATATTCATAAGATGTTCGAAGCTCAATGTATTCTTTCTCTATGCTGTGATATGTCATTTCCATCTCACGTTTTTCCTTCTGCACTTCCTCTAATTGTACCTCTAACTCTTTTACATGTAATGCAAGTTGTTTTCTCTTTTCTTCACTTTCTTTTAATCTATTTACTTCAGCCGCTCGTTGTTTTCCTTTTTGTACTAGCGCATGATACGTATCGACTAACGATTCTGGTTGATAACCACGCTTTTTCACTTCTTCAATTATTTGTTCATACTGCTGACGGTAGAAATTCCATTTTTCTGCTAATTGAAGATATGATTTTTCAGCAATATTTTTCTTTTCTCGCAGCTCATTCAGTTGATTTTCATCAATGGAATCGCCTCGCTCTGTTGCTTTATTTGGATGTGTTGTACTACCGCATACCGGACAAGATTCTCCATCATGAAGATGTAGCGCTAATATTCCTGCTTGTTCATTTAACCAGCGGCTCTCCATCTCTTCATATGTTGTAACAGCAATCTCCATATTTTGAGTCGCTTGCTTTTTTTCTTGCTCATATTTTTCTTTTTCTTCCCAAACGTCATATGCTTGCTTTAATACTTTTGCATCTTCTCGCATATGTGTTAATTCTTCTACTTTTTCTACATATTGTTCAAGCGCAATTTCTAAATGATTTAATTCCTTAGTTAGTTGTTGTTTTTGCGAAATCTGAACTTCTAGCTGTTGTTCAAACTTTTGAATATTCGTTTTCATTCGCTCGCTCTGCGCCTCAGCTTTTTGCATTGTTGATTTTTGTTCTACCAACGAAGTTATAACGGGCTGTAATTCTTCTAGCCTCTGTACATTTTGTTTCAATTCCTCACGCGCAGGTTCTTTCTGTTTTAATTCTTCATATTTTCTTTGTGCAAGCGCAAATGCTTCAGCCGTCTTTTCCTTCTGAACAGTTATTTGGTTCAATGATCGCTGGGCATTCTGCTCACTTTGCTGCGCTTCTTCATACCATTGTTCAAACGGTAGTAATCTTTTTGCTTGTTCTGCTCGTTTAAAGTGTTTTTCTGCGATTTCAATTTGTTCGCGTCTTGCTTCTAAAGCTTGTTGTTGCTCTTTTTTTCGCTGTAAATCTTGAAATTTTTCATTTGTTGATTTTGCTGTATGAAAATGTTCTTCTATTTCTTTTAATTGCTTTGTTTGTGCGATTTGCTGCGCTTGTAATTGTCGAATTTCCGCTTCATAGTAACTCATTTCTTGTTCTAGCGCTTCAATTACTTGATGCGTATTGACATGTTCTTGCTGTACTAAGATCTCTAATAGCGAACCGTCTCGAACGGGTAATTGAAAAGTATTTCGGAAATAAATTTCTCTTTCTTTTTGTTTCCCCTGCAAGACGTCTTTCCACTGTTTCCGCTTTTGATCTAGTAATTCACGCATTAATTTATAACGATCCGTTTTAAAAATACGACGCAGAATTTCTTCTTTATTCTCTGTTTCAGATGTTAATAGTTTTCGAAACTCTCCTTGTGGAAGCATAACAATTTGGCTAAACTGATGTTTACTAAGACCTATTAACTCTTCAACTTTTTTATTTACATCTGTCACATGAAAACGATCGACACATGGATTTTTCTCACCGTTGACTACTTCATACAATTCAATTGCATGCCCCGTCACAGTTTTATTTCCTTTTTTCTTATGTCCAAGTTGTCTTTTTATCTCATATCGTTTTCCTTTTAATTGAAATGTCAATTCTACACTCGTATATACATTATCATCGGCAAAATGACTGCGTAGCATACTTGTATCACTTCGTTCTTCTCCGCTAGCTTCCCCATATAGCGCATAACAAATTGCATCAAAAATTGTCGTCTTTCCTGCACCAGTATTTCCTGAAATTGCAAAAATACGATGATCTCCTAAGTCACTAAAATCAATGACTTCCCTCTGTTTATATGGGCCAAATGCTGTCATCGTCAGCTGAATTGGTCTCATCCTCGTTCACCTTCCCGTTCCTGCACTGTTTGTAACACTTCTAAGAAGAGACGTTCTTTTACTTCGGATAAATCCGTTCCCTTCATTTCTTTATAAAAAGCTTTTAATAAAGATATATCATCCATTTTATGTCTAGAAACAGTGATTTCATCTGTTTCTGTAAGCTCTCGTCTTTGTATCGAACGCTCAACATGCATTGCATTTGGATATACAGATCGAACTTTTTCCATTGGTTGTAATACTGGTGTTTCATCTAATAGCTTTACAAAAACATAGTCTTCACTTGTTGGATGTTTTAATAAATCATCTATTTTCGCTTCTACTGTACGCATTTGACGACGAGGAATCAATAAACGCTTTTCTATTTCAACGTTACCTGTTCCATCTATCTCCACAATATAGTACCCTTTTTTATGTCGTTCTTCTGAAATAGAGTATGCAAGCGGTGAACCAGAGTAGCGAATGGTTTCATTACGAACAAAATGCGCTTGATGTAAATGTCCAAGCGCTGTGTAATGAAACTTGTCAAAATAGTGACTATTTACATACTCGGCACCACCAATTGAAAGCGGACGCTCTGCATCGCTCGTATTTTCCTCTGGTTCACCCGAAGATGTAACAAATGCATGTCCTACAAAGACATGTCTTGCCTCTTTATCCATTCTCTCTGACAGCTCATTTATAAAAATACACATCGCATCATCATGAGAACGAATATCCTCATTTTTCATAATATGTCTAACAATACTTGGATCAGCATATGGCACTAAGTGAAAATGTACTTCCCCATACTCATCATGTAAAATAACTGGCTCATATGGAAATTGAAATTGACCAACAATATGTAGCCCTTGTTTTTTCATTAACCCACTACCAAAATGAATGCGATCTGGGCTATCATGATTTCCTGCTACTGCGATAACAGGTGTTTGTAAGTCAATCACTATTTTTTGTAATACATCATTTAATAAGTCGACTGCTTCTGTTGGAGGAATTGCACGATCATATAAATCCCCTGCAATAATTACAGCATCTGGTTTTTCTTCTTCTACAGCTTGAACAAACTGTTCTAAAACAACGCGTTGATCTTCCGTCATATATACACCGTGAACAAGCTTCCCTAAATGCCAATCCGCTGTATGAAAAAACTTCATCTTGTCCTTCCCTTCTCTCTTTTAATTTACTGATTGCAATGAAACAAGTTGATAGCTAACAATTGTTTTCTCGTCTTTCCATTCTAACTTTTGAATCATTGCGCTACCAATTCTTTCTTGCTCTGATTTATATAAAGGTAATATCTCATTCACAGCAAATAAGTGATAGCCCTCTAACGTTAATTGAAATATGTTTTCTTCTATATGTAATCTTATTTCTTTTTCATTTGAAATAATTTTTGTATGCATTTCAAACTTCATATAGATACAACCCCTTTTTCTCTATTCACTATACTTTAATAGTATAGTGGGGATTCTAGATTGACAAGGGCATACATCTTCTTATTTCCTCTTTTATTTTTATATCTTTCAATACGGTATGTGAAATTATAATCATTTACAAAAATAAAAATACTTGAGATAGTATTTTTATTTTTGTAAATAATCTTTCATTATATAGTACAATACAGGAATTAAAACACTCACTATAAAAAATGAAAATAAAGCAATAGTATATCCGTCTTTATTTAATATAAAACAAAGTGAAATAGCAATGATAAAAATCGGAAATACAAGACGAACTTTTTCCTTCACTTCTTCTGTCGTATCTGTATGATGAAAATAACGCGTAATTCCTATCATGAGAGAAGACAAAATAATAACCGATAATAGTAAAGGTCCTGGCATTCCGATCTCCCCTTTCTCTATCCCTTATTATATACAAACTAATGATTTGTTAAAAGTTTGATAATTCAGCACTTATGACACCATGCGACTTATATATTACATTTTCTTACATAAAAATCATTCAACATCATAACATATTTTTTTTTCACACTACAAACTATCATGATTGCTGTTGTAATATTCCGCTTCCTACATTGAAATCCTGCAAATGTTACTCGTCAAAATATGCAAGACATAAAAAACCTAACATTTTGTTTAAACAATGAGACACTTTATCCCGCTATTTTAGGGCAGTAAGACTCCCACCTCAAGATTCAGACAGAAGCAAGGAAGATAGATCTGCCCGTAGCACCCGCTTGGTGAGGGCTCATAATCGGTGTGGGATGAAGAAAACCCCCATTGATTAAAGTTTCACTTTATTTTCTTTCATTTCGCGTTTTCAAAATTGGCACATTCCTTGCAATGTACAATAAATTATAAAGGATATTTTAGCTTTTATCGAGAAATAAGAAAATGAGAATATTTGTAGAGGAGGATTTAAAATGACTGAAAATGTTTTATTTTCCATTGGTGATCATGGTGTCGCAACCATTACGTTAAACCGTCCCAAAGCACTTAACTCCTTATCGTATGATATGTTAAAATCAATTGGGCAAAAGCTAAAAGAATGGGAAACAAATAATCAAATTGCATTGATTGTCTTAAAAGGTGCTGGATCAAAAGGTTTTTGTGCGGGTGGTGATATTAAAACGTTATATGAAGCTCGTTCAAATGAGGCTGCATTACAACATGCCGAAAAATTCTTTGAAGAGGAATACGACATAGATACTTACATATATCGTTATCCTAAACCAATTATCGCTTGTTTAGATGGAATTGTCATGGGTGGTGGCGTTGGTCTAACAAATGGAGCAACATATCGAATTGTTACCGAACATACAAAATGGGCAATGCCTGAGATGAATATTGGATTTTTCCCTGATGTTGGGGCTGCTTATTTCTTAAATCAAGCACCGGGACACACTGGTCGTTACGTTGCTTTAACAGCTGCCGTCTTAAAAGCTGCTGATGTATTGTATATAAATGCTGCTGATTATTATATGACAACCGAATCTTTATCTGCTTTCTTAACAGAAATCGAAAATATAAATTGGAATATACAAGATGTACATACTACATTAAAGAAAATTATTCTTACCTTCGCAAGTACACCTAATGCAGAAAGTACGCTTGCTTCTATATTAGAAAATATCAATACCCACTTTTCCTTCCATTCAATTGAAGAAATTATCGACTCATTAGAAAAAGATGGTGGAACATTTGCTTTACAAACAAAAGAAACATTATTATCAAAGTCTCCATTCTCATTAAAAGTAACATTAAAGCAACTGAGTGAAGGAAGAAATAAATCGATAGAAGAATGCTTTGCAACTGACCTTATACTAGCTAAAAATTTCATGCGCCACGATGATTTCTTTGAAGGTGTTCGTTCCGTTGTTATCGATAAAGACCAAAATCCGCAGTATAAATATAAAAAATTGAGTGATGTTTCAGATGAAGATGTAAACCGTTTCTTTCACCTTCTACATGTATGATGAAGAAGCTAGATAAACGGCAGATTTGCTGCCGGCATCTAGCTTCTTATTCTTTATTTCAGACAATTCAGTTTTTCTTATTCATTTATCTCGCTATTTTAGGACAGCCCGATTGGTGAGGCTTCATAATCAGTGGAGGATGAAGAAACTCTTCACTGATTAAAGTTTCACTTTATGTTAAACTATTGTTAACCTAAATTTCATACAATACAAAAAAGAAAGGTAGATGATCATGGAGAACTATTTTCTGTTTATTATTATGTCCATTTGTCTTATTATTTTACCTGGACCTGACACCGCAATGGCGACAAAAAATACGCTTACTTCAGGAAAAATAGGAGGCGTTAAAACAGTTTTCGGCACATGTATCGCTCTTTTCATTCATACGCTCGCTGCTGTAATTGGACTTTCTGCAATTATCGTAAAATCTGCTTTCTTATTTTCCATTTTTAAATATGGCGGTGCCCTTTACCTCGTCTATTTAGGTATAAAAGCACTTTTATCTTTAAAAGACAAAAACAATATAGATGTAAATGAACACTCTATACACCATGCAAATAAAAACAGTTCTTGCTTTCGTCAAGGTTTTCTTACTAACCTTTTAAATCCGAAAGTCGCTGTTTTCTTTTTAACCTTTTTACCACAATTTTTAAATCCGAATTATAATACACTTGTTCAACTTTTCATTATGGGGCTTACTTATCTAGTTTTAACAGTAATCTGGTTTAGCTTCTATATCTTCTTAATTGACAAAATCAGTACTTTCATGAAAAAACCTACTACTCAAAAATATGTTCAAGGACTTACTGGCATTGTACTAATTGGATTTGGTATCAAACTAGCTTTTGAAAAAAGCAACTAAAAAAAGGGTGAGTTGCAAATAAAACTCACCCTTTTGATAATACTTGATATGGAAATAGGATTTCCATATCAAGTAAACCTTTAAAGTTATAGTTTGTTATATTATAGCTTATTTTTCATCCTTAATAATAAATTGTTCAACTATTTTTTCTAAATCCTCCACTTTCTTTTTCATATCACCAGAATTAGCGGAAATTTTCGGATTGATATTACTTGTTTTTGAATTAACTGTCTCGTTTGTCCTGTTCCTTCAAATACTTGCGTTTAATTTTCAGAAACTTCAGATGGATACACATTTACTTCTTCTGTTGCAGCTGATATTTCCTCTGCTGCAACAGACACTGCTTGAATTTGACTTGTAATTCTATTGATATCCTCCATAGCTCGTTCTGCTGTAAGAGCAGATTCTTTTCCTTCTACAGCTTTCTCTGTACCTCTTTTCATAACGAGAACTGTATGTTGCGTATCTTGTTGGAGCGATTGTATCAAATGATTAATTTCTTTGGCAGATTCCTTAAACTGTTCATCCTTTGACGTATAAGAAGTACGTATTGTTAAATTACCTGTAGCAACTTGCCCCATGTCTCTTTGTAATAATGCGATTGGTTTACTAATTGCTTTTCTAATCATATAATCGATCCCAACAAGACATATAATTGTAAGAACTGAAATAGTAATAAACGTTAATACTGTATTTTTCACATACCATATATTACATACTTACCCGTTCTCACATTAAAACCAGCGCTCTGTGACAACTTTTTTACGTGTATAAAATTGAACACCATCTTTTCCATTCGTTCCAAGATCGCCATAGAAAGATGCCTTATTTCCTGCAAAGGCAAAGAATGCCATTGGTGCTGGAACGTTAACATTTACACCAATCATTCCAGCATCGATATGATCACGGAATGTTTGTGCGTGTTTACCACTTGAAGTATAAATGACTGCGCCATTAGCAAATTTAGATTGATTTGTTAGTTGAATCCCTTCCTCTAAATCTCTTACTCTAACAATACTTAATACTGGAGCAAAGATTTCATCTTGCCAAATTTTCATATTTTGATTTACTCCATCAAAAATGGTCGCCCCAACAAAATATCCACCCTCAACATCTTCTTTTATTTGACGGCCATCTACTAATAAGCTTGCTCCATCTGCTACACCGCTATTAATATAACCGATAACACGTTCTTTATGAGATTCGCGAATTAATGGCCCTACATAATTCTCTTCATGGAAGCCGTCTCCTACTTTTAATTTACGCGTTTCGGATACAAGAGCATCGATAAATTCATCCGCAATTTCATCTAAAACAGCTACAACAGAGCATGCCATGCACCGCTCTCCACTACTTCCAAACGCTGATCCAATGACACCTTGCACTGTCTTTTCAAGGTTGCAATCCGGCATAACAATTGCATGATTTTTTGCACCTGCAAGCGCTTGTACTCGCTTTCCATATTTTGTTCCTGTTTCATATACATAACGAGCCACTGGCTCAGATCCGACAAAGGAAACAGCTTGAATCTCCTTATTCTCAAGAATACTATTTACAACTTCTTTTCCACCTTGCACTAAATTTAATACACCCTTCGGAAAACCAGCTTCATAAAATAATTCTACAAGTCTTTCTGCTAAAAGCGGTGTTCTCTCAGATGTTTTTAATACGAATGTATTCCCACAAGCAATTGCTAGCGGAAACATCCATAATGGAATCATCATTGGGAAGTTAAATGGAGTAATACCAGCAACAACTCCAAGAGGATAGCGCCAAATTGAGCCGTCAATACCACCTGCAATATTCGGAAGCGCTTGTCCCATCATTAAATTTGGAGCTGATGTTGCCAGTTCTACTGCTTCAATTCCTCTTTGTACTTCACCACTTGCATCTTTCAATGTTTTTCCATTTTCTAATGTAATAATTTTCGAAAGCTCATCTTTATTTTCTTGCAAAAGTTGTAGATATTTATATAGCATTCTTGAACGGTTTGGAACGGGTACTTTTGACCATGTCTCATACGCATTTTTCGCAGCCTCTACCGCGCGCTCTACATCTTCTTTTGGAGAAAGAGGAACATATGCAATAATTTTTCCTGTTGCAGGATTTGGAACAGCCTCTACTTCTGTACCTGTAGATTCTACCCATTCACCGTTAATATGATTCTTCACTCGTTTAATTTCTGTTGTAATCATTTTATTCGCTCCTTTTTATTTTTTATTGACGATCATTCGTTTATTATTTATGGCTTGAAATGAATTGTTCACTGATCTTTTTGTATAAAGCAGCCATATCTTTCTCGCCATAACCAGCTTTACTGGTTTCATCATATAAGTCGAGAAGCATTTCACTTATCGGTAAGTGAATCTCACTTTCTTTCGCTAAATCGACTGCAAATCCTAAATCTTTCTTTAATAGATTGACAGTAAATCCTGGCTCATAATTTTCTGGAGCAATAAAGCTTTTATAATTTCGTTCATAAATTCTACTTTGACCATAACTTACATTTAAAATATCAAACATTTTATCTAAATCCACATGATTCTTCTTAGCTAGTATCAGAGCTTCACTAACCCCTGCCGTATAAAAACCAATTAGTAAATTATTAATTAGTTTTACTGTTGTACCGCTATCAATTTGTTCACCCACATGGAAAATATTCGCTCCTAATACTTTCATTACAGGCAACGCTTTTTCATAGACTTCTTTTGAACCACCAACCATAAAGGTTAATGTACGATTCTCCGCGCCAATTACCCCTCCGCTAACTGGTGCAGCTAAAAAGTCTACTTTGTTCTCATTTGCAAATTCTGCTATTTTCTTATTTAGTTGCGGTGCTACTGTACTTGTATCAATGAGTATGATATTTGGATGACTATTCTCAATTAAGCCTTCTTTTCCAAAATAAACAGCTTCAACAGCTCGTGAAGATGGTAAACTTGTAAAAACCAAATCGCACGTTTCTGCTAGTTTTGCAATGGATAAACCGATCATTCCGCCTTCTTTTTCAAAGGAAGCCTCGGCATCTTTATTTAAATCGACACCATAAACCATATAGTCAGATTTCACTAAATTTTTAGACATCGGAAGCCCCATATTCCCTAAACCGATGAAACCAATCTTTTTCATAACAATCTTCCTCCCATTTCATCCACTTTCACTATAAACTCTCTCTTACACTGTGCCCTTACACCACATATTTCCCTCGATTTATAATTGCTTTTGCAATCTCTCTCTTTTTCAGAAATAAATTCGTATATAGAGGCACAGACTGTTGACGAATTTCGTCTAGAATGGAATTCCTTGTTTCTTCTTCTGTTATTGCTGCAGAAAGAAGTATAGTTGCAGCTGATTCTACTTTGCGGTATCCTTCTTCACAAAGTACATCTGTTATGAGCTGTTTTACACGCTCTTTTTCTTCTCTATTTTTACTTACTGCTTTTTTCGTACGTAAAAATGCTGATTCCATTACGTAAACATCTTTCAACATATCTGCGATTACACGTGAATATTCTTGTTCTTGTTCCAGTTTTATGTCAGGAGTTTGAGATAACGTTTTCAAAGATTGTTTCAACAATTGTTTGGACAATAAAATATAGCGATGATTTCTTTCTAAGTTTTCAAACCGTTCTCCTTGTACTTCATGATCCATTTCGTTTAACTGTTTCATTAACATTTTCGCAACTGTTAATCGATTAATTTCATTCGTCCCTTCAAATATGCGACTAATTCTAGCATCACGGTATAAGCGTTCCACTTCATATTCTTGCATATAACCGTAACCACCGTGAATTTGTACAGCTTCATCGACGATATAGCCAAGCGTTTCTGAAGCATTTACTTTATTGAGTGCACACTCTATTGCAAATTGAGACATTTTTCGCATGATGTTGTCATCATTCTCATCAACTGCTTTATCAATTATACCTGCTGTTCGGTAAGCTGCACTTTCCGCACCATATGTAGCAATCGTCATATTTGCGATTTTTTCTTGAATCATTGTGAAGTCAACGAGTTCAGTTTGGAACTGTTTACGTTCTTTTCCATATTGTACAGATAAGCCGATTGCTTGTTTGGCTGTTCCGATGTTTCCAAAAGCAAGTTTCAATCTCGCAAAATTCAAAATATTAAGAGCTACATGATGTCCCTTTCCAACTTCACCCAATACATTTTTTGCTGGAATCACTACATCTTCTAAAATGAGCGTTGCTGTTGAAGAACCTTTAATACCCATCTTTTTTTCCTCTACTCCAAGTGAAACCCCTTCACATGTTCTTTCGACAATAAATGCTGTCATTCCTTCATTTGTTTTCGCAAAAACAACGTATACATCAGCCATATGTGCATTTGTAATCCATTGCTTTTCACCATTTAATGTCCATTCGGTTCCATCTTCATTTAAAACGGCACTTGTTTTTGCGCTTAAAGCATCTGACCCAGCGTTTGGTTCTGTTAAAGCGTATGCACCAATCCATTCACCTGATGCAATTTTGGACAAATATTTTTCCTTTTGTTCAACTGTCCCATAATATATATACGGCAGTGTTCCTACTCCTGCATGAATATTAAAAGAAACGCTAAATGCACCTGCATATCCCATTTTCTCTGCTACAAGTCCCGAAACTACTTTCCCTAGTTCAAATCCACCATATTCTTCAGGAACTTCTATACTAAGTAGTCCCAGCTCACCAGCTTTTTTAAATAAACTGCGCGAAATTTCATAATTGTGTTGTTCAATGTTTTCAATTTGCGGTGCAATTTCTTGTTTTACAAATTGTTCTGTCGTTTTTGCGATTAATTCTTCGTCACCTGAAAAGTCTTCCGGCGTAAAAAAGAATGTATGAACTTCCTTATTCAACGAAAAAAAATCATCCCATTGCAGCTTTGTTTTCTCCATCTATATCCTCCTATCATTTCAATCTTCATTTTATTTACAGGCAAAAAGTATGCCAAGTTAAAAACGCTGTGCAACATGATAACAATGAATAGAAAATGTAAAACGGTCTAAACAATTTGATATAGTTTCTGTAAATGTTCTTCAACAATAAAAGGCGATGAGCTTCCACATCAAGCAGTTGTGTTTGCCAAAGATGTATTATCATCGCCTTTTCTTTTTTGTTATTGATCTTCAGATAAAACGGTCTTCGCAATTCCGTTATCTAATTCTTCAAAATCATGATATGAAATTGTTTCATATAGTTCACTTCTTGTCTGCATATTTGATAGTCCTTCTTTTTGCGAGCCCGTTTCTTTAATAAGTGTAAATATACGCTCATATGCTTTTGCTGCGACGCGAAGTGATGTAACGGGATAAATGACCATTTGGAATCCCATATTAGCAAATTCTTCTGCACTATAATACGGCGTTTTCCCAAATTCAGTCATATTTGCAAGTAACGGAACGTTCACTTTACTGTTAAATAACCGAAATTCTTCTTCCGATTGAAGTGCTTCTGGAAAAATAGCATCTGCTCCTGCTTCGACATAAGCAATCGCTCTTTCAATTGCTGCATCCAATCCTTCTACAGCTCGAGCATCCGTACGTGCTACGATAACAAGTGATGGTGCTACTTCTTTAATTACCTTAATTTTTTGTATCAACTCTTCAGTTGTAACAAGTTTTTTCCCATTTAAATGTCCACATTTTTTCGGCAGTTGTTGATCTTCAATTTGAACAGCAGCAACATTTGCTTCTACCATCTCTACAGCCGTACGCGCTACATTGAGCACACCGCCAAATCCTGTATCAATATCAACAAGAAGAGGTAAATCTGTCGCTCTAACAAGATCTCTTGCTCTTTCAGCTACTTCCGTAGATGTCACGATCCCCAAGTCTGGCAATCCTTTGCTTGCTGTATAAGCAGCTCCCGATAAATAAAGTGCAGAAAAACCAGTTTCTTTTGCTACGAGAGCAGCCATTGCGTCATGTGCACCAGGAATTTGTAAAATTTCAGGCGCTTCTACTAAAGCCCGGAATCGATTCGCAAGCTCTTCTTGTGTTGATTGTTTGTTCACAACCCAAGCCATCCTTATTCCCCCTATATTAAGAAAAGATCTACAAATTCATTTACATTCATATTTTCTAATTTTTCTTCATTCAAACATACTTCATGTATTTTTTCTTGTTGCTTATTAGAGTAATGACCAGCGATATTGGCAGAAAACTTCTGTATAATCTTTGGAATCGCTTCATCACGACGGAAACGGTGTCCTAGTGGATATTCACATTCAACATTTTCTGTCGCTGTACCATCTTTAAAATGAACTTGTACAGCATTGGCGATTGAGCGCTTGTTCGGATCAAGGTAATCCAAACTATATTGTTTATTTTCTACAACAACCATCTTATTTCGTAATTCATCTACACGAGGATTAGAAGCTGCTTCATCCTCATAATCATCCGCAACGATATCCCCTTTTAATAAGCCAATTGCAGTAATATATTGCAAGCAATGATCGCGATCAGCTGGGTTATTTAATGGTCCTTCTTTATCAATAATGCGAATTGCTGACTCATGTGTCGTAATCGTAATACGATCAATTTCATCTAATCGACCCTTCACTTCTGGATGTAATTTCACTGCACATTCAGCTGCAGTTTGCGCATGGAATTCTGCTGGATAGGATACTTTAAATAATACATTTTCCATGACATAAGAATCTAACGATCTTGCTAGTTTTAACTCTTGTTTATTAAATAGTACATCTTGGAATCCCCATCCTGGTGCAGATAATGCTGTTGGATATCCCATCTCTCCTTTTAATGCAGTAAGAGCAAGGTGAACACCGCGACTCGTTGCATCCCCAGCTGCCCAAGACTTACGAGAACCTGTATTTGGAGCGTGACGATATGTACGAAGGCTAGAATTATCAATCCATGCGTGAGAAAGTGCGTTAAAGATTTCCTCGCGTGTACCACCAAGCATTTTCGTAACAACGGCCGTTGTTGCCACTTTTACATATAAGACATGATCTAGACCGACGCGATTTAAGCTATTTTCTAATGCAAGGACACCTTGAATCTCATGAGCTTTAATCATCATTTCCAGTATATCTTTTACTTTTAAAGGTTCTTTTCCTTCCGAAATGCGAACGCGACTCATATAATCTGCAACAGCTAAAATGCCTCCTAAATTATCTGATGGATGTCCCCATTCTGCCGCAAGCCATGTATCGTTATAATCTAACCACCGAATCATGCATCCAATATTAAATGCACCTTTTACTGGATCTAATACATAAGATGTCCCTGGTACACGTGTGCCATTTGGTACAATCGTTCCTGGTACAACCGGTCCAAGTAATTTCGTACACTCTGGATATTGTAATGCTAAGATACCGCATCCAAGTGTATCAAGTAGCACATAACGTGCGGTGCTGAATGCTTCTACACTTGTTACCTCTTTATTTAATACATAGTCCGTAATCTCTTCTAAAATTGCATCTTTTTGTTTAATTTCATTTGTTTTAATCATGCTATCCTTCCCTTTCTGTCGAAATTTCGTTATTATTAAGGATGGGTGTCGGTCAAACACCCATCTGGCGGGCGACCTTAACAACTCCCCAGTTGTTTTTTATTTGCTAAGCACATGTCGCTCGCCAATATAATTTACACGCGGACGGAACAATCGATTATTTGCATGCTGTTCAATTACGTGTGCACATAATCCCACCGTTCTTGAACTGAAAAAAATCGGCGTATAGAGTTGAATCGGAATACCGAGCATCCAATACACTGGAGCTGCATAATAATCCAGGTTTGGATAAATTCCTTTTTCCTTCTCCATAATTGTCTCTCCAGCTTCACACATTTCGTATAATGTATAATCCCCTTTTACATCACATAATTGTTTTAAAGCCTCTTTCATCATAAGCGCTCTTGGGTCCATCTTTTTCATATAGACGCGATGTCCAAATCCCATAATTTTTTCTTTGTTATACAATTTCTTTTGGAGTAATTCTTCAAACTTCTCAACAGTACCTGCCTCTAACAACATGTACATAACAGCTTCATTCGCACCGCCATGTAAGCTTCCTTTTAAAGATGCCACAGCACCCGTTAAAGCTCCATATAAATCCGACTGCGTTGATGCGATGACACGAGCTGTGAATGTAGAATTCGGCATTTCGTGCTCACTATATAAAACTAAAGAGCGGTCAAATATCTTTTCTTCAAGTTCCGTCGGCTTCTTACCTGTTAACATATAAAAGAAATTCGCACTATATGACAATTCTTTCAATGGCTGGATAGGCTCTTTATCATTTAAAATATGATAACTATTTGCCACAATATTTGGTACTTTGCTTAATAATTTGTACCCGCGGCTTTTATTTACTTCCAATGAACGATTTTCAATATCATGATCATAACCAGCTAATGCTGATACCCCTGTACGTAATCCATCCATTGGATGCGTTTCTTTTGGTAATGCTTTTAATACATGAAATACACCATCTGGGATTTCATATTCTTCTTTTAAATTCTTTTCAAGCACCTGTTTTTCATCTGCACTTGGTAAATGTTCTTCCAATAAAAGGTGCACAATATCTAAATATTCTTTTGTCTTTGATAGTTCAATTAAGTCGTATCCTTGAATTACGATTTCACCTTTTACTGTGTCAAGAAACGATATTTTTGTCTCGGCTGCAACTACACCGTCTAATCCCGGGGAAAATTTTTCTTCAGCTCTCATTACTATTTCCTCCAATCCTAATAGATCCTCGTGCACATAATTGTAAGCCTTTACAACGATAGAGAACTATATTTCCATTCCAATGTATCAGAGTTTTTAGAAGATTTCAATTTATTTTATAACGATAAGTTTCCTGCACCTTTTCTGATGTAACACTATTGTTTTTTAAAAATAATATTTACGCTTTTTACAACAAAATATGAAATGATGCTATTTTATGTTGAAGCTAAATATATAATTTTTTAACAAAATCAGACATAACACATTAACTTGAAATAAGCACAAAAAAAACGAGTGATACAAATATGTAACTCGTTTTAAAATGTGTCTATGTTATTAAGGTTCAAATACAATTTTTATATAAATTTTTTTTATTTTTAATAAAGTTATTATTTTCTCTCATTCGTCATCATGACTTTAATAGTTTTTACTCTTCATGCACCTTTCTTATTCATATAAGAATATACTGTTATATCCTACAATTTAGGAGTGATCACTTATGTACACCTTTCCCGCAAGAATTACAGTAGCAGCTCCCATGTCCCCTTCTACACATGTCGCATCAATACATGCCGGCACTTCTGATGTTGGCGTAGCCCTTCCTACCACATGGCAGCATTATCAATCTCCTTGGGGAGCAACTCCTTCTTTTTGGCAGCATAACAATCATTCAACTAGTAGTTCAGGTTATCATTATCCGTTTCAAATTTTCTATCATTTCCCCTCTATATATTTCCAAAATTTTTATGGAACATTCAATATATGATGATTTAGATAAGGCTATACTCTATTTTCTAATCATTATGTTTAAAAATTAAAATTCAACATAAAAAACCCCTATCATGCGAATTGAACTGGATCACTGATGTGAGACAGGAATAAAACACCTCCAACTGGTCGTTATATCTACATACGACAGTGGAGGTATTTGGTCCTTGTCTCACTTTATTGGGCCACTTTAAATTTATATCGCAATTATAGGGGTTTTTTATTCATTATGACATGCTGCAATCTTTAAGAAAGTTTACACTCACTGCCCACCATTTGAGCTAGTTGTCGTTTCTCCTTGACTTCCACCACTACTTGATGGTGTATTCTCTTGACTATTTCCATTTCCGCTATTTGGCGGCGTTTGATTTCCTTGATTATTTCCGTTTCCGCTATTTGGCGGCGTTTGATTTCCTTGATTGTTTCCATTTCCGCTATTTGGCGGCGTTTGATTTCCTTGATTATTTCCGTTTCCGCTATTTGGCGGCGTTTGATTTCCTTGATTATTTCCGCTTCCACTGTTTGGTGGCGTTTGATTTCCTTGATTATTTCCGTTTTGCTTATTAGCGTCATCTTCTTGTTTTTGTTCATTTTTCTTATTCTCTTCATTTTGTTGTTCTTGCTGTTTTTTCTCTTCTTCTAACTTCTGTTGCTCTTGTTGCTTTTTCTCTTCCTCTAGTTTCTGCTGCTCTTGCTGTTTCTCTTGATCATCGTTTTGCTTTTGATCATTTGAGCTTGACTTGCTCGGATTTGGAGAAGAATCAGATTTTGCACCTTTTACTCGCAATTCACTGCCCTCTTGAATAACGCTGCTCGGCTTTTTAAATTTCGCCTTACTGGAGCCAAATTCACTCATCATTTCTTTAAAAATAAGCTGAGCAATCTTTGTATTCTTACTGCTAATATAATTTTCTTTGCTATTTTGCATATAGCCAGTCCATACTGCCATTGTATATTCTGGGGTATAACCAGCAAACCAACTGTCACGTGCAGCACTTGATGGTAAATGATATTTTGCTACGTCTTCAGCTGAATAATTTGTTGTTCCCGTCTTACCTGCAACATCTAAAGAACTTACATTTGCTGCTGTACCTGTACCTGATTGAACAACTGAACGTAACATATCGGTAATCATATATGCAGTATAATCTTCCATAACCGTTTTTGCTTTTGGTTCAAAACTTTTCGATTTTCCGTCTGGATAAACAACTTCTTTTACAAAGTGTGGTTTTATATATTTCCCACCATTACCGAATGCGGCGTATGCTCCAGCTAATTCTGTTGGTGAGGCTTCGTTACTACCAATCGCCGTTGATTCTACTGCCGCTTTATTAAATGGAATTCCTAAACTTTCTGCAAACCCTTGTGCTTTTCGTAAACCAACTTCCTTCGCTGTTTTAATCGCTGGTATGTTTCGAGATAGTTTCAATGCATCACGCATTGTCATCAAACCTTTATAAGATCGATCCGCATTTTGCACTTGTTGGCCTGTTGAATACTTATATGGCGAGTCATCTACTTGATGATATGTTGGCCATTTTAAATATTCTATTGCTGGACCGTAATCAAAAATAGGTTTCATAGTTGAACCTACAGAGCGATCTAATTCAATAGCCATATTCTTCCCTTTAAATGTAGCTTTATTTTCACCGCGACCACTGCCTATAGCACGAATTTCTCCTGTTTTTGTATCCATAAACGTGAACGCACTTTGGAATTGATCATTTGGATAAGCAATAATATTTTCATTTAACAATTTGTCTGCAAAATCTTGTGCCTTCGGATCTAACGTTGTATAAATAGATAAACCATCTGAGCCAATATTTGCATCTGGCAATTCTTGTTCTACTTCTTTTACTACTGCATCTATAAATGCAGGATACGGCATTTCTGCAATTTGTTTAGCTGGACGTAGTCCTTTTGTTACTGGCACTTTTGCTGCTTCTTCCATTTGCTCTTTAGAAATGTAACCATGTCGATTCATAAGACGAAGCACAACATTTCTTCTCTCTGTTGCCCTCTCCACATTTTGTGGTTTTGTTGGGTCATAATTGTTCGGTGCTTTTGGTAACCCTGCAAGCATTGCCACTTCTGGTAATGTTAATTCTTTCAATTCCTTACCATAATAATTTTCTGCTGCTGTTGCGATGCCGTATGAACGATTTCCTAGGTTAATTTTGTTTAAATACATCTCTAAAATTTCATGTTTGGAATATTGCTGTTCTAACTTATATGCTAAATATATCTCTTGCGCTTTCCGCTTCGGTGTTTTATCCATAGATAAAAAATAATTCTTAATTACTTGTTGCGTAATCGTACTTCCACCTTGCGAACCATAATCTCCCTTTAAGCTGACTAAAACAGCACGTGCTATCCCTTTAAAGTCAACCCCACTATGTTCATAAAACCGTGCATCTTCCGTAGCCAAAAATGCATTTTCAACTAACTTTGGTATTTGATCGTACGTTACATTTGTTCGTTTTTCTTTTCCGTATTCATATATCAACTTTTTATCTTTATCATAAATTTTTGCTGATAACGGATTAACGAGCTTTGATTTTTCTAATTTAGGGGCATCCTTTATCATAATGAAAAAGGTAGTGACTCCTCCTACAAGCGCTACAATTCCAAATATTAAACAACCAATTAAAAATTTGCGAAAAAACGACGCTTTTTCTTTTCCTTTTTCTGT
Source organism: Bacillus cereus group sp. BfR-BA-01522 (assembly GCF_022662635.1). Taxonomy (NCBI): domain Bacteria; kingdom Bacillati; phylum Bacillota; class Bacilli; order Caryophanales; family Bacillaceae; genus Bacillus; species Bacillus cereus group sp. BfR-BA-01522. Next base: position 154,445 of record NZ_JAKUDY010000003.1, on the reverse strand, counting down.
TCCCTTTCTTTTTTTCACAGCTGGTTGCTTGTTCTTTTGAATTTGTCTTCGCTCTTCTCGAGAACGATAATTTTCTGACATGTTTCTTTCTCCTGCCTTTCAATTCTCTCATTGATTTACTTGAAAACAAAATTCAAACATTGCTTGCATTGATAAAGTGAAACTTTAATCAGTGGGTGCTTCATTCCCCACTGATTATGAGCCCTCACCAATCGGGCTGTTACGGGCAGTTAATCTCCTTGCTTCTCTCTGAATCTTGAGGTGGGAGTCTTACTGCCCTAAAATAGCGGGATAAACATACTATCCTCTTCAAAATAATAATTTTATCAAAAAGCAATCTAAAAGTATAACAAACTCCTATGATAGCTTATACCAATAGCAAAATGCTTTTGGAATTTTTCAATCCCTCTGTTACAATTGTTCATTTTTTGAACATAAAATATAAGAGATTACATTTCAAGTGATTCCAGTAAGCCCCCCGCATAAAATCATATACATTTTTTACATTAATCCAACATCTCCAAATAAAAACATACTCGCAAAGCAAAGGTGACATAAAAATAGCACAACAATATGAACTTCGTGTGAACTTATGAAAAAGCAAGTAGAACAACTAATATTCATACTTAATATATATCATCTATGTATTAGAATGCTACAAAATAGCATTTTTTCTCTATCTGATATTTAAATATATTTAAAGAAGGGAGCTGAACAAACGCGACTTTATATCCAGTAATTCCCCAAAAACTGAGTCGCTGCAGGTTATAATCCATCATCTATGAATTTTTTGACGCTCCAGAAAGCGTTCACAAACAATCTTATCTTCACACGAGAATTTAATATGATTGTGCATAAAAAAGGAGCGTTACGTCTTATAACGCTCTGTTTCTTACTTAAGAAAGGTATTCATAATACCATCCTCTTTCATCTAACCAAGCAGTGAATTTGTCCATTTCTGGATTGCTCATTTTCTCCGTTAATACGTACGGATTACCATTCTTTCCTTCAAAAATAATGGACGCTTTTATATTTCGTTCTACTAAAATGTCAGAAACTTCTTTAATAGCCCCTATACCTAACCCGCCTGTTTTAATTCTTCTTCTTCCATCATCCGCCAATGAAACTCCTCCTCCTACAAACCATGATAAATTTTTATTTCCTATTAAATAATTCAAATCACATTTCCCAATTCCAGGGACATCTCCTGTCTCTGTGTATTGCCATATATCACACTCATATGCAGGCTTATTTCCGCCGTAACGCGGCAACCAAAGGAAGTCTGCCTTCACTCCACTTAGTCCATACTTATTATACATATGGTGACTTACATAGAACCCAACTTTCCACCCCGCTGCTTTACACGTCTGAATAAAGGCTTGTGAAGCAGCAGCCAACTGATCTGGGCCACAACTTTTAAGTGTATCGTCTTCTACATCTAATACGAGGAACTTCGCATTTGGACTTGTTCGAGCCATAAAGTCCTTTGCTTCTACAATGGCATCTTGGACAGAAACAAAACAGCCATACGCATAAGCACCATGAGGTACACCACGCTTCTCTAAATTTGCGACATAATTTTTATACTGCTCATCTGCTGTTCTTGACCCGTATTGTACCCGACATATGGCAAGAGCAATTTGAGGAGCGGCTACATCCCAGTTAATATCACCATTCCATTTAGAAAGATCAACTATATGTTTTTCCATCCTTCTTCTCCTTTCTTAATATTCTATTCAAAATTTTATAGATGGATTGTTCCAATACCTAAGTTTTGTACTACCTTACAACATGTATATAAGTAAAACGACTTGAAATAGGTATGAATCAGTAGGAATTTCTTCATCCCTCTAAACATGAAGATTTTGTATACTTTCTATCATTTTATTTCACTTACTCGTACACATTAAAAATAAAAAAAGAGTAACGCCTTGTTACTCTACACCTACTATTCCTTTTCTCTTATAATCTTTCTCAGTTTTCACATTCATTTATACCGTATCTAACTGTCCATTTTAAAATTTTTGTTCCCAATAAAGCTTGTATGTATATTTGCCGCTACATTTCTCAAAAGAAATCTTTTTTAATATATAACATAAAATCTTCATTTTACATGCTTCTCAGTTTTTCCATTTCATTTTGTATCTTCCGAATTTGATCAAAATGTAATGTAATGGATTCATTAGTATTTCTCTTATGATTTTGCTTCACGAGCAATACACCTGTGTCATAGAAAAATGCTTCTAATCCTTCCCTTATAAAAACTTTCGTAATATGAGCTGTTTTGATGGCGGATAAAATTGCAACTTCATTAGAAAATAATTCGATCTTATTTGGGCAAAATGCTTCTTCTAGCAATGTAACTTTATACGCATGAATAAACGCAATAAGACGACTTGATTTAGGATTTGTTAAATCTACTTTTATAATAACATCATTCATATCATCAGCTCCTTTACGATTGTGTCCCGCATATATCCACTCATTTATTAATTTCATCTTATTCATAGTATAGACAGGATATCTCAAACTGCATGTTCAATCAAGAATTGTGACTTTTTCCCATTAAATTAAATCCTTTAACATTCCTATCGCCTGAATATACTTACGAACATTTCTAAAGAACAAATCATACTATACAATTAATTACTATTTATAAAGCAGGTAAAAAAATGCCTTCAGTCATAGCAGATTTAGTTGTTCAAAATAGTAATGGCTCCTTCAATTCAGGTGATTTTTATAATGTCTCGCCAAAAGAAAATACAAAAGCTGATAGTGGTTCAGGTTCTTCTAATGTGGCGGTTGTCGTTAATACTGTTAATGATGTTCGTGCAAGCAATACGTTTGATTCTGATGTAGCAGATCAAAGTCAATTTGGAACAACTTAACTTTACAATGTATACAAAGAGCTACCTCACATATCTCGCTCTGTGTCACATACATAAAAAACCCCATGAATCATTCATGGGGTTACTTGTTTAAAACCGTATAGAATTTATTTTAAATGTAATGTATACGCGCCATTTCTATTTTCATATTTATAGACATACAAATAATATTTCCCTGGTTTTGCTCTATATGTCCCTTTAATAACGTTGCCATCATTTTGACCATATGCTACATAATTTTGCAAATCAGATTTATGATAAAGAACCCATGTCATTCCAATGTTTTGTTCATTAGATGCAGAAAGTTCTATATTTTGCGGTGAACTCATGTTAAAAGTATATACATCAACTTGATCATGATCGTTCAAAATTCCCTTTATCGGCTTATTCATCTCCAAAACATTTGCTTCTGTTAGTTGATTATTTGGTTCCTGTTCTACGCTCTGTACCATTTGTTGATGCGTAGCGCCCTCTGATTCTAATTTTTCTGGATGAAACCCTAGCTTAGATAAGATTGCTTTCAAGTCAGGTAAAACTCCTATTTTATCTGTAACTGGATTTTGAGACTGTGTTCCAGTACTAGGATTACTTAAAATGTCTCTTAACTCTTCCGGTGTATACGGTTGTCCTAAATGTTCTTTGGCGATGCCTTGTAATGATGTAGCTGCCCCTGCAATAATCGGCGAAGCGCTCGATGTTCCGCTAAAGGAAGATGTATACAAGTTAGTTGCCTCTCTACTTGGTTCCGCATGCGTTGTATCTACATGTTCTCCCCATCCGTATGTATCAATTCTGCTTCCATAATTAGAAAACCATAGACGTTTATGTGGAAATGTTGATGAACTTGCTCCTACCATAATAGCACCTGAATCTTTAAAATCCGGACTATTACGATTTAAAACTTGTTTACCATCTCTGTTCCGAAATTGATCAAGATCATTCCCGCCATTGGCCCCTGCCTCGATGATGACAATTCCTTTATTTGTTCCAGCACGAATCGCATCAAATACATCTGGTTGCACTTCTACAGGTAAATATTTATTTCCATATCCATCATAAGAAGACTGTGCCTCTAGTAATAAAACATCGCCAGGTTGTAAATCATTCACAGCGCTCACGATCGCATCAGCTGTATTATAATCACCATTATTGCGTATTTGAGAGATTACTTTCACTTTTGCTTTTGGTGCAATACCTATATTACCAATCTCATTATCTACTGCGGAAACAATTCCTAATACAGAGGTTCCATGACCTACATGCTGATTTATATTTTGACCAGACATCAGTTCAATCTTTTGTTGTACTAAGTCCTCATGATTTAATAACCAGCCATATTCCATATCTACAAAGGTTGTTCCTTTTCCGTCTCCACCTTTAATACTCCATGCATAAGTCGCATTAATTCCATACGGTGCTGCTGCGAGATATCCTTGTTTTCCAAATCTAGGATCGTCATATGGATGAAGGAAAAGATGATTAAGCATTTCAGGTGGTGCTAACTGTTCTTTTTCTTGTACATACGCATCCTCTATAAGAGGAGATTTTTTTAGCTTCTTTAATACACTTTTTTCTTCTATATCATTAGGTACTTGTAACATATAATAGTTTAATAATCTAGCAGATGATTGATCATCATGCCCTGTTGCATTCTTATCGATATTTCGAATCTCATTTGGATTCAAAGATGTGAATAAACGCTGTAATGTAAATGTTGGAAATTCATCAAAAAATTCACCTAATGCTATATCCTTTTTTTCACTTATAATTCGTTTCTCAATTCCATCTTCATAAGGGAATTGATTATCATTTTTCAACTTTATAATCAGTCGCTTTTCATTCACTTTTACTTGTTGATCTGCATAATACTTTTCACTCGCATACACTGTATTTTCAATCTTTCCAAATCCTACTCCCTCTACTCCTGTACAAATTGTAAGTGCAACTGTAGAAAGAAATATTCCTTTTAAAACCGTTCTCATTGTATCCTCTACCTTCTTTTATTTATTATATATAAATATATTGATGTAAAAATTATAATGAACAACCTATTAAACTACAATCTATTTTTATATGCAATTCTTCATATGCATTTTTTCATTGTATAACAATAAAGTTTAATCTTTTTTTCGCTTTCTTCCAGACATCTCATTTGTTGTGTCACTTCTACACTTTGACTATTTTTTGAAGCATTTTGAATCTACAATACGTACTTTTCACTCATAAAAATATCATAACTAACCCATACTATATAGAAAAAGGATGTATATACGATGAAGATTTTTCTAAAATACACTACGTTATGTATAGGATTCATTATAGGTGGGATACTGGTTCTCTCTTTCTTATTCTTATAAATATACAGCCTTACATCGAACTGCTTGAAGATATATTCAAATACATATTTTCAAAAAGCTGTATAATAATTAAAATTTTGAGCATTATATAAATAAGCTGTAAAACAGCTATAGTCGATTTTGTGAGTACCTAATCTTTTTTCTCCCTTTCCCTGGGGCCAAGCAGCTAGCGATCAACTAGCTGCTTTTCATTTATAAAAATACATTGATACATATGCTAGATACACATCTATAAGAAAAAATAGCCGCTATTTTTGTTCGCAAAATCATAAAATCTATATATTGATTTTTAATGTTAATATGTTAAAATTTTAATGTCCAAACCGCATTATTTTTGCAGTTTTATCCTCTAGAAGTCCTAGCTTGACAATAGCTAGGACTTTCTATATTCAATCTAATAGAAGTTTTCTTCATTCCATATTTTCTAAAGTCCACAGCAGATTAACTAATCATTCTCCTTATTCGCTTCCAATCATACACTGATTTCATATGAGTGATACTAGCCTTTTGCAACAAGCGGATTCTTCTTCAGGTTTACATTTGCGATTGTATTTGCCAGCAAAATTTGCCCCGCATTAACGGGCAGTAAGACTCCCTCCTCATAAGGTAGTTCAATTCAGAAATGAATAAGATTGTTCAAAAGCATAAATCATAACATAGCTCCTTTTACTGGAGTCCTCCTTCTACCTATATTCCTTACTTTTCTCTAAGTCAATCTCGCTGTCCGTTAACACCGGAAAAAATGATGTAAAGAACCTTATTTCTCGTCCATACAGAATGACAATTTTCTTAAATAAGATGGCTCCTCTTTACAATCTCCTATTGAATTTTATAATATTAAAATGTAATATTATATTGTCTTACTATCTATTTATTAACTCACACACTAACTAGAAAAGGAATCCGAATTGGATTCCTTTTCTATATAACAAATGCTACGTTATGATTTATTAAACATATTTACCAACTATTGATCCATTTTCTCGGCATCATGCTGTTTTTATTTTTAGTGTCAATCATTATACTTATCTCGCTACCCTTACAATCGATAAACGTTATTTCTTCTTTATCCTCCATCACAATCCCTCCTTCTCATTACGCTATAAACATTTTAGTTACAAATGAGAAAAAAGGAACGTTGTACCACTAAATTTCCATGTATCTGTTACATCCTCCAAAGCAATAGTGATCGTGCAAATACTTCTATAGTCAGTCACCTATTTCACCTTCATTAATACCCTATATATTATTGTATTGCATATAGGGGGATAAAACGTGATGATACTTTATGATAAAGAGATGTTACAAGAAAATCGTGCTAATGTCCCGAAGTGGCAGCAAGACGTATTTCATTCTTTTGTCCTTAAAATGACAAACACACACCAGCCTTTTCCTTGTATTCCTGCACAGAAAGGCTTTTTATTTAATCATTTGCGATATGGATTTATTGGTGATCCTAGAAAAGAGGCTACTAGTAAAGAGCTGGCTCATTTACTAAAAGCATACGTAAAACAATCTAAGGATTTAGGTAATTATACTTCTCTTATTGTTTTTATTGAAACCCCAACAAAAATTCTTACAAAAGCTACAGTGACAGACTATGAAAATTGGTATTGGTCTCTTCTTAACCAAACAAGTAAATTAGATGAAAAAGAATGGCCTGAACATGTTCCAAGCGATCCTATGAAGAACACGTGGGAATTTTGCTTTCATGAAGAACCATATTTTGTTTACTGCGCTACTCCCGCTCATGTTAAAAGACAAAGTAGATATTTCCCATGTATGATGCTTGCCATTACCCCAAGGTGGGTATTACAAGAAATAATGAAATCGAAAAAGCTAAGCGAAAAGCTGAAACAAGCGATTCGAAAACGTTTACACTCTTATGATACAGCTCCAATCCATCCTTCTCTTAAATGGTATGGTGAAAAAGAAAACTATGAATGGCAGCAATATTTTTTACGTGATGATGAAACAATTCCATCAAAATGTCCCTTTTCGAGAGCCATGAAGTATTTAAATAACAATAAGTCATAATGAATCTCATCATATAGGAAGAAAATTTCTGTCGGAAAATTATATGTGAAAGAAGTGAAAAACCAGATTGTATCGTTTGTTTGTGATACAATCTGGTTTTTTTGACATATTATTTAGTTGTACAAACATACATAACCGAATACCAATAAGTATACATAAAATTCAGCAATCCGAGATGGAAGGAGCTTGTCTGTATGAGTATCTTTTTAAGTTATATCTTTTTAGGTTTATCCTTATCAGCTCCAATTGGGCCTATTAATGCCGCACAAATGGACAAAGGGATTAAATATGGATTTTTTCATTCTTGGGTGCTAGGAATTGGCGCCTTAATCGCAGATCTTATTTATATGATGCTTATCTATTTTGGAGTTGTCCACTTTCTTCAGACCGATATCGTAAAACTATTTTTATGGTCTTTCGGAACTTTTGTTTTATTCTATACAGGAATAGAAAGTTTAAAATCCGCCAATGAAATTACAATTACGAATCATAAAAGCAAAGAATCCATTATAAAAACTTTTTTCTCTGGTTTCTTCATGTCTTTATCCAATCCAATCAGCATCTTATTTTGAATTGGTATATTTGGCTCCATATTAGCAAAAACCGCTTCTTCATACGACAACGATCATCTGCTTCTTTATAGCCTAGGCATTATTTTAGGAATTTTTTTATGGGATATTACTATGGCCGCTGTATCCAGCTCTTTTCGTAATATACTGAACTTACGTGTTTTATCCTTACTAACAATTTTATCGGGTTTATCGCTAATTGGATACGGAATATACTTTGGCTTTCAAGTATATCAAATCATTTTTCATTGACCCTAGCTCCTTAAACAAAGAAAAGGCAACGATATATAGAAATGCGCAAGTATTATGTATGACAAACCTAGCCATATATCTGGAAATCTTAGGCTCATTATCCATCTTGGCAATAAAGTGAAGCTTTAATTAGTGGGGATTTTCTTCCTCCCCCACTGATTATCACCTCATGCCCTAAAAAAATGTGGGATAAACGCACGCTCCTTACTTCTCATCAAAGCGTTCTTTATCATTATCTAAATATGTATGAGCTAGCTTTTCAATCACATCTATAACATCATACGCCTTCATTTCGTGCTTTGCTACCAATTCACTACCTACAGAAATTTCAATTTTAAACACTTCTTCATGCTTCATTTATGTTACTCCTTACAGAAGTTTTTTGATACACCTTTTCATATAAGTCTAGTCTCCCCTGTCCTTTTTCTCTTTATTCCATTTATATATGAATTGTAAAAGCATATCCATATATACGAATGAATAACAAAAACATATTAAGATTAGTATCAGAGACCACGGCTATGGTCTCTGATACTATTTTTTATAGTAGAAGTGAAGAATAAATCGGGGCAGCTCCTTAACGCAAATATACATTCTTCTCTGACATACTTTCCATACTATAATTTAAGAAAGCACCTTTTCTTCAAGAGCTTCTGTGTGGGTATAAATAAAATTCCCAATCATTTGATTCAACTCTGTAGCTGCTTTTGTCGGGATTTGATGCTTTGTATGATGAATAAATCTCAGTTCATTATACGGTAACTTTTCATGTAATACATTCGCATGACTATAAAATGTTTTATCTTTTTCTCCGTAAACTAATAACACCGGTAGATAAATATTCTGAAGCTGGTGGGTACAATTGTAATGCAAGCTATAACGATAATATTCCTCAATATTTTTCGCATTACCATTTCGAGATTCTCGAAACAATTTTTTAAACAATGTCACTTTATTAGAATTTCCCCACGAAATAGCAAATGCTAAAAATGAAATGGCTTTTATCTTTGCTAATGTTACACCAAGAGAGATTTTATTTTTTAAATATCCTTGACGTACCTCTGACATTCCGCCTATTAGTATGCCTCCTAAGGACCTTTCTGCATAAGTTAACAAGAACTCAAGTGCTACAGAGCTCCCTGTTGAATATCCACATATAAAAGCATTTTTTATTTTTAAGTGATCCAATAAAACTTTCATATCTTTTGCAATTAATGAATAGGTTATTGGTTCCTTTGAACGAAGACTTTTCCCATGTCCTCTAATATCAAAAGCGATTACTTTAAAATGTTTAGATAGCTCCTCTATTTGATACTCAAAATTTGAATGCGTCAATATCGGCGGATGAATAAAAAGAATAGGAGTCCCTTTTCCTTTCACTACATAATAAAGACTACTACCGTCTACATCTAACATTGGCATGTATGGGATCACCTCGATTGTTTGTAATTCTCTTATATAAGCGACTTATTTCAATCTACTTCAGTTTTTATCATTCACCTTTATGAAAAGAAATATGTTTCTTTTCTGTACCGTCTATATAAATGTTTTATTCTCTCAACAGCTACACTAATTGAGCTTCCAATGAAGGCACTTCCTATGATATCGAATGGATAATGATGCCCTAACCAAATTCTTGAAAAACCAGTTAAAATGGCTAAAATCCACATGACACCTCCAAATAAACGCTCACGCAGTAAGATAGAAGTCGCTAAGGCAAATGCCACAACTGTATGTTTGCTAGGAAATGAAGAATTCTTTTTAGCTGGAATAAGTAAACGCACAGGATGTACAATGAATGGACGTGGTTTAAAATAAAAAAACTGAATGAAACGATTTACACATAAAGCAGCTCCTACCGATATACCGGCAAACAATATACGTTTTCGGCATCCATTATTTCTAAACCACATGATAAGTAATAAAAGAATGTAAAGAAATCGAGATTTTTGCGAAATAAATACCATAAATGCATCCAAGCTCGAATTACGACCAGCTAATCCATTAATACTTTTAAAGATCCTGTAATTCATTGAGATTCTCCCCTTTTTCTTTCAGATACTATAATGGGTATCATTCCCATCTGAAATAGAAGTATGCGATTTCGCCCACGTTCTTATTCATTGAAATAAAAGAAAAAGACAAGTAAATGCATGACGCAGAGAAGATTTTTGTGATATGCTATGTAGTTCCACATGTGACTCCGCCTTCCCTATCATTACGCTACACGGAGGCCGTTTGAATGAACAACTTTACTTTTCCCATCATAAGAAAGCTACAATGATACTCGGCAATCTCGTTTCATCTATCACTAGAGGATCCAGCTTTCTTGTTTTAGAAATCCGCAATAGTCATTCCATTCTTTGACAGAAAAACCCTTCATCTGTCTTCCATTCTGCATATAATACATCCTGAAACTTTGTAACCCCTCTTTGTTTGATCTGTTTTAAAAGCCAATTTTCATCAAACCCTGCTTCTCTTAAGTTATCCTTAATAACCTCCCCATCACTGATTAATGAAATCGGCATATATACAGCTTTCTGTTTTAAACTTAAATCTTTAATTGTAGGAGATGCATATTGCGGCTTTTTTATGACGCTTATTTTCCCATTTGGTTCTAAAATCAGATACTCTACTTCCCTAACCGAGAAAATATCTTTTTGTTGTCGCAACATTTGTTGTAGCTGGTTCAAGTCTAAGTGATTCGCACTTAACTGCTCTCTGTCAATATGTCCATTTCGTATAAGGATAGAAGGATGCCCTTCAAACATATTTCTTGCCTTTCGCCATTTTTGCGTCAATACTTCTATCGTATAAATTAATATGATCCATATAAATACAGCGTATAAAATAGACCATACCTTCACTTTAGGATCATAAATAGAATTTCCAACAAGTTCACCAAGAACAATCGCAGAAATAAAATCAAAGGGAGTCAGTTGAGAAATCTGCATTTTCCCTAACAACTTAGTAGCAATTAATAAAACGAAAAAACCGACTATAAGTTCTATGGTAATTTGTCCGATATTCTCCATATGAAATGTCACCTCATAAAATCATTTTATATAAAAAAATATATAATCAAAACGAATTATCCATTTCATAACATACAATGAATAGCACAATCACTTCATTTATTTTCATAAAAGAAGCAGCAAGCTTTATTCGGCCATATCATTATTAATTAATTCTTTTAGAATTTGTGATGGCTCCTTCATCATGAGCTGTTGCTGATAGTTTGTGATACATTCTTGATAACGTTGGAAACGATTTTTATTTTGAAAAAAGGAGCATAATTGCTCCTCAAGAGTTTCTTTTTTACCTGTCACCTTGTTCAGCGGGATGATTACGCCTAACTTTTTTAGCTGTTGCAAATTAATTTCCTCTTGCCCCGGTAATACATGGTATATAAAAATCGGTTTTCTTTTAAATAAACTCTCGCTAATTGTAACTCCTCCAGGCTTTGTAATAATAGCGTCTATTAGATCATAAAGTTTGTTCATTTCTTCTCTACTCGTAATATATGGTAAAGGAATAATATACTCTCGTTGTAATCGTTGAATTTTTTGATATAATTTTTTATTTTTCCCGCATAACACATAAAAATGAATGCTTGTTTCCATTCCTATTTGGTCAATTAATTCTTCCATGGCTCCAACTCCTAAACTTCCACCGGTAATTAAGACTGACAGTGTAGAAGATGGAACGTTTTCTATATGCTCTTTTTGCTTTTTTATTTTTCTATGAATAGGAATTCCTGTAATAAAAATCTGTTCATTATGTATCCCTTTGTTTTGTAAAAACTCGTTCATATAATGGGATGGAACAAAATGAAAATCAATATGTGTAATCCCCCATCCCTGGTGAATAAAGTAATCCGTATATACATTGATAACAGGGATTTTCAGTTCACCTTTTTCTTTTAAATAATTTAATATATATGAAGGCAATGCATGCGTACAAACAATCAAATCAGGTTGTTTTTCTTTTATTAACTTTCTCATGAATGGGACAAACAAAATTTCGTATAACCGATAACGTTTCTGCTCTTCTTCGTTTTTGTAAACAAAATTTTTGTATATCTTGTTGTACAAATTAGGAAGTGTCTTAATCCACTTTAAATAAATGCTAGAAACGAATGCCTCTACTTTCCCATAACTATATGAGAGAATATCAACTTGATCGCATTTTATATGAAGTTGATCGTTCTGTATTCCCTCGATTAATGCATTTGCAACTTGATAATGTCCCGATGGGATTTGTAAAAATGGTAAAAATAAGATCTTTTTTTGCGTTGCATATTGTTCCATACAGCACCTCTTGCCATAACAATTGATGATATATTTTTCGTTCATTTTTTATTATGTAGCACTTTTTCTTTTCTATTCTAGTAGTAATGAATGATGGTTCTTGTTCCATAAATTACATACAAAATGAAAAGATTTTTCATGTATAATTTTTTATAAAAGGAGTGATGAAATGAAAATTTTATTACTATCTATTTTATTTATTGCTCTCTTCTACCTTTTCAAAAAAGCTCATAAAAACACAGCTGATGTTGTTATGAATAGAGTTCAAATCAATCAAAAGTACATTCACGAACAAGATTTAAAATTAAATATTCTACACCTTTCCGATCTGCATCTCGAAAATATTTCTATTTCCCCATCTCAGCTTTATGACAAACTAAAAGATGAATCAATTGATTTCATTGCACTTACGGGAGATTTCCTTGACCGTAAGCGTACTATACCGAAACTTGCTCCCTATTTAGAAGTATTAAATCAATTACACGCGAAGTATGGTATATACGCCGTTTTTGGTAACCATGATTATGTGCTGCACGAAACAGATTTACAAACATTAAAAGAAACACTCGAACAATATAACTGTAAAGTACTGCAAAATGAAAATCATATCATTTATGTTCAAGGTAAACTTATAAATATTATTGGTATTGATGACTTTAGTACGAAACGCAGTGACTTAACAGCCTCGTATAAAGGGATTCAGCAAGGCGTAAATTTAGTATTAACTCATGATCCAAATATCGTTCTTCATATGAAAGAATATCATTTTGACTATTTACTTGCTGGTCATTTCCACGGTGGGCAAATTTGTTATCCAAAGGCCTATCACCTTGTGAAGATGGGGAAACTTGCAAGAATGAATATGATAAAAGGACTTCATACGCAAGATGGGAAACCTTTTTATATTAATGAGGGACTTGGGCAAACAGGAGTAAATATTCGAGTGGGCAGTAGACCAGAAATTACATTGCATCAACTATCAATCTCAACTACAAATAAAGAACTACATGCAGTATAGACAATCAAAGCTGTTAACAGATTTCGTTAACAGCTTCTATCTTTACTCTACAATTAGAATATAGAATTTTATGTTGCTCTACTATCTTCTTTTAGAGACTTCATGTAAGGATTTATAAGGGTATCTTTCCAATAAACTTTCCTTTGACATAAATAAATATTGAGGAGAAGAAGATATATTATTCTTTATCATTTTTATAATCGAATTATTACCAGACAATAAACATATTGGTATAAATGCTATCCATTTAAACCATTTATAAAGAGGATTCGAAATAGAAACAAATTCAAATCCTAATCGATCTGCGCCCCGATTTAACATAGTAATTCCAATTATACCTTTAATTTTATCTGCCTTAGGATGATTTTGAATATATAATGCAAGATCTGGTAAGGACTTTTTGACATATTGATAAATGAACTTTCCTTTTTTAATATTATTTTCAAACGACTTCATTTCATTTAATAAACGAACATTGTGTAAATGAATTTTAATCAAAGTATCATTTTTATTGATTTGTGTACCATCTGAAAGCGTGATATTTTTTCCTTTGTAACGCGTAAGCCTCACGCGCAAAATATTGTCATCACAAGTTCCCTTATGAATATAAGTTAATCGCGTAAATTTGTAATAGATTGGATCAATAAAATTCCAAATCGTTAGTACATAACTTTTCATCTTGTTTTCATTTCCCTTTTTGAAATATTGATAAAACTATTTTGCATATTTTTATGGAAAATATTTAGGAAATCTTAAGATTTTAGAAAAAAAAACGAAGACATTACTATAAGTTGGTATCATAAATTTTTATAAAATATTGCAAGATAAATCATGTGAAATAGAACTGACAATTCTTTTTCTAATTATACTTTTACAGGGGGCAAAGAGATGAATATACTTAATTTCGTCACATCATTATTTACTTCTGGAAGAAGACCGCCACAAATGTTTAACTTGTTTAGAAATAAAAGAAATAATAGAGGATGGATATGGTTTTCCTTATTAGGATTAGGAACCATTTTCAGTGTAGCTGCAACACGGAATTCAAATATAAAGAAACCGATTCAACGGTTGTTTCAAAGTGTTCAAAATACGGCAAAAACTTTTACTCCAGCTAAATTAAACTTTGCAAATACGGAATTCGCTCATGAAATTACACCTAATAAGCAAAAGAAACAAAAGTAACAAAAACTAATCATTAGCACAATTAAGACAAAACTCGCCTCTCACTTACGAGTTTTGTCTTATTCTTAATGACTTTCTTTAAGCAAATTTTACCTCGCATATCAAAAATCAAAATATTTGACAAAAAAATTATTTTATGCTATAATTTACTTTTGATCATTTTAGGATTATAATAAGATTCTCCCGGCCAGGAGAATCTTATTTTTTGTTTTTAAAAAGGAGTGTGTTGAGATGAAAAAAAACGCATCCAGTATAACTTCATTAGTAGCAGCTTTTAGCAGAGCGTATCATAGTCAATTTGATACACCGAAAATTTTTCATGATGATATAGCAAAAGAGTTAATCTCTGCACAAGAATACAATATGATCAAAGAAAACATGGTACAAGGTATACAATTCTTCAACAAAGATATTGCGCAAAAATTGAACGGAAATACAGAAGAACTATTAAAATGGATTACCCAAGTGCAACTCTCTCCCACACCATTAGCACGTGCTGCATATTGTGAAGCAGTATTACTCCACGAAATCACATTAGGATTAACACAATATGTCATACTTGGAGCTGGATTAGACACCTTTAGCTTTCGACATCCAAAACTGGAAAACAACTTAAAAATATTTGAAATTGATCACCCTGCTACACAAACTTTTAAAATAAAACGATTACATGAAACAGATTTGAAAATCCCTAGTAATCTTCACTTTGTTTCTATGGACTTTACGAAAAAGTTTATGTATCCAAACCTAATAGCCGAAGGATTTCGTCGTACAAAAACGTTCTTTAGCCTTTTAGGTGTTTCTTATTATTTAACGAAAGAAGAAATGTCGAATTTGATTCATGATCTATTTACTATCGTTCCACCGGGAAGTTCTATTGTGTTTGATTATGCAGATGAAAAACTCTTTGAAACAAAAGGAATTTCTAATAGAGTTGAAAATATGATCAAAATGGCTTCTACGGGCGGTGAACCGATGAAATCGTGCTTTTCTTATTCTGAAATGGAGAAGATGTTAGAAAAATCCGGTTTACTCATCTATGAACATTTATCACCAACTCAAATCAATGAGCTTTATTTTCGCAATCGACAAGATTATCTATCTGCCTTTGAAACGATTCACTACATTCATGCTGTAAAACAATAAAAAACCCGCTTCATAAGAAAAAGGTGTCCATCGCCTACTGTCATAGGTGATGGACACCTTTCCATTCTCAACATTCCGAAAAAAAAGCATCCACTAGTTGGATGCTAACATGATAAGGAGTTTTTTATGAGTATTGAATAGGATATAAGCGAGTGAGCTTGTCCTACACTTTATCATATGCTTGTCCCTCTCAAAAGGTGAAAAAAGAAAGGATATCCCCAAAATAAATATGTTACTTTTTATAATATTAATCTCTAAAACTTAGCAAATACACCTTTTTCTACTATAAAAAAGATGAATAGATTCATCTATCCACTATTTCAAAGGCTTGCCAATGATTTTAGGGATGTTTCATATACGGTATTTCGATATTTATTATATTCTTAATGATCAATTTAACAGATACACCTTTACATATCTTAACTTGGAGAGATTGGTTAGGCTCTATAGTAGGTTCAGGAATCCTATCTACTGGAATGTTTACTATCAGTAAATTAAATTTCAAATAACTATTTTTTCATATTGTAATCTCATCTCTATTTCTCTTTTTACCTGGATGAAGAATTTTTTCTCAACATCCAATATATGGATTTACCTCACGAATTTTGTTACTATATAGTTAATCTCCATATTATTTCTCTGTCGTCTTTCTAAAAGGACTTGCGTCGGACAGCAAGTCCTTTTAATTTATTTTCTTTCAGTTCACCTTTTGTTTTTTCTACACTAACAAATATTTTCTTTCTAAGTCATACAAACGTTTAAGAGTATAGTATTCATCTCTTATATCCTCTTGCAACTAAGGATACTGAAACACAAGAAATACAACACGATTTTTTTAAATACTATTTTAAAACCCTTCTTCTGTATAAACCTTCGCATTCTGTTAATACTATACATAGGCTGTATGCCATAGCTCATTGAATGACCTCTGACTTTTTTCTTTCTCCAGTCCCCCTTGGAGATGAGCGGTTAGCTTCTGCTAGCTGCTCTTTTTCTCAGTCAACCTTTAAAAAGTAGTATATTCGAATAATTATATTGTAAATATTTGACCTAGACACTCATCTAACTTTTGTGTATGATATTCTCAAAGAGTAAGGTAAGAGTTACTCTTTGCCATTTTGAAAAAGGTTCTGCTGGAGACAGCAGAACCTTTTTTGTGAAGTGAAAATATTATTATAATATATTATTATGTTTTTTATATCCCTTCTCAATCTCTGATGACAGTAATACAGAACGAAGTCATAAAGAAGTAACATCTATGAAAAAGTTCAAATCATGTTGGAAAAACGATGCGAAAATAACTATCATGACTATGATTAATTCTAACAACAATCGTTACAATTTCAGAAGTTTGACACAGCTTCAAAAAAAGATTATAAAGAAAAATGAGATCCCTAATATTTAGTTCCACAACCTGAAACATGCTCATGTGACTTTAATGTTGAATACGGTATATTCATCTGAAGATTGTGAGTGGAAGATTAGGACATAAACGAGTAGGCATCACATTGGATACCTACTCTCATGTTGTACTAGGACTTCAAGAAGCTGCGGTGGATTAATGTGCGAACGATTACAAAAGTTGGTTTCATACTCATATTTTTATAAATATTCTTGACTGTAATAAATGTTTAATTTAATCCCCTATTTTTTCACTTACCTTCAAAATTTTCATGCTTGTCGCACTTAAAAGAACCTGATTTAAGAAAAGTCCGTTAGAAAATTCGTTGTATGCATGGGAAATGAAATAGTATTCACTTTTAATTTACATCATCGCTATTCATTCCCTCACTCCTTATTTGTCCTTAACAACAAACAAGACGCTACCCAGATTACGGCAGCGCCTACTATAATTGCTATTGGTTTAATCATTAACAAGTATATCTGGCCCCTTCTTCAACATGTACGAGAAGCCCGAAATAAATACGACACTAAATATAATAATAGAAGACCACATATTAAAATGATATTCTTTGCCTGCAACTAAATTATAGATGTTATGGACCAAGAAATTCCCACCTATGATAATTCCGCCTAAAAACGAACTAATTAATATACTCACTAAATAAAATTTGAGCTTGTAAAACATTTTCCATCTACTCCTTTTCTAAAATAACCTTTATATAAGCTCCCTTAGAAAATTATACCATTTAGTTTTTCAGATATTATTAAATCTATAGATAAATTAAGGTTATTTTAAGGAAGGTAGGTGTTCTTCATTCAAATGTCCATTTTGTTCCACTTCACGTTTAATGTGTAATTTCTATATAACAAAGAAAACATACTAAGATTAGTCGTACAGACCATGGCTGCTTTCTGATTAACCTAAAAATATTCCCTTTGATACTGTTATCGCGAGAGCTTTCATAACCTAAAATGGGATACTTTCCCTGTTCTTTGATTACCTATTTCACATTATTCCAAACCGTATCATTTTTGATCGCATTTAGGAACTCATGCCCTTCCCAAGTTAATGAACTGTAAATCCAGCCTGTTCCAATAATCCTAAATGGTAAACCGCTATTGTTCTATCGATATCAGATGGTATCTTTAATTCTTTCCCATCATCGTCTTGCTCTTCAATAAGTACTAATAAACTTCTAACTAATTCCTTTTGCTATTCGGACTTGGAATACGAAAATATATTTCGTTTGCCACGGAAGATGAAAAAGAACACCGAAAACTAAAAACCATGTTTTCCATCATTGCAATTTTATCTTGCTACGCTGCAACTATGTTATTTTTTTATCTAATTCAGTCTACAGTTTGTACATATACTATTTCTGTCCCTCTGTATAAAACTTAATATTCCGTCAATACTGTTTATTGATGAGCTGTATGCCATAAGTTCATTCAGATTGGCCTCCAATACGAGCAGTTAGCTTTTGCTAGCTGCTCTTTTATTGCTTGTCTACTTCATCCCATTCACCGTCATATATTATCCAACCACCGCAATCATACAAGTCTTTTTGAAGATTCTGTTTTCTTTATTTTTCACGTGCAATCTGTTCTATAATTTTTCTTAATGATTCCTGTGCTTTTATATAATCACTTTCCAACTTCATAATCCTTTTTTCGCTCTCTTCTACATATTGCATATATGCTTTGACTCTTCGTTCATTCCACGGTATTTTCATGGTAGCCTCTCCCTTCTACCCCAATAGCGTTTTTTGTTATAAGTCACTCAAATTCATACAATATTAGCCTGTCTATCTCTTCCTTGTAAATTAATATTTCAAAGTAATTGCCATTCTCAATGCAATTAGACTTATTCAGGTCAAAAACAAACAACTTTTCATCTTAATCTGTTTGTTTTTCTAAAATCACCTCATCTTCAAGCTGTTTGTATAGAAACAGACACAGGAGGATGTTTGTTAAAAACGCATAAGCATCATTTCCTTGTTGTTGCCCTTCTTCATTAATCTAACTTAGTACATGATTAGTAACTGTACTCATCTCTTTTCCCCCTCCAAAATAACTAATAAAGTACAACTATTTGTCCATTTCATCCTATAGCCTTAATTCCCTTCCCTATGCTATGTCCCATAGGAACATCTCCATTTTGTTCACATATACTTTAAAGGAAAAATATGAAACACCTACCCTCAAATGCTTCAAATTAATTTACTAGTATAACTAATTAAGACACACTTAACAGTTTGAAAAAATTTTTTAAAGGAGGTATTTATGAGACATAATCAAAAATCACGCTCACCCAATTCGTGTGATAAATTTCAGCACCCCTGCTTTATTTCTATATCCCCTTGTGATCAGAGCAATTGTTGTACACCTGTCTTTTTCTCAACTTCTCAACAGCAAGAATTATTAAAAATAATAAACCAATTAAACCAAGCTATCCTTTCTTTTTTTACAACACCGAATCCGGCAACTATACAAACACTTCAATCAGCATTACAGGCATTAAATAATTTATTAATAGCGGTACAACCAAATACACCAAATAGAAATTTAGTTATAAGAACCATAAATCAATTAATCAATTCCTTACCTACTGCATCTCTTAC
Organism: Bacillus cereus group sp. BfR-BA-01522; assembly: GCF_022662635.1. Lineage (NCBI taxonomy): Bacteria > Bacillati > Bacillota > Bacilli > Caryophanales > Bacillaceae > Bacillus > Bacillus cereus group sp. BfR-BA-01522. The sequence continues at coordinate 134,658 of NZ_JAKUDY010000003.1, read as the reverse complement.
TCAAATTTCAGCATTATTTCAATTTCTATTCCAAAATTTATCTTCACTTATTAGTTGTTCAAACCTGCCAGATTCTTTATTACAACAAACATTCAACTTAATTTTACAAGGAGTCTTGAATAGTTCACTATTAAGTAATATTGGGCCGACCGGGCCGACGGGACCAACTGGACCGACCGGACCTGCTGGGACGGGAGTTGGAATTACAGGACCAACTGGACCGACCGGACCTGCTGGGACGGGAGTTGGAATTACAGGACCAACTGGGCCAACCGGACCGACTGGAACGGGAGTTGGAATTACAGGACCGACCGGGCCAACCGGACCTGAAGGGCCTGAAGGGCCTCAGGGACCTCAAGGCGTGCAAGGAATCCAAGGACCTGAAGGGCCTGAAGGGCCTCAAGGACCTCAAGGCGTGCAAGGAATCCAAGGACCTGAAGGGCCTGAAGGGCCTCAAGGACCTCAAGGTGTGCAAGGAATCCAAGGGCCTGAAGGGCCTCAGGGACCTACCGGACCAACAGGGGATTGTGAGTGCCCAACGGGACCAACAGGCCCAACGGGACCGACCGGGCCAACAGGGCCGACTGGGCCGACCGGGCCTGCATGTAATTTCCTTGTTTATGCTACAAATGCAGGAACCCGTGACGACCCTACAGATGATACAGTATCTGTAATCGACACCAGAACAAATACGGTAGTCGATACGATTACTGTAGGTAATGCACCTCTTGAAGTAACAGTTTCTCCAAATGGGGCTCGTGCTTATGTTACTAATATTTTCTCTAATACTGTTTCCGTTATTGATACTGCTACCAATACTGTTGTAGCTACCATTCCTGTTGGCACTAATCCAATTGGTGTAGCTGTTTCTCCAGATAACACAACTGTGTATGTTGGAAATCATGGTAATGATACTGTTTCTGTTATTAATGCTGCTACTAATACCGTTGTAGCTACCATTCCTGTTGGCATCGATCCACAAGGGGTCACTGTTTCTCCAAATGGAGCCCTTGCATATGTTGCAAATGAATTAAGTAACACAATTTCTGTTATTGATACTGCTACTAATACTGTTATCGCTACCATTCCTGTTGGCGTTCGTCCTAGGATAATCGTCTTCACTCTAGACGGGACTCGTGCTTATGTCACAAATCAAGACAGCGGTACTGTTTCTGTTATTGACACCGCTACTAATTCCGTTATTGATACAATTAACGTAGGTACCGAACCTGTTGGTATAGATATTACACCTGATGGCACTCTTATTTACGTTGTAAATAAAGTTAGCAATAATGTATCAGTAATAAACGTGGCAACAAATACTGTAATCGATACAATTCCTGTTGCACTATCCCCAGATCAAGTAACCATCATACCTGATGGCACTCGTGCCTATGTTACAAACCAAGCTAGTAATACAGTTTCTGTTATTGATATTGCTACTAATACTGTTATCGCTAATGTCCCAGTAGGTGTCGCTCCAACCGGAATAGCTACCGGAACTATTTGTGAATAAAATACAGAAATAGGCGACAAGAATAATTTTTATTCGTTATATTCTTTCTTTAACTATGTTTGAACAACTAGAATAAACCTCTATATTCTGTCAATATTGTAAATGACACGGTAATCTTTTCTCTGATTTCTTTAGATAAGCAGTTAGCTTTTGCTAGCTGCTCTTTTTATTCCATAAAGTAACCTTGCTCCTTATAGTTCTCCCATTTCTCTTTTTCAAAGATTCTTTCTTTCGTTTTGATACTTCCATAGCAATCAGTTTTAACTTTCACAAATTCTTTTTCCAATTCCTTAGTCCAATCTGCTTCATAAGGTTCCTCACTCACTAATCCATTCTTTGATGTATTGCTCTAATAAGTTCATATCCATTCCCCTCGTATATTAATATTTAAGCTCTATCTCAGACTTAGCCTGCATAACGTTTTTAACTATATTCATACTATACCTATCACTTTAAGTTACAATCCCATTATTGTAAGCATGGCATGCTTTGTTATACATGTCTGAAAATAGTTTGATACTATTATTCTTTCAAGAATATATATTTTTTATGAATTCTTGTCTCTTAAAACAAATCAAAATCTATTAAAACATCTAATACTAGGTCTTTAAACAAGCGCTTTGCTTCAAATTACATATACTATCATAAATCTATTACAAAAGGGGGTAATATTTTTATGAAAGACCGTTGCTATCGAACTGAATACTGCGTTTGTAAAAAAATAAAGCCGTGCTCTTGCTCTAAACGTCATTGTAAGTTTCCTCCAATCGCATGTCCTTGTCCTACTTCCAAAGCTCCTTTCATCCCTTGTCCTAAACCTCATCACAAACCTTGTTCATCTTCATGTTGTAAACGCAAATGCTAAACTAAAATAAGAATTTTGTTTAGTTTTCTAACCTTCCTCCTATAATGAATCTAAATATTCAGATACAATAAAATCAATAGTTACAACATTTTATTATTAGAAGGGGTACTTATGTCATTCGCAGCATGGAGTATAATTTTGCCGACTTTAATCGGAGCAATGTTCGGATTAATTTTTGACACACTCTCTTCTCAAAATGGCAGCAAAAACCCAAATTAAAAACTTAATAAGAAGATTCAAGAACTACTTCAGTGATAGCTGATATGTCCTTGGCATTTCAGTTATCACGCTCCTTCAAATAACGCTCTAGTCTTACTTCGCAACCCCTTGCTGCTGCCCAAAAGCCGTTGCTCTCTTATTCATTCGTTTTACAATCCGACTAACTTGAACCTGTGATTTCCCTATACGTTTTCCGATATTTTCTTGCCTTATTCCCTTAGAATGCACGTCCCATACAATCAATTCGCTATGCTGTAATGTATCGAAAAAAGAATGAAGAATCACTTTATTTTCCAATGTACTTTCTACATCTACCCCTTCACCGTTGTCAGCTGGATAGATAACTTTATCTAAAGAGAATGTCCCTAGTTGAGCAGCCTCAACAAGTCCATGACCCATATCCAAAGTTTTGCTAATATGGTTCACCGATTCTTCTGATAACTTATTTTTCAAGATTTTTCCCTTCGCATAATATACTGTTCGTTCAATTTTCAACTTCTATGTCTTCCAGATCCCATTACCAATTTCATAAACTATTCTGGGTGCAGCAAACGTAAGGAATTTAAAACCAAGCTCCGGCTTGAATTGTTCTCTTGCTTTCATTAGTGCAACCATGCCATTGCACTAGATCCTCAAATTCAACACCTGTATCGTCTTTTATCGCTTGTAATCTGTGACCATATTTTTTATGAATGAAATAGAAAACGAACTTTTCGTACTTTTAAATAAATTCTTCATCGACAGATCTTTTACATCAATTAACTCAGGCATTTTTCCTCCCCTTTCTTATTTTCCACATGTTTGTTGGCTCTTCCCACCTCTTTTTCAATTTATTTATATAGACTGAATTAAGAAAGAAGTTCTCCGTTTTTTGGAACACACAAAAGCAAGTAGATACTACGCGTTGTACATCTACTTGCGATTACTTGTGGTATGCGTAAAGGAGAAATATTAGGACTTCAATGGAAGAATATTGATTTCGAAAGAAGAACAATATCCGTGAACCGTTCCCTTTCTCATATCTCCGAAGAATTTTATGAGCCAAAGACAGCTACAGGAAAACGTCTAATTGTACTTCCTGAAATTACACTACACGCATTAGAAGAACAATATAAGCGAATACATGTAGAAAAAGAACGATACGCCAACTTATACAAGGACTATGATTTGGTATGCCCTACTTCCAAGCGGAAAACCTTGTAATTTCAAAAGTTTGACACAGCTCTGGAAAAAGCTTATAAAGAAAAGTGGAGTTCTTGATATTCGGTTCCATAATCTCAGACATACCTATGCGACATTGATGTTGAAACAAGGTATTCATCCAAAGATTGTGAGTGAACGATTAGGGCATAAACGAGTAGGCATCACATTGGAAACCTACTCTCATGTTGTATCAGGACTTCAAGGAAAAGCAGTGGAGGATTTTGCAAATAATCTATTTCAAAAACACTAATGTTTGCAAAATGGTTGCAAATACGAATTTTGCATAAAAATACTAGCGAATTCGTATACGATTGAAAGGAGACAAAAACATGAAAGAAATCAAAACAGAACAAGAATTCAAAGACATTATCGCAAGCGAAGATCCAGTAGTTGTTAAGTTTTTTACTACATGGTGCCCAGATTGTGTACGTATGGATCATTTTATTGGGGATGTAATGGAAGAGTTCAATAAGTTTGAATGGTACGCTATTAATAAAGATGAGTTTCCAAGTATTGCAGAAGAGTATCAAGTAATGGGTATTCCAAGTTTACTTGTATATCAAAATGGTGAGAAGTTAGGTCATTTACATAGTGCAAATGCGAAAACAGAAGAACAAGTTACTGAATTTTTAGAAGCATACTAAGATAAGAGATGCCACTGGAACATATTGTTTCGGTGGTTTTTTTATTTGGATTTTTCAACAGATTTTTCCCTTGTGAAACTTTGTTATCCCCTGCTCAAAAAGCTATAAAACGTCAACAATGTTTGTATAGACCCACACGACTTTCCTTTGATACTCTATTGATAGAAGGAATTTCTTTACAGAAAGGAGAGTGCTTTTTATGAATTCATGTTCGAATCAAGAAGCTGATAAAGGGGCTATTGTTAGCATTGTTGCTTACATATTTTTATCAGCAATAAAAATTATCATTAGTTATATCGCTCTATCTAGCGCATTACGTGCAGATGGTTTAAATAATTTAACAGATATCGGTGCTTCACTAGCTGTTTTAATTGGACTGAAAATTTCGCGTAAGCCTCGTGATCATGATCATCCATATGGGCATTCTCGCGCAGAACAAATCGCTTCATTAGTAGCTTCTTTTATTATGGCATCCGTTGGATTCGAAGTTATTATTAGCGCTATTCAATCATTTTTTAATCCTAAGCAAACAGCACCTAATGTAATCGCTGCGTGGGTTGCTTTCTTTTGTGCTATCGTGATGTACGGTGTATACATGTATAATAAAAAAATTGCAAAGCGGACAAAAAGCAAAGCATTAGAAGCCGCTGCCAAAGATAATTTATCAGATGCACTCGTTAGTATTGGTACAGTCGTTGGAATTGTTGCTTCACAATTCCATATGGCTATTCTTGATCCGATTACAGCGGTACTTGTCGGACTTATAATTTGTAAAACAGCATGGGATATTTTTATAGAAACATCTCATATGTTAACAGATGGGATTGATCCTGAAAAAATGGAAGAGTATTCTCAAGCAGTGCAACTTGTTCCAGGGGTTGAACATATCGTTGATATTCGGGCTCGTATGTATGGAAATCAAACGTATGTTGATATTACAATTGAAGTAGATGCCCATATGGACGTAAACAAAAGCCATCATATTACGGACGCAATTGAAGACATGTTACAACAGAAATTCGGAATTTTATATACTCATATTCATGTTGAACCTATGCAAAAAGAACCTATGTTGCCATGAAACCATTGAAAAAGTCTACTTCATAAGAAAAAAGAGTCCATCACCTACTGTATATAGATGATGGACTCCTTGCTATCCTCAATATTACGATAAAAATGCATGTTATCTTTCAAAGTAATCACTTCTTTGGCGTCTTCGATATTATAGGTTCTTTTTTAAGAATGCTTGATGAAAAATAATACATAAAACAAGCCAACTCCCCCCCGCTGCCCATCCAGCTAATATATCAGATGGATAGTGCACACCAAGATAGATACGGCTAACAGAAATCGAAAATATTACGAAACAGGCTGTAAAAATAATTAACACTTTTTTATGCAGTGCAATACGATGTTCCGTAATCGTCACATAGGCAATAAACCCTAGAAATGCCGTCGCATTCATCGTATGACCACTTGGGAAACTATACCCAGTCGCTGTGACAAGTTGTGATACATCAGGTCTTGGACGCTCATACCATAGCTTAAGCATACTGTTAAGATAACGAGATCCATAATAGTTAATCATTAAAAATAACGCACTCAACAACTTTTTTCGGATGAGAAAGTACATTACGATGATAATAAGCAATGGAAAATAGACTTTTTTAGAGCCAATATAAGACATCCAAATAAAATAAGTCGTCAAATATTCATTTCGGAAGCTTTGGATAAATGTTGTAATCACATCATCAAACTTCTCAATACAAGCGGTATGATACGAAAATGATAATACGACAAAACAAATGAGTAATATACCACTTAACAAGTATAAATGTCGATATCGTTTCACATACATAACCTCACAATACAAGAAATGGAGCGGTTGTTTTAGTTTCCCTCTCCATTTCTTTTTTATACATGTTTTTTATGAAGAAATATAACGACTCATTTCTTGTTGCATGTTAGAAATTTTTGAAACACAAATCTCCCATCTCTTCTAGTGCAAAGTATATATCCTGCTTGAGCTCTTGTACATTTTCATAATATGGTCTCTTCATTTGCAGCATTCTCATAATAATTTCTTTATTACCTTCCGCTAACAGTAATTCTTCATGCCATGGCTTTTCTACTTTATCGTTAGACTCATAACTAGCGTATAACAAAAATAAGATAAAATGGCCTAGCGCATAAAAGTCACTGCGATGTTCCACTTCGCGCATAAAAGCTTGTTCGCCTTCATAAAACCCCGCTCGTTCATCTATGTCTCCTTTATATCTCGCTAATCCAAAATCAACAATATGAATTGAACTCCCACTCATTAAAATGTTAGGGATTCTTAAATCGCGATGAATGATACCTTGACTATGAATATAAGAAACAACTTCTAATATTTTATATAAGATATAAAACGCTTCTCGTTCTTCATATATATACCCATCTCGAAAAATAAAATCTTCAAAATTCTCTCCCGCCATATACTCCATGACAAAAAACGGTTGCTTCTTCCAAACAAAATGGTCATACAAGCTTGGAATCGCTGGATGTTGCAAATTCTTTAAAATTTGCTGTTCTCTTACAAACGATTCCCTTCCTGATTCAGACTTTTGCTTACTTTGTCTCAATTGTTTTAATACTTTAACCTCATGATTCTGTAAATCTACCACTTTATAGGTAAAGCCATAACTGCCCATTCCAATTACCGATTCAATCTTATAGCGCTCTATAACAATTGTATTCTTACGCAGCGGTCTATCAAACCACGCGAGTATATGTCGCCATTTCATCAACTACTGGAAAAGAAACTACGGCTTTTTCGTTTTCTTTTATAGTGCTGATGTCCGTATCCGTGAGATGGACGTCTTCTATTATAATCGCTGCTTGAATAAGAGCGTCTTCTATGACGATAGTCACTACTTGAGTAAGAGTGGTATCTACCTTTTTTTCCTAATAAAGAATCAATAATTTTTTTGAACATCCCTTCACCTCTTATAGAAAATTTTATCTTCATTATACCAATATTTCTTTATGAATTTTGTGACAACTTTGTAAAGAAGAATCATGTTGAGAAGAGTAAAAAAACGACGAGTTGATCCCGTCGTTACTTTTACTCTTCATCTCCATCGAACACTTCGTCAATCATACATTTTTCTAGTAAGTATTCAAATGTAATGTCAGCAAGATCTTCGATTTCTTCTTGCTTCGGTACATATCCTCTTTCAATTAGTTGCTCATAAAAAAACTCCGCAATTTCTTCCGTGTCAATTACGACTTCAATTTCCTTCATGAGCATCACTCCTTTATTTCTGTTTTATGAAAGAATTTCAAAATTATGTATATGAAATTAGAAAAATACTTTTTCTTTTCCACCTTATTCTTTTCAGTCATATTGCTGTGAGCAAGCACATACGATGTAGTACAAGCTATTAAAAGGAGGTAATGATAATGAAATATCAATATGAAATAGAGCAAAGAAAAGAAGAGTTCATGCATGAGGACAAATGGGCAGACTCTCTTATTAAATGGCTTTTTATTTTTTTAAGTATAGTAGGCATACCTTATACCACATACGTTTTTATCCAATTTCTCTTTACTTTCTAATCCGTTATTTTTTCTCTGTTAATTTTACTAGATAATTATGAATTACATTCATCACAATTTTATACTCTTCATCTTGAAAAGTTTCATATAATAACTGATAATCGTTATAAATATCTAATAACCCATCAATAATTTCTTGCTTATTTGTTTTAATACTTACTCTCTTTGAATTATTAATGGATTTCAATTTCTCTAAGTCTAATTTATTCATTCCCGCTTTATCTTGTTTCATTTTCTTTAAAATCGCATTTGCTGTTTGGGCATTCGCAAGTAGTGTTAAATCAGATTCATCCGCTTCTAACCACTCACCATCTGTAATTCTTGATAATTCATATATCGTATCTTCCCACGCATCATTTTTATATCTCCATACTTCTGTACGAAATCCAACAATACGAAAAATATCTTGATCATATCCTGAAACTTGCACGAGATCTCCAAATGTAAACTGATAACATAGCTCAATCCACTCTGTCTTATTTTTTTTCACATCTTGCTCTGTAACATGTTGAAGCGTTTGTTCCACATAATATCCATCGTGATTATTTACTTCATATACATATACACCGTCTAGCATTTTCATATTTTTAATTTTTCTATTTTTATTGGTTCGCTTTCTTCTTCATAAAATTCCTTGAAGATATCCGTATCCTTTAATTTTGAGTAAAGTTCCAACATCTTCTTTACACCCTCTAAATCAACAGAATATTCGTTCATCTTCATATGTATCACCCCTTTATATAATTCATTATAAATCAGAAAGAAAAACCCGTACACACAAAATATGTACGGGTTCAACTTACTTTCTCATTATCATTTTCATCTTCACTTTTACATTCTTTTTTATCCTCTAATTTTATTTCTTGTGCCAATTCAAGGAGGGCTTTTGCTGCTTTACGGGCATCAAACTTTCCAATTTCTTTGTATTTAAAATTCATGATACCTCTCACCTCTGCCGATATGATATGCGAGACGTTTTGTCTGTGTTCTTTGTCCTTATCATTTTTCTATCGAGAGAATGAAAAGTGTAAATCAAAACTAAAAAAGCCTCCCTAACGGAAGCTTTCTCATAATCAATTATTATTTTATTTCTTTAAGATCACCTTGTTTAAATAAATCTTGGGTAACTTCTTCTCCGAAATTATTCAAAACAAAAGTTTGTTCTGCTACTGCATCCATAACTCCTGTGGCTTTACCAACGTTACCTTCTTGAGTAGTCCAGAAGTAATTATGGTCTTCTACAATTTTACTAAAATCTCTGTTTATCCATCTTTCATTGATTGCTAAAAATTCCTCTTTCTTTTCAAAGTTACTATTATTTAAAATGTCTCTTATCTTCTCTGCATTTTTCTTAGACATCGGGATAGCACCCCATTTCTGAGTTGCTACTACCTTTTGATGAGTCATGTGATGCATCGCTTTAATAACTTCATCTTCATTAGAACTTTCAGTAACAGGAAGATTCATAAAAACTTCATCTATCTGACCAGTCATTGATTCTTTTTCTCTTGGAACTTCTTTATATTCGCTTATATCTACTTCAGTACTAGTTTTCTTATTTACTGGATTATGTGCAACATAAATCATTCCGTAGGTTACCCCAACTGTAAGAGCAACCACCCCTACAATTGAGCTCATCCCAATCAATATTTTCTTTGCCACCGTTATCTCTCCTAATTCCATTTTAACATCTCATTCTAAGAATATTATATCAAAATTACCTATTTATGGATATTTTTCTCGTATTTCCTTTTTGAACCATTTATTTCGTGCGTACTCTTTAAAATTAGCACATTTATAAGAGTATCCTGCTGTTCCCTTTTAAATTTATATGTTATAAAAAAATCACCTCGACATTCTAATACCGAGGTGATAACAAAACAATAAAATTGATATTTTATATTAGTTTCCTTCTTCAATCATTACCATTGCAAGGTTTACATAACAATTGAAAGTTCATGGGATCATTATAAGCAGATTTATAAAAAAGGACATTGTGATTGTAATGGTCTATTCCAAATTGCTTTGGAATCAAACCTACACTATCGTTTCTACGATTTAAGGAAAACACAATACCTAGCTCTATAGCTATTTGGAAATTGTTTTCTGATTTTTAGAGCCGCAATATGTACAAACTGCCTATCTAATTACTAAAATAACATGTTAAACGTATGCCATAAGTATCCTTTAAATAAGTATCAGTTTCTTCAATAAGTCTTAAAATGTCCTCTGCACTCATGCCCCAACCTTCTATTTTACTTCAACAGTTAGCCTGATAAGACTTTCTAGGAACCATTCTGAACCTTATCAGCTTATAGCCACTCAATTTCTATTGTAGCGCCTTCTCTTGATCTTGTTGTGTCATGATTCGCTTCTGTATTACTACTGAACCATACCTTCTTTATAAACTTCTTCAAAAACGTGTTACATGCTTCTGCATTAAGCTCTTCTAATTTATCTAACTTTTTAATCGCATCTTGCAATCTTGCTTGTTCTTCATCCATATTTGATAAATTCTCAAGTTTAACATCAATGAGCTCCATTTGTTGCTTAACTTGTTTGATTTGTTCTTCGTTTTCTTCACGCATTTCATAAAACTCGGATTTTGTAATCTCCCCATCCATCCGCATTTCTTTAAGATTCCGTTGACGTTTATTAAATCTCGTTATTTGTTTCTCTAATGACTCTCGTTGAATGAATAGTTTCTTTTCTATCTCTATCGTATCAAGTGATTTCAACATTTGCAGCTCTTGTTCAAAATCTGGTTTCTTTTCTTTAACTTTTTGTAATACAAATTGTTCAATTGGTTCATATTTGTATCCTCGATCTCTACATTTATTATTATCAACTTTATAGATACATGATTTTATATAATCAACACCATTTCCATCGAATTGTATGTATCTTTTTCTACCACAACAATTACAATAAATAAGATTTTGTAGCTTCCTAGTCACTTTTCTTTTATTAAAGAAATTTCCTGTCGAATTTTCTTCCAATATTTTTTGAACCTCAAAAAATATCTGTTTACTCACAATGGGTTCATGAGCATTTTCAACAAACACTTTATCAACAACCCTACCATTTACTTTCCTACATGCTTTTACAACTCCATAATAAACAACATTTCTTCGCATATTTGATATATGTGCTGAAGTTAATACCTTACCTTGTCTACTTCTCCATCCAAGTATATCTAACTGCTTTGCAATTTCGTTTGCGCTAACTCGTTCTAATGTCTTTTGAAAAATAAATCGAATGATTTTAGCTTCCTCTTCAACTACTTCTAACCGCTTTTCTTCGTTCTTTTTATAACCTAGAGGGACTCTGTTACTCATTGTCCATTTCCCTTGCTCGGCTGCCGCTAATCGTCCTCTTCCCAATCTTTTACGAATTTGTTTATATTCAAAGTTCGCCATCATTGCTTGGAAGGAGAAAAGCATTTCATTACTTTCCTGTGATAAATCAATTGCACCTTGGGGAGTCAAAATTTTAATATCGTGTATAATCAACATCTTCTTAATTTCTTCAGCATGAGCGTTGTCACGTGAAATTCTGTCTATATCCATTACAAGAAGAGCGTCATAATCATCTAATCTGCTTAACAATAAATTTAGTTGCGGTCTTTCCATATTTACTCCACTTGAGATTTCTTGATAAATGTCATAGGTTAATTTTTGTTGTTTTGCAAGTTTAGTTAAGGCGTTTCGATGATTTAATAAAATCTCGTCTATGTTTAACTGCTCTTCGTTTCTTGATAAACGTAAATAAATTGCAGCTAATCCCATTGCCCACACCCCTTATTACATATATTAGAAATAATAACATAATATCCCTTGGTTAAAAATAGAAAATTAGTATTTTTAATTTTTCTATTTTTATTGGTTCGCTTTCTTCTTCATAAAATTCCTTGAAGATATCCGTATCCTTTAATTTTGAGTAAAGTTCCAACATCTTCTTTACACCCTCTAAATCAACAGAATATTCGTTCATCTTCATATGTATCACCCCTTTATATAATTCATTATAAATCAGAAAGAAAAACCCGTACACACAAAATATGTACGGGTTCAACTTACTTTCTCATTATCATTTTCATCTTCACTTTTACATTCTTTTTTATCCTCTAATTTTATTTCTTGTGCCAATTCAAGGAGGGCTTTTGCTGCTTTACGGGCATCAAACTTTCCAATTTCTTTGTATTTAAAATTCATGATACCTCTCACCTCTGCCGATATGATATGCGAGACGTTTTGTCTGTGTTCTTTGTCCTTATCATTTTTCTATCGAGAGAATGAAAAGTGTAAATCAAAACTAAAAAAGCCTCCCTAACGGAAGCTTTCTCATAATCAATTATTATTTTATTTCTTTAAGATCACCTTGTTTAAATAAATCTTGGGTAACTTCTTCTCCGAAATTATTCAAAACAAAAGTTTGTTCTGCTACTGCATCCATAACTCCTGTGGCTTTACCAACGTTACCTTCTTGAGTAGTCCAGAAGTAATTATGGTCTTCTACAATTTTACTAAAATCTCTGTTTATCCATCTTTCATTGATTGCTAAAAATTCCTCTTTCTTTTCAAAGTTACTATTATTTAAAATGTCTCTTATCTTCTCTGCATTTTTCTTAGACATCGGGATAGCACCCCATTTCTGAGTTGCTACTACCTTTTGATGAGTCATGTGATGCATCGCTTTAATAACTTCATCTTCATTAGAACTTTCAGTAACAGGAAGATTCATAAAAACTTCATCTATCTGACCAGTCATTGATTCTTTTTCTCTTGGAACTTCTTTATATTCGCTTATATCTACTTCAGTACTAGTTTTCTTATTTACTGGATTATGTGCAACATAAATCATTCCGTAGGTTACCCCAACTGTAAGAGCAACCACCCCTACAATTGAGCTCATCCCAATCAATATTTTCTTTGCCACCGTTATCTCTCCTAATTCCATTTTAACATCTCATTCTAAGAATATTATATCAAAATTACCTATTTATGGATATTTTTCTCGTATTTCCTTTTTGAACCATTTATTTCGTGCGTACTCTTTAAAATTAGCACATTTATAAGAGTATCCTGCTGTTCCCTTTTAAATTTATATGTTATAAAAAAATCACCTCGACATTCTAATACCGAGGTGATAACAAAACAATAAAATTGATATTTTATATTAGTTTCCTTCTTCAATCATTACCATTGCAAGGTTTACATAACAATTGAAAGTTCATGGGATCATTATAAGCAGATTTATAAAAAAGGACATTGTGATTGTAATGGTCTATTCCAAATTGCTTTGGAATCAAACCTACACTATCGTTTCTACGATTTAAGGAAAACACAATACCTAGCTCTATAGCTATTTGGAAATTGTTTTCTGATTTTTAGAGCCGCAATATGTACAAACTGCCTATCTAATTACTAAAATAACATGTTAAACGTATGCCATAAGTATCCTTTAAATAAGTATCAGTTTCTTCAATAAGTCTTAAAATGTCCTCTGCACTCATGCCCCAACCTTCTATTTTACTTCAACAGTTAGCCTGATAAGACTTTCTAGGAACCATTCTGAACCTTATCAGCTTATAGCCACTCAATTTCTATTGTAGCGCCTTCTCTTGATCTTGTTGTGTCATGATTCGCTTCTGTATTACTACTGAACCATACCTTCTTTATAAACTTCTTCAAAAACGTGTTACATGCTTCTGCATTAAGCTCTTCTAATTTATCTAACTTTTTAATCGCATCTTGCAATCTTGCTTGTTCTTCATCCATATTTGATAAATTCTCAAGTTTAACATCAATGAGCTCCATTTGTTGCTTAACTTGTTTGATTTGTTCTTCGTTTTCTTCACGCATTTCATAAAACTCGGATTTTGTAATCTCCCCATCCATCCGCATTTCTTTAAGATTCCGTTGACGTTTATTAAATCTCGTTATTTGTTTCTCTAATGACTCTCGTTGAATGAATAGTTTCTTTTCTATCTCTATCGTATCAAGTGATTTCAACATTTGCAGCTCTTGTTCAAAATCTGGTTTCTTTTCTTTAACTTTTTGTAATACAAATTGTTCAATTGGTTCATATTTGTATCCTCGATCTCTACATTTATTATTATCAACTTTATAGATACATGATTTTATATAATCAACACCATTTCCATCGAATTGTATGTATCTTTTTCTACCACAACAATTACAATAAATAAGATTTTGTAGCTTCCTAGTCACTTTTCTTTTATTAAAGAAATTTCCTGTCGAATTTTCTTCCAATATTTTTTGAACCTCAAAAAATATCTGTTTACTCACAATGGGTTCATGAGCATTTTCAACAAACACTTTATCAACAACCCTACCATTTACTTTCCTACATGCTTTTACAACTCCATAATAAACAACATTTCTTCGCATATTTGATATATGTGCTGAAGTTAATACCTTACCTTGTCTACTTCTCCATCCAAGTATATCTAACTGCTTTGCAATTTCGTTTGCGCTAACTCGTTCTAATGTCTTTTGAAAAATAAATCGAATGATTTTAGCTTCCTCTTCAACTACTTCTAACCGCTTTTCTTCGTTCTTTTTATAACCTAGAGGGACTCTGTTACTCATTGTCCATTTCCCTTGCTCGGCTGCCGCTAATCGTCCTCTTCCCAATCTTTTACGAATTTGTTTATATTCAAAGTTCGCCATCATTGCTTGGAAGGAGAAAAGCATTTCATTACTTTCCTGTGATAAATCAATTGCACCTTGGGGAGTCAAAATTTTAATATCGTGTATAATCAACATCTTCTTAATTTCTTCAGCATGAGCGTTGTCACGTGAAATTCTGTCTATATCCATTACAAGAAGAGCGTCATAATCATCTAATCTGCTTAACAATAAATTTAGTTGCGGTCTTTCCATATTTACTCCACTTGAGATTTCTTGATAAATGTCATAGGTTAATTTTTGTTGTTTTGCAAGTTTAGTTAAGGCGTTTCGATGATTTAATAAAATCTCGTCTATGTTTAACTGCTCTTCGTTTCTTGATAAACGTAAATAAATTGCAGCTAATCCCATTGCCCACACCCCTTATTACATATATTAGAAATAATAACATAATATCCCTTGGTTAAAAATAGAAAATTAGTATTTGTAATTTTACCCACGGTTCCATATAGCGTAATCACGACTATATCTCCGACATTATATTTAGGTTGTTTTTTTCTTGACATCTATATCTCTCCTTTTTAGAGTCGTGATTTTGATAACAGTATATGCGAACGATATAAAAACGCTTATCACATAAGCGTATATTCAAAAAAATTTTTTCATAAAAAAAATACATCACTTTTTATAAAGCGATGTATGTTTACATACCATATTATGCTAGCTATCTTTCTTGTAAATACAAATCCCATGCCTTATCAAAGATAGACATACTTTCTATTAATCCACTGCATTCTAAGTATGAACTAATTTCATGATAATCTTCTGATTGCTTTGGAAAACTTAAATCATCGTAGATTGCTTCTGCCAAATCAGATATTTCATTTTTAACCAATGGCGCACGGTGTTTCATCATATAATGGTAAAATGTTTTCTTCAAAAATATTCCCTACCTTTCTAACTTGGGTACATTATACAAGGGAGAAAAGAAAAAAACCAGCATAACAGCTGGTTAAAAATCAAAATAATTTTTCTTTAGTAAACGCGGACGCTCCATTAGTTCCTCATAAGTCAGTTGCTTTGGCAAATCTTTTGTATAAATCAGAAACAACTGATCTTCAATTTCTTTCACGATATGATCAGGTTGATATTCCATTCCACACGAAGAACAAGAAATACACGGTGTTTTTTGGATTTCAATTGCCTTTGTACCATCCGGCAACTCCCAATATACAGTATTTACACTTTCTATTGCTTCTTTACTTTCACACCACATACAATTCATACTGCATCACCTTCAGCTTTTTCATCAGCTTCTAGTTTTTTCATTTGCGCTTTATATTTTTTATCTTTCAGTTGATCGCGCTTTTCACGTTTATCCTTTAAGGATGAATGCGTTTCGTTCATTTCATAGTCTTTTCGGCGATTCATACGCTGCAGGTCATCCGGTACGAGGTTGAATTTCTTATCGCTCATTAATGCTGCTACACCAATATCAGACCGCTTCTCTTCATATGTTGGATAAATTTCTTTAAAGTACCCTTCCGCTCTTCCTGGCACATAATTTTCTGGTTCTGGATATGTTGTAATCACCCCTTCAAAGTTGCGGAGTACAACTTTATCCGCACTTTGTGAGATTAAATAGTTTGGCTGAAGCGCAATTTTACCGCCTCCGCCTGGAGCATCTACAACAAACGTTGGCACTGCATAACCAGACGTATGTCCGCGCAGTCCTTCAATAATCTCTAAGCCTTTAGATACTGGCGCACGGAAATGACCAATCCCTTCCGATAAATCACACTGATAAATATAATATGGACGAACTCGAATTTTCACTAAATCGTGCATGAGTTTTTTCATAATTGGGACGCTATCGTTAATTCCTGCTAAAATAACCGCTTGGTTCCCAACTGGAACGCCTGCATTTGCAAGCATTTCACATGCTAATTTAGACTCTTCAGTAATTTCAATCGAAGTATTAAAATGTGTATTTAGCCATACTGGGTGATATTTTTTCATAATATTACATAGATTTTCTGTAATACGTTGCGGGAATACAACTGGCGCCCTTGTTCCGATGCGAATAATTTCTACATGCGGAATTGCTCGTAAATTCTTTAATACATATTCCAAAATTTTATCATTAATAAGGAGTCCATCACCGCCAGAAATTAAAACGTCTCGTACTTGCGGTGTTTCACGAATATAAGCAATTGCTTCATCTAATTGTTTTTTTGGTACGCCCATGCCGATTTGTCCACTAAAGCGACGGCGTGTACAATAACGGCAATACATGGAGCATTGATTTGTTACAAGAAATAGGACACGATCTGGATAGCGATGCGTTAAACCAGGAACTGGTGAATCTTCATCTTCATGTAGCGGATCTTCCAAATCATACTTTGTTTTATATAATTCTTCCGAAATCGGTACAGATTGCATTCGAATCGGACAGCGCGGATCATCGGGATTCATAAGCGAAGCATAGTACGGTGTAATATTTAGCGGAATCGTTTTTGTTGAAATTTTAACACCTTCTTCTTCTTCTGGTGTTAAATTTATGACTTTCTTTAAATCATCTAACGTTTTAATCGTATTCGTTAATTGCCAAACCCAATCATTCCATTGTTCTTCTGTCACGTCTTTCCACAATTCAATTTCTTTCCAATGACGATTTGGTTTATATACATCGTGTAACATTGCTATTCCCCCTTTTTTTACGCTCACTTTTTATATAAGCAATAATTATGCCAACTTCACAATTTTGATAAGCAGTATTATAAGATTCCTTATCATATATAGGAAAAATCGTTTTTTTACATGTAGATACAATAATCGCTCACCATGATTCCTGTTACTTTTTGTATATGTAAACGCTCTTTTATTGGTGCAAACACATAAAAACGCCGATTATTCGGCGTTTTTTTTATATTTATTTAACTTATACTGCAAAGTTTGTCTTGGAATACTAAGTAATTTAGCAGCTTGTAATATATTCCCCTCCGTTTCTATTAGAGCTTGATGAATTAATTCCTTCTCCATTTGAGACAACGCCTCGCGTAAAGGCAATATCTTTTTCTTCTCCTGCCTGTTTTCTTTCTGGAATATTCGGGGTAAACAACAAGCTGTTAGCGAATGCCCTTCTGCAAGAATCACAGCATGTTCAATCGTATGCTTTAGTTCTCTTACATTTCCTGGCCAATGATACGATAATAATCTCTCTTTTGCATCATCGTTAATCTCAAATACAGCCTTTTTATATTCCTTGTTATATTGTTTTAAAAAATAAGATGCCAGCAGTAAAACATCTTCTATTCGCTCACGAAGTGGTGGAATATAGAGAGAGAATACATTCAATCTATAATACAAATCCGTACGAATCTTATTTTCGCGCAAGCAGACTTCTGGAGGCTGATTCATTGCAGTAATGACACGTACATCTACTTTTCTTGTCTTATTATCACCTATTCGGCGTATGACCCCGTCTTCTAAAACGCGAAGCATTTTTGCTTGCAGATCAAGGGGCATCGAGTTTAACTCATCTAAAAATAATGTCCCTCCATCTGCAAGCTCAAATAACCCCGCACGCTCAATAGCTCCCGTATAACTACCTTTTGTCGTTCCAAATAATAAACTTTCTAACAGTGATTCTGGGAGCGCTGCACAATTTTGTGCAATAAACGGTTTGTTTTTTCTTTTTGAAGCTTCATGAATTGCCTGAACAAATAATTCTTTTCCTGTGCCTGTTTCGCCGTATATTAAAACATTGGCATCTGTTGGAGCTACCTTTTGTGCTAACTCTTTCGTTTGACGAAAGCGAGTGTCATTCGTCACGATTGTATTAAACGCAATATGTTTTTTCGTTATTTTTCGTTTAGAAGAACGCTTCATTTTTGACTGTAAATCAACAATTGTATCTGTCAATTTTTGAATCGTTGTATAATCCTTTGCGATTTCAACCGCTCCAGCAATACTTCCTTCTATGAAAATAGGTAAAGTCGTATTAACCGTACATACATCCTCACCTTTTAAATTTTGATAACGCTGCACTTGATGAACGATAGGCTTTTTTGTATGTAAAACTTTCATAAGTGTACTCGTTTCTCGAGATAACGATGGAAATGCCTCTAATAAATGCTTTCCGAGTACATTCTCAATTTTTGAACCATCATGTTTCGCTGCAACATCATTATAAAAAATGGTAATTCCATTTTCATCTACAGCATGAATTGCTTCATCAATACTGCTCAAAATCGCTTCAATGACTTCTTGTGTAGAAACAGCTAGCAATGTCATCCCCCCTCTTGCCAACAATTCAGCATATTACACGCCGAATTGTTGGCGCCTCTATGTGCGATTATAAGCATTGAGATCTCATTCTATTGTTCCTTCTCTACATTCGTTATTTGTTTCATCATTCATACTGAATAAAGTAAAACTTTATTCAGTATGATTCGCTTTTACGAATCAGTCGTTTAGGGACAAGCTCTGCTCCCACGTATTTCTCTCCGAATCTTACTACCTATCAATAACTGGATAAAGTGAAACTTTAATCAGTGGGGATTTTCTTCATCCCTCACCAATCGGGCTTTTACGGGCAGCCCTACTTCCTTGCTACTCTTTGAACCTTGAGGTGGGAGTCTTACTGCCCGTTAATGCGGGATAAATCTTTTACCCATACATTCATATCTTCTAATTTATCAAAAATATAACAGTTATTAGCAAGTCTCCCTGTATACGTATAGCCTAACTGATGAAAAGCCGCATTCATTCCAAATGAAAGCGAGCGTGCAATTGTATAAGAACAAAAGATTGCTCGATCTCGCAGTTCTTCTTCTAATTGAACAAGTAAGCTTTTCATAAAACCATGTTTTCGATACTCAGGTAAAGTCGCACAATTTGTTAGTTCTGCATTCCCTTCTTTCACATTCATCTCTGCTGAAGCAGTGCTAACGATTTTCCCTTCTAATTCATATACATAATAAATGGTGTCTTCTTTCATTGTTTGTTTCACATAGTCTACTTGATTTAATGGTGTTGGATAAATTTCAAAAACTCTTCCGAATACATTTGCTAACTGTTCTGCATCATCTTCTGTTGCCTTCCGCAATATAAATGTGGTTGGAACTTGTTTATCCACTCCCCTTTTTTCCCTCACACCATTTAAAATTTGATCTTCATTTTCCCATTCGATACTATTTCTTCTTTCATTCCGTAAATACTTCACCAAGAAATAAGCATCGTGACCTTGAAAATAATGAGGAATTGTTGCTTCTAATAAAAAGCCAAAAGAGAGCCACGCCGAAACATGCTCTCCCTTTCCTTTTATAATACATTTAGTGAAAGAATGCTTCTTGGCCAATTCTTCGATTGTTTGTCTTATATATTCTACATTGCCTGTGTAATGATCAACTCGCACTCGCTTGTTAAAATAGTCCAATACTCCTTCTACAGTATAATACTTTGTCTGTTCTTTAAATGATTCATAATAGTTCATCTTTTCACCTCACACCAATCTAATAATGTACATGCAATGATTTTTGCAGCGGCAATCATTTTATCTACTTCAATGTATTCATTTGGATAATGCGCTACCTTCGTTTCTCCTGGCCCAAATATAATCGTCGGTACATCTACAATTTGAGTAAATAATCCACCATCTGTTCCCCATGGCGATGCTTCTATAATTGGATTTTTCCCTTCAATTTGCACAAAATTATTTTGAAGTGCTGTAATGAGCGGATGCTTCTCATCTAATTCACCCGGCACCCATCTTGCTCCAAACCATTCTACTTCTACAGGATGATCTCTAAACCATACATCCTTATCCTTTAATTGTTGCATCCAAGTTTCAAATTCTTCTTTTGCCGCCTCTATAGTCTCATTCGGCGCAATTCCACATCTTCCTTCTAATATTAAGGAATCTGGTACAGAACTCGGCCAACTTCCTCCTTCAATTTTCCCTATATTAATCGGAATTGGGATGGGAATTTCCTTATAAAGTGGGTCTGTTATTCGGTCATTTCTCTTTTGTTCTAATTCTTTTACATGCTCAACCACAATTATACTTTTTTCAATTGCGCTGATTCCTTCATAACGAGTCCCACCATGTGCAGCTTTCCCTTTCACATGTAGTCGAAACCACATCGATCCTTGCTGTTTTGGGAAGAACTTCATATTTGTTGGTTCTGGAATAATGACCCCGTCAGCTTTATATCCTCTTAAAATAGCTGCTAAACTTCCTGCACCACCGCTCTCCTCTTCTATTACACTTTGAAAATAAATATCTCCCTTTAATACAATGTCATTCTTAATAATCGCTTCCATTGCAAGTATTAAAGCAACATTCCCCCCCTTCATATCCGTCGTTCCACGACCATATATACGATTTCCAATTCTTTCACCACTATAAGGAGGATAATCCCACTGGTTCACATCTCCCTCTGGTACAACGTCAATATGTCCATTTAAAATCATGGATTTTCCGCCGCCACTTCCTTTTAAAGTAGCTACAATATTAGGACTATCTGAAAAATTCGTTCTTGGGGATACAAAATAAGGATGATCTTTCATTTTTGTAAAAGACGGCTCCCAAATGTCAAGATCTAATCCTAATTCACGCAACTTCTCAATTATGATTGCTTGCGCTCCACTTTCTTTTCCAGACACACTCTTTTCTTGAATCAATCGCTTTAATAGTTTCGCACTATCTTCTTCATGGCTTTCAATATAATCACATATTTGTTGTTTTAAATCTCCCATATCCCCCGCTCCCTTCATTCAATTACAAGCAAGTTAGAACTTATATGAAAAGCCGATTCCGTATGCTTCCTCACATCTTCTACTGTATAAGGACTCATCAATTCTTGAAGCACTAATCCTTTAGAAGTAACCTCCATCACAGCCATATCAGTAATAATGACATCAACGCAGTTTTTCGATGTTAAAGGCAGTGTACATTCAGATACAATCTTTGCATTCCCATACTTATCGACATGGTTCATTACAACAACGACTCGCTTTGCTTTTTGTGCTAGATCCATTGCTCCGCCAATACCTGGAACACGTTTTCCTGGTACAATCCAATTGGCTAAATCTCCATTCTCGCTCACTTGTAGCGACCCTAGAATTGTTAAATCTAGCAACCCTTTGCGAATCATTCCAAATGCGGTGCAGCTATCGAAGTAACTTGCCCCTTGAATAATTGACGTCGGCAGTCCCGCTGCATTGCATAAATTTGCATCTTCATCCCCTGTATTCGGTGTTGGGCCCATACCGATAATTCCATTTTCAGCATGGAACATAACGTGTATATCTTCCCGTAAATGGTTAGGAACAAGTGAAGGAATACCAATTCCTAAGTTGACAATCATGCCATTTTGAATTTCTTGCGCAGCCCGCTTTGCGATTTTATCTCTTACATCTATTCCCATGCCCATTTCCAATTCACCCCTTCCGATGGAACAATATAATCTATGAAAGCACCTGGAACTACAATCTCTTCCGGATGTAATGCACCAAGCGGTACAATTTCTTCCGCTTCTACAATTGTAATATCCCCCGCCATCGCAACATGTGGATTCATATTACGCGCACTTTTATCAAAAACAATGTTTCCAAATGGATCTGCTTTTTTTGCATATACAATTGCTATTTCAGCTGTAAGAGCTGTTTCAACTAAAAACGTTTTGCCATTTAATTCAACTGTTCGTTTTCCTTCCTCAACGACCGTATCAACACCAACATCAACAAGAATGCCACCAAGACCTACGCCGCCTGCTCGAATGCGCTCCGCTAGTGTTCCTTGAGGTGAAAATTCAATTTGTAACTTTCCTTCGTTTAATTGTCTCCCTGCATTCGGATTTGAACCGATATGAGAAGTGACTAATGATTTTACTCTTTCTCTTGTTATAAGACAACCAATCCCCACATCCGGGAACCCTGTATCGTTTCCAATTAAATGTAAGTTTGTAATTCCTTTTTCCACAATTGCTTGTATAAGAGATGGAGGGGATCCGATTCCACCAAATCCCCCAAACATTAGTGTCATATCATCGTGAAATAGCGAAATGACTTCATCTATTTCTTTCAATTTCCCGAATGTATTTGTCACCATTTTCATGCGATACTATGCCCTCCTCTTTGCATCATTTCCTCCACACTCTTACCAAAAATACTAAGTAGCTCATCTAGCTCAGAATATGTAGTAGTCATTGGTGGTGCAACAAGCAATGCGCTATCTTCCTTACCTGCTTGCCCTGAAACAGCTTGATATAAAAGGAGTCCGTTTTTAGCTGCCACTGAAATGAGCTCCGACGCTTTTGTAAACGGTTGCAATTCAATTCCAATTAGGAATCCTTTCCCCCGCACATCTGCAATAATAGTCGATTGCTGCTGAACTTTTTGCAATCCCTTTATTAAATATTCTCCTTTTTCCGCTGTTTTTTCAGGTAAATTATGTTTTTCCATATATTCGATAACCGCTAAAGCAGTTGCTGCTGATAATGGATTTGCGCTTAATGTATGACCGCTCATCACTGAACGGGACCCTCTTAAAATCGGATCCATAACACGATCACTTATAACCGTCGCTGCCATTGGTGTATAACCAGCCCCGAGCCCTTTCCCAAGCGTCATAATATCAGGCTCCACACCCCAATGCTCCATTGCAAACCACACTCCCGTTCGCCCAAGCCCTGTCATAACCTCATCCGCAATAAATAGAATATCATAATGCATACAAATATCTTTAATCACTTTATAATATTCCTTTGGAGGAACAACCGCTCCACCGGCAGCACCAATGATTGGTTCCGCTATAAAAGCTGCAATATGTTCCGCACCAATTCGCTCAATTGCTCGTTCTAATTCCGTTGCGCAGGCAAGCTGACAAGTTGGATATACTTTTTGTAACGGACACCGAAAGCAATATGGAGCTGATACGGTTGGATAATCTTCTAAAATAGCTACAAATCGTTGTCTTCTCAATGGATGCCCAGACATAGATAAAGCTCCCATCGTAATTCCGTGGTAGCTCATCCATCTTGATAAAATTTTATGTTTACCATGAATACCACGTTCTTGAAAATGTTGAATTGCAATTTTCATAGCTGTCTCATTTGCTTCTGTACCACTATTTACAAAAAAGCTCCAATTCAAGTCTCCTATACTTAAATCACTTAGTTTCTTTGCTAACTTTTCTGCTGGTTCACTTGTAAACTGTGACCGATAGACAAAAGCAATCTCCTCTGCCTGTTTTTTTATTACTTCAGCAATTTCTGCTACGCCATGTCCGATACCAGCCGTAATAGCTCCCGAGGAACCATCAAAATATTTATTTCCATTTTGATCGTACAAATATACTCCTTTTCCATGAGAAATCATTGGATACGGCTGACCAACAAGTGGCTTAATTAAGTAATCGCGCATAGCGCTCCCCCATTTCTCCAATTTGTATATATATATGAAGAAAATTGACGTTTCTTTCATAAAAAGAATCCCCTGCAAAAGCAGTGAATAGATAAAAAAGACTTATAAACTATAGAAATAGGCCTTATAAATCGAAAGAATATTCAGAACTAAAATTCTTTAACTCTCCTCTCCTTCGATGATAGAATCATGCTCTTCTCCCCCTCCAATTCGATTGAAAATTTCCTACAACATCAGCCACTCTATTCAAATTGCCGATATTGTGTAAACTTCGACGAAACTCCCGTTCATTTCCTTCCTGTTTGCATAGTTTACATCTCATACTTTTAAACAAAATTAGACAAATTTCTTATAAATCTAAATGTTTTCTTCTCCTAAGAAATGTGCGATGCTTTTCTTTCATAAAAAAAGAACCGATTAACGACAGTAACCAGTTCAGTATGACGCTCTTCATCCATGATTAGCGCACCCAACAAGCTCCAATGATGATTAATAAAATAAACAGCACAACTAACAACGCAAATCCATAACCTGTACCGTAGCCACAATAACTACCTGAATATCCATACCCCCACATGTTTCCCCCTCCTTTTTCTATATTTATATTGCACTATTACATTATGTAGGACAACTTCTCTTTCGTATGTGTATTTGCCTAGAAATCAAAAAATCGATATGTATAATCTCTTTTGAAAATAAGTTTCTTGCATAACTTCTTTTTACTAAAGCATATAGTTGTAATGATGACAAAGGAGGAATATCCATGACGCAATCTGAATTTGAAAAATATGGACAAGAAGCAATTTGCTATGAACAACTGGCACGGTACTATCAATATATAAGTCCTAGAAAATATATCGAGCTATCTATGAAATATCATCATGCGGTCAAGCAACTTGTACAGGCATACGAAAGGCGTGAATCACAAGAGGCAACGTTACCATCTTATATGAGGATATTTCACGCCTCACCGCATACAGCCCCTGTCGATATTTTAATAAATGGACAAAAAGTCATTAAAAATATCACTTTTCAACAATTCAGCCCTTATTTCTCCCTTATGCAAGGGCAATATAGGCTTGATATTGTTCCTCTAGACAATGAAACTCCCATTTTTTCAGCACTTATCCCGATGCTAGGAAATCATTCCTATACACTTGCAATACTTGATAAAGATTCGCATATTCAACTACAACCAATGTTAGATAATACACATTTGCCATCTGGTCAAGCTAAAATACGATTCGCACACTTCTCACCTGACACTTCCGTTGTAAATGTATCCTTAAAGAACGGCGATCATCTATTTGAAAATGTACTCTTTAAACAAGTAACAGATTATTTACAAGTAAGCCCTGGTACAGCTGATATCGAAATTTCACTTGCTGATACAAAGAAAAACCTTGTAACGATTCCAAACGTAAAAATCGAACCAAATACCATTTCTACAATTTCCCTTGTAGGTTACACTACAAAATCGCCAAATGTTACTACTGTTACTCTTACAAATTAAAAAAATCTACGCCATATTATGGTGTAGATTTTTGAAATGTAATATGAAATTCTGTCCACTCAGAGTTTGATTGACATGTAATCATCCCATTATGCTTTTCAACAATTTGCTTACATACAAATAAACCAATGCCAGTTCCTAATTTTTTTGTTGTAACAAATGGTTCAAAAATCGTTTCAATATTCTCTGCTGGAATCATTGGACCATTATTTTTTATTACAATATGAATCATTTCTTCATCTTCACATGTATCGATAATAATTTTACGATTTTCATTCATTGCTTCTAAAGCATCAATCGAATTCATTAAGATATTTAAAAAAACTTGCCTCACTTCACTTCGATATCCTACAAATGAAATCGGGTAAGGTAAGTTTTTTTCAATTGAAACATTTGCATTTACTAAACTTGGATATAAGAAATGAATAATATCATGAAACAAATCGTTTAGCCAAAATCGTTCCGATTCATTCCACATTTCCTTTTTAGAAACAAGTAAAAATTGCGAAATGCGAAAGTTTAACTGATCTAGCTCATGAGAAATAATATCTAAATACGATAAATTAGGATGTTCTGACTTTAGCAGTTTCACAAAACCCATTATGGAAGTTAACGGATTCCGAAATTCATGAACAAAGCTAGCAGACATTTGTCCTAAAATAGTTAATCTTTCTTTATGTGTTTCATTTATATATTGCTGTTTTTCCTCTAAATTTCTTGATATGATTTCCGAGTATTTTAAAACAGTATAATAAATTAATCTGTCAAAACAAGTATGTATTTTTGTCATAATTGGTTTTAGCTCGTAAGCTTTCACATCTAACTCACACATCGCTTCAAATAGTTCATTTCTTCCGACATTTGCGTTATAGACAAAATCGCCAATATTTGCATCCGCCCCTGCACGTTCAATCGCAATTTTCTCACATAACGGCTGTAAATAAGCAATATCCTTATCCTCCATAATAAGTTTAATAATTAATTCTAATAAGCGTTCTCCATTTCGAGCTACCTCTTGCTTAAACGGATCTTTGTCGGAAATTATCGTCTTGTTTTTCCAGTTCTGTACGAATTGATGCCTATTGTCTTTCAAATACGAACAAAATAATTCTTTAATATCCTCCTTATCGATTGGAAAAACCCCCATTTCCTCCATTTCCATGCGACGATACCCTATATATTTTGAATATTATCACAAAAAACAAATTTCGTTAAGAGATTATTGTCACATTTTGTTAATTTCTGTTGATAAAATTTATTTCATTTTTATCGCCCATTATACCCTTTGATAAGTGATAGATAATTCCCTTCTATTTGTGTCAATTTTCACATATATATCATGATTTTTTTTGCATCCTTTCCGATTCTTGCGTACAATAAGCATGGAAAGGTGTGAAAAATATGGTAAATAAAAATGTGGAAGATTATCTTCAAGAAGGCATTTATGGCCAAAAGCAAAACAAACCAGAAGAACGTAATATGTATTTAGGTACATTACGCGAACGTGTAGAGATCGCTTTAACCATCGGTCAAGTAATGCGAAGCACCATTTATTCAGAAGTAACAAAGAGTTTGCATTCTTCTCAGAATCTGCATCTATTTGTAAATGGAAGCATTACTTACCCACATTTATCAAAATACATTAAATTAGCAAACGAAAAAAACGTTCCCTTCACTATTGTTCAAAATAAGGGAACACATACACCAATCGGCTTAGTTGTAGCGCATCATACTGCTGTAGATAAAAATCAAATTTACGTTGAAGATGATATTTTCAAACAAGAAATCCCCTCATAACGAAGTAAAAGGTACACTTTAAAGAGTGTACCTTTTACAATCTACTCATCCATTCCATTTACGAACTAATTTGTTCTTGCAGTGATATAGAAGAGTCCGTTTCAGGCATAACAATTGGCGCAGGTTGTTTCGTTACTTCTATTCGCTTAATATAATGCCCATCCAATTCTTTAATACAGAACCTATATCCTTCAATTTTCACGATATCTCCTTCTTCAATCCCAAGGTTTTTCGTTAAAATCCAAGCGCCAATCGTATCAATTCCATCGTCATAAATTGTTAAACCAAGTAGCGCATTCACTTCACTAACAAGCACTTTTCCTTCTAAAATTGTTTTTGTTTCGCTGACACATTGAATTTCTGGTTGTTCATCTATATCAAATTCATCTTGAATTTCTCCAACAATTTCTTCCAATATATCTTCAACTGTTACAAGCCCTGCTGTTCCTCCATATTCATCAATTAACACCGCAATGTGCGTACGCTCCCGTTGCATTTTTAAAAATAAATCACGGATTGGAATAGATTCGATAACAAGAATAATCGATCTCATATATGTTCCTACTGTTTCAGCGTGACCAGCACCATGTTTTACAAAATCCGTAAAAATATCTTTAAAATTAACAAATCCAATAACATGATCCTTATCTCCATCAACCACAGGATATCTTGTATATTTTTCTTTTGACATTTTTTGCAATGCTTCTTTTATCGGCATATCCTTATCTAAAATATACATTTCCGTACGCGGAACCATAATTTCTTTTGCAATCCGATCATCAAATTCAAAAATTTTATTCACATATTTAAATTCTGATTGATTAATCTCTCCACTTTTGTAACTTTCTGAAACTAATAACTTCAGTTCTTCTTCTGAATGTACATCTTCACGCTCTTTCACCTGCGATAAACCAAACATTCTTGCTATATATCGAGCGGATCCATTTAGTAACCATATAAATGGGAATGTAAGACGATAAAAGAAAATGAGCGGTTTTGCTATAAACAAACTAATTTGCTCTGCCTTTTGAATTGCAAATGTCTTTGGTGCCAATTCTCCAATCACCACATGGAAGAAAGTAATGAACATGAACACTAGAATTACAGCTAAAAAATCCACAGATTGAACAGGTACTTTCAAACTAGTAAATAGTTGATCGAACGTTTGCTTTAGTGCCGGTTTTCCTAACCATCCTATTCCAAGCGCTGTAGCTGTAATCCCTAATTGGCAAGCTGATAAATACTCGTCTAAGTTTGTAATGACTGTCTTTACTGACTTTGCGCGCCTGTTGCCCACAGCAATTAAATAATCGATGCGCGATTCTCTCACTTTCACAATTGCAAATTCTGTTGCAACGAAAAATGCAGTTAAGGCAATTAAAACAATCAACATACTTATCCTAAATATGTCCAAATATGTTTCCTTACTTACGCTGTAAGCAAGGAAGCCACCTCCTACTTCAAATGATTCAAGCGAAATATCCAATTTGAATCTGGCAAAATTCTACATTAGCAATCACCTTTTTATATATTATATGCATACATAAAAAAGATATTTATATTTATGATAATCTAAAAATCTTGTTCCCGTCAATTTACAACACAGAGAAGTTGAAAATTGTACAGCTCTATTTTTCATAAATATATGCTAAATTTCGTAAAAAAACACTTTCTTTGGCGATTCAACACTTCTTTTGTCACTCCAGAAGGGAACAAACTTTTCATCTAGAAATCATGTAACAGGATATATATAGGAGGGATTATCTTGGAATATAAAACACCCTTTATTGCGCAAAAGTTAGGTGTTAACCCAAAAGCAGTGGTTCGGATTGCTCAACAATTAAATCTCACGATTCAAAAGAACAAATATGGTCATTATATTTTTACAAAAAGTGACTTTGATCAAATGTTAGAATATCACCGTTCTCAAATGGAACAAGATTCCACTTCCCAAACGAAATCCTCAAATGAGATTGAACAACTCGTCATACAATTAAATGCAATTACAAAACGATTAGATCATATTGAAGAACAAATACAAGATAAGGCAAATGATGTTGTCACATATCAACTATTACAGCATCGTCGTGAAATGGAAGAAATGTTAACAAAGATTGAGAAATTGGAGGCTTCTATTCCAAAAGAAGAACCCGTATATATTACACCGGATAGTCAATCAACATATGAACGAGAAAAAAAACCAAAACGCCGTAAAATGATTTTAAGTATGTTTGGCTTTTAATAATTCTTATTTATCAGTATATGCATTTAAAGGATGCCCATTGTTTAGGCATCCTTTCATTTTACTATGATAATATCGTCTCCATATCTTCAGCAGCAGTCATAATCGTTTTCAATCCGAATTTCTCTTGTAGCACTTGTAAAACACCAGGTGAAATAAATTCAGGCACTTTTGGTCCAATTCGAATATCTTGTATGCCAAGGCTAAATAGACCGAGTAAAATGGCAACAGCTTTCTGTTCAAACCATGATAATATAATACTCACTGGTAATTCGTTGACGTCACATTGGAAAGCCTCTGCTAATGCAGCTGCAATTTTTATCGTTGAAATGGAATTATTACATTGTCCTAAATCAATATAACGTGGAATTTTCGTTCTTGGCACAACTCCATAATCTATGTCGTTAAAGCGGAATTTCCCACAAGAAGTTGTGAAAATAACGGTTTCTTTTGGCAATGACATAGCCAACTCTCGATAATATTCACCACCCTTGCCAGGAGCATCACATCCAGCAACTACGAAAAAACGTTTTATTTTCCCCATCTTTACTGCTTCAATAATTTCTGGTGCCAATGATAAAACAGTATGATGGTGAAAACCAGTTACTAATTGTTCGTCAGATTTCATATGTACTGCCGGAAGCTCTAATGCTTTTTGGATTAATGGTTCAAAATTATCGTTTTCAATTTTTCTTACCCCTTCTAGCCCAGCTAGATCATAAGAAAAGAAGCGATCTGCGTACGTACCCTTAATCGGCATAACGCAATTTGTCGTTGCTAAAATGGCTCCTGTAAACTTTTCAAATAGACGTCGCTGATCAAACCATGACTTACCGATATTCCCTTTTAAATGTTTATATTTTTTAAGCTGAGGATATCCATGAGCAGGAAGCATTTCCGAATGTGTATACACGTTAATTCCTCTTCCTTCTGTTTGCTTAAGCAGTTCTTCTAAAGCAAATAGATTATGTCCTGTCACAACAATTGCCTTTCCTTCCACGCGATTTTGTGTAATGTGAACAGGCTTTGGAATCCCGAAATGATTAATATGTGCCTCATCTAATAGTTCCATTACTCGTAAAGCTGCTTTTCCTACCTTCATTGCCATTTCCAAATGTTCTTGTTCATTAAAGTTTGAATTTGTTAAAGTCATATATAACGCTTCATGTGTCACTGCATCTACAAATGAATCTGTATAACCGAGTTGAGCTGCATGAGTACGATATGCTGCAATACCTTTTAATCCAAAGACAATCGTATCTTGCAAACTTGCAATTGTTTCGTTTTTCCCACAAACACCTATTATTTTACATCCACCTGTTGGAGTTTGCTCACACTGGTAACAAAACATAAAATCTCATCCCTTCTTAATCAACTCTTACAAATAAAGCGTAATGTAAATGAAATAAGAAGGATGTGATGTGAATCACAATATTATATAAAAATTTGTGACAAATCAATTTGTTAACATAATATTTTTACTGTATCTTTTAATAAGCGTTTGTGCGTGAGCATTTCCTTGAATGATATCGCGAAACTCCTTCAAGGAATATAAGTGTGTAATACCTTTTCGAGCATGAATGCGGACTGGAACCCCTTGTAACATATCATGAAAATCAAATGGGGTATCTATTGGTTCAATTGGGAAACCAAGTGTAAGCAAATACATATACATTCGTTTTGTTACAACTGCAATATACCATTCTGCCTTCATTTCTAAAGCATGTATAAACAAAATCGCTGCTAATCTTTTGAAATGCCCTCGACCTCGAGATGTTTTTGCGATGCTTAACTTTCCAATTTCATATACATTGTTTAAGTTTTTTATCAATTTATTTTTAGAAAACGGATAAAAAAACTCAGAATTAGATTGTTCTGGTGAGGTATATTGAATACATTCAACAGTACCAATATAATGCTGATCTTCTATTAATAAAAACCGTGATGGATTTAAATTCCGTTCTACAAACATTAAATTTCGTTCCTCACAAAAATCTCCCCACAATTGCTCGAACCAAAAATGCTCTTCCTTCGTTTGAACACGCTGGAACATATTTCCCCACCTTTCTTATCGCTATCTCACTTATTGATAACGCTTACATTATATAATATAAGACCGAATCTTCGTATGCAACTAAAAATATTTATTACTTATAGTATTCGTTAAACAAAATGGAATTCCTATTCCCCGTTCATTTTTATCAAAAATACCGAAAAATAACCACCTAAATACATACATAGTAGGTGGTTATTTTTTAACGCTCTCGAGCAGTAAAGATTTTTATGTTTTTATACTTTTTAACCATTCCTCAAAAATTTGCATGAGTCCATATTTTCCAGCTAACTTCTCTTTTCCTTGCTTCGTTTTATATGGGTATAACTGCAGAAATACACCACAACCTGATTCAATTTTTTTGCCGTGCATATGACTTCCTGGATAGACACAAATTACTTCGTAAATCGCCTTTCTTTTAAAAATACGTTTCCCCTCTTTTTCATCTACATATTTAATAGACCAATATTTATACATTTGCTCTGTCGCTTTTGTATTACCAACAGGCTGAAAAATGTTATACATTGGACTATACTTTACTTCAATAATAATAGATGATTGATATTCATACCATTCTTCCTGCTTTACATAACAATCTAGCCGAATATCCGGTTTTTTCGTATCTTCTCCATTATAAAAATGGCTTCCTTTACTTAATGCAATAAGTGGATGAGTTTCAATTAAATCATTAAATGCCACATGGATTCGAAACTCATCACGATGTAGTACAATTGTCGTACCATCTTGTAATCCATCCAAATAAAAATATTTCTGTATCTGTTCTCGCATCGGTACTTTATCATGAAATCCCATTTCTTGTAGTATAGAAATAACAATAAAGAATGCATAATATTCGTAGACTAAAAATGTTGGTTTATACACGAATAATAAGGCTGGAGATTGCTGTCTATAATGGGGTAACAACTCTAAATGATACATAAGTTGTCGGTGTGGTATAGAGATAGAATAAAGTGTAATATTCGTTTTTTCAGAAATGTCCTTCCAAAACGGGGAATGTAACAAATGATGAAAGTACTGTGCACTTTCATAAACAATACGATTCAAAATTTTATATTCTTGTATTTTCACTGAACTCTTGCGTAAATCCGCTTCTTTCAACAAATGTATATTTTTATATTTTTTCTTTTCTCGATCCGTCACAGAGCCGTTTCGATCAATTGTTTGCATAATGGTTTTAACAGCTTGATATTCTTCCTTTTTTGTCTCCTTTGTTTCCTCTAGTAGTTTAACTGTCTTTTGTAAAAAACGCTGAGCTTCTACTAAATAAGAATAAAACTGCCTCGTTTTAAATTTAAGAAAAGCATTTTCTAAACTATTTTTCTGCTCTATAAACTTGCGATTATAGTACTTTCCGTGCATTTTTTTTTCGCTTATGATTACACTTTTCCGCGTCGATTTTCGTTCTCGCGTCTCCCAATTGTACGTATTGACGTACTTCGTATTCATTTCGATCTTTTTATAAATTTGTTTTATTTTTTTCATCTTCTTCGGCAACATTCGCAGTAACATTAAATAAGAAGAATCTTCAATATCACTTAATGCTGAAAATGTTTTTTTATAATAACCTCGATCTAAAATTAATTCGTTCAAAATCGACTTTACATAACTTTGAATCATTTCAAATTGATCATCTTCAAAATTTTTTGGAACAATTTGAAACGCTCCGTAGTATATCTCCCCTCCCACTCTTACTTCAAAGTGGTATAAGCCGCAGCGCCATGGATAAAAAAAATCTGTTTTTCCATGTTCATATATTAATATTTTTGATCTTTTTTCATGTAGTTCATATTGTGATTCTTGTATATTCTTTTGTCCTTCATACACTTTATTCCATATAAATGTAACATGAACTGCTTTCTCATAATGTAAAGATAGCCGTAATGGTTTTAACTCCTGCACTTTATAAATACACTGTGAGAGAGAGAATGCCGAAGTGCAGAGACGATTTAAAACGATAGTCTCTCCCTTCGCTTCCGATCCTACAATTAGTTTCAGTACAAAAGGCAACATTTCTATCGTGTCGACAATTTCAGTCTCATTGTGTTCTTTATTTTGCATAACCATACAACTCCAATTCGCGTCGCTTTTGTCTTAAATACGCTAAGGAATGTTCGAATGTTGAGACACAATTTGCAAGAGGAGATTGTAATAATGGGATTAGCATCGCTCCCTTTTTTTCCTCTTCAGAAAGAAGAGCACCAACTGTCATCTCGGTTCCACGCAATTTTGTTAATACGCGCTGCTTAATTTGCAAGTCAAAGCCTTCTTCCCTGCTAATCATATAAGACTGGTTATTGTGCATGGGAATATTTTGCAAATATGAGGCAATAGCCGCAGCGCATCGAAAAGAAATACCTTTTGATGCATCGTAAGAGGACAATATATCATGCAACTTATCTAGCAACTCCAATTCCTCCTCTGAAAAAACTTCAACCATCGCTTTATTTCTTACCCAATTTATGCGAAACTCCCTAGCGGTTACTGCCAGAGAAGGAAATTGTATATTCTTTTCCTGTCTCATGCTCATTTCACAAAATGGAATTTTTTGCAATGTAATAAGATTGACTCGATCTAATAAACGGTCGGATAATTCTTTCGTTGTTTCATCAAAATTTATCGTGCCAACAAAAATAATATTTTCTCCAATTTCAATTTTCGCTGGGACTTGATTTTCTCCCCTAGCCCCTTCTTCATATAAAGTAAGAATACGATTCTTTTTTTCTAATTGGAGAATCGATAAAAATGGGGTAAACCAATGCTCAATATGCGACATATTCATTTCATCAAATACAATCATATATAGCTGATTCGGATTTTCTTTTGCTTTTAATAATGTTCGAACAAGCTGTGTCTCACTTTCAATAAATGCTCCATTTGGATGAAGATAACCAAGTAAATCATGTGGCTCTTGATAAGTCGGAGATATAGGAATCCATATTAATTCTTCACCATATTGCAATCCTAATGCTTCTGCATACGCCTGCACAAAACGAGATTTCCCAATCCCTGGTATACCACCAAGAATGGTTAACATATTCGTTTTTACACTAATGTGAAAATTAAAGATATCCGTTACATCAATATATAACCCTTTATCACATACTATTTTCTGTACATACTGTAGAAAAGAGGTTTCTCGTTCGTCCCATTCCTGCTCTTCTTTTTGATTTCTAATATCTATCACTTCAATTGGCTTCCCCTCTTCCGCAACGCGTTTTACGAGTTGCTCGTATATATTTGCATTTACAAAATACAAATGATCATCAACTTCTAATTCCACATATTTCTTCCAGTCATCAATCTCAATATATTTACATTCCTTTCTTTGTTCACAATAGGCAATAGAACTAACCGACGGCTTTAATGATAAATTTCCATATAAACGCCCTTCATGCCATAATAAATCCGGTGTATCAAAATCCTGTGGAAACTTAGGCATGAGAAAAGATAGATAGCCATTCCCAAGCTTTCTCTCAAAAGATTCTCTTTTTCTATATCCAGTTAGTCTTGGTGAAGGAATAATTTTATATGCATCCACCAATTCTTTCTGTTCTGTGCATATTAATTCTACATATATGTTTCCTCTTTCATAATAAAGTCGAAATAACACCAACTGTTTTTCTAACTTTCTCTTTTTCAAATCAGCGAACACTTTCTCATTCTTCTTATTACTACATATACCTTCAAATACGTATGGTTCCTCTCCAAACTGGGATTGCAAAACCGAAGGAATTGGTGACAAACATTGGATTGAAAATGTCTCTTTTTCTTCTATGCCTTTTACAAATTTCCCAATAAACCTCATATGATACATCCGTTTTATAAAACTTGGATGAAGAGCTTTATGTAATTTCAATACACTCACCCTCTTTTTCCCATACTGTTCTTATTGTATGTATTATTTTATAAAACTAGAAACAAAAAACCTGACGTTATCCGTCAGGTTTTAAGAGAAAAATTGATATTAGTGCGAAGAAAATGTTTGTTTCTCTTGCAAAATCGCATTGTGAGCAATCTTTAATTTCGCTAAGACATACCGTAGTCTATCTTCAGCATTTTCATCCTTTTTATGCTGCAAATTTGCTAACGTTTCTACAGATCCTGCTAAATTTTCAATCACTCCACGCAATTCGGGATGATGGTTAAAAAACGATTCTTGTACTAAAACTTTTCTTAAATCATTGGTCAACTCTATAATCCTTACCAACTGTTTTTTTTCTTCCATATTCATCCCTCCTAAGCATCTTATTCTTATATATGAAATATTCTGTGAAAAATTGCAAATTCCTTGTATCTAAAACAAAAAAGTCCTACAAGAGGACTTTTTACACTTGTATATTTCCTGTAAATAGCAAATAAAGCGATGCAATAGTTGCAATGACAATGACAACCATAACATATCTCTCACCGTTTGAAAAATAGCGATTTCCTTTTTCTTTTCGAGCAAACATATAAACAACAAGACCAATACCATAAACAATGGAAACTAGTAACAAATTCTTTAGCCCAGCTGCATAAATTAACCAGATGGAATAAATAAATGCAATGAAAGCTAATACTCCATTTTTTATTCTCGCTTGTTTTATTTCCTTTGTAATAACTAATTTTAGCTGATACAATGCCGATAATAAATACGGTAATAAAATAGATGTCGAAGCAATAAAATACATCATTTGATATGTTGATTCTGAGAAAAGCACAATGATAAATAACGTTTGTGCAACACCATTTGAAATCCATAATGCAATATGCGGTGTTTGTTTTTTATTTGTTTTTGTAAATACTTTCGGAAAAACACCATCTTTTCCGGCCACATGAGAAATTTCAGAAACAAGTAGAAACCATCCAATTAAAGTCCCCACAAGTGATGCAACTAAACCGATATTAATAGCAACTGCTCCCCAAGAGCCAACTACATGTTCTAATACATGTCCCATTGAAGGCGTGTCTAAAAGAGATAATTCTTGTCTTGACATAGCCCCCATTGAAAGGACGGAAATTAAAATGTAAATTGCCATGACTAAAATAAGTCCCAAAACTGTCGCTTTTCCAACATCACGACTATTCTTTGCTCTTCCAGATAACACAACGGCTCCTTCTACCCCAATAAATACCCAAAGCGTCACGAGCATTGTGTTTTTCACTTGTCCAAGTACAGAAGAGATGGAAACAGTCCCTTCTCCCCAAAAATCATGAGTAAATGTCTCCCAGCGAAATGCTGTAACCATTACGACGATAAATAATAAGATTGGAACTAGCTTTCCAATTGTAGCAATTACATTCATAATTGACGCTTCACGAATTCCAATTAAAATCAAAAAGTGAAGTGTCCATAATAAAAGAGAGGCGCCAATAATCGAAGCTACATTATTTCCACCTTTAAAAATGGGAAAGAAATATCCAAGCGTGCTAAACAATAACATAATCGTTGCTACATTTCCTAAAATCCCAGCAAGCCAATATCCCCACGCACTATTAAAACCAATGTATTCACCAAACCCTGCGCGTGCATAACTATAAATTCCGCCCTCAAGCTCTGGTTTTTGCCTTGCTAATGTTTGATATACAAGCGCAAGTGGAATCATTCCTAATGCTGTAATACACCAACCAATTAGTGTAGCACCACTATTTGCCCCAGCTGCTAAGTCATGTGGGAGGCTAAATACGCCACCTCCAACCATTGTTCCAACTACTAATGCAATTAATGAGAAAAATCCTAATTTCTTTTCTATCGGTATCACCCCGTTTGTCATTCTAGGTGTTATGTTTATCCGTCAACTATTAAAGTCACCTTTTTCTCTAATAGAAGTTTCTTTTATATTTTTTCAGGAAAACATTACTTATTCTAAAAGAAAATGAGTAAAAAGGGAATACTTTTTTGAAAAAATGTATAAGTATGCATAAAAAAACCGTTCATTTCTCATGAACGGCCGTTTTTTAAAGCTAAAATTGTATATTTTTTGTAAAAATTTAACGAATAAGCTTTTATCTCATTATTTTAGGGCAGTAGCAGCCCAATTGGTGGAGGATGAAAAACCCCGTTGATTAAAGTTTCACTTTATTTTTTAATTGTTTCACCATCTTTTTTACACTTTCTCTACCTCACATTCATTTCGCGATTCTGGTGATTCATTCCAACTTACTTTTTTCAAGATATACTTGTTCTTTCACTCTAATGATCAAATAATAGCGTCTTTATAATCGCTATGTACTCTCTTATATAAGCCTTATTCTTAGAACGTGCAGGAGTCGAAGCAGCTAATGCTTCCATTTTGATTCCTAAACGTTTCGCAATAATTTTTGTACGATATAAATGATAGGTATTACTTACAATAATAGCGTGTGTAATATGAAATAAATCTTTACTAAACTTTAAATTTTCATACGTACTTGTCGAACGGTCTTCTATCAAAATACGATTGGCATTGATACCGTGTGCTACTAAATAATTTCGCATACTATGCGCTTCTGGAATATCTTCATCTTCTCCTTGTCCTCCAGATACGATAGCCTTTGTCTTAGGGTTTTCATTTAAATATTTTAAAGCTACATCTAAGCGATTTTGAAGAGATTGTGATGGCTTATCTCCAAATAATTTTGCACCTAATATTAATATATAAGGAATTTCATTACTCACCTCTTTTTGAGCAACTTTGCGCATCTGATACGTAATATATAGTATATATAATATTGGTAAAAGAAATAGAAGACAGACAATCCATTTATTCATTACTATATCTACACTCCCTTTCTTTCTATTATATAGAAAAAGAAAGGGAGGTAGAAGTCTTTTTAATGGCTACGTTGCCCCGCATTTTGAGGATTACGTGCTTTTTGAGAAGACGTATGAGATTGTGTTTGATTCCCTTTATGTTTTGCTGATCCTAGTGCTTTCGTTTTTCCCATTTGAATCCCCCCTTTTTATATTCCCTTTTATATTCTGTACTTTTCCTTTTCTCATACAATGGATTTATTGGAAGCTCCAATGTTTTTTTCTTTATATTTTAACAAAACGTAGCGGAGGGCAATCCCCATTGCACAAATTAACAAAATGCTAAGCGTATAAAATGGAAGCATGCCCCCTACTTTTGACACACCAAAAGTAAAACTCGTTAATAATATAATGAGCCGCAATAAACTATCTACACGTCCCATTACTTCATTTGAAATTTTCTCCATTATTAACACATTGCGTACAATCCTTGTTCTCGCATTTCCAATTGCATGAAAATAGAAAGCCCATATAACATAACAACTGAAGATTCTACAATCATTCCGGTAATTGAAATTACATATATACACATCGTAATTACGATAGATATTTCTGTCTTCACATATTTCATTAAAAAGGGCATGCTGATTCCAGCAAGTACAGCACCAATCCCATACATCATCCTCTTTATTGTATATACAGATGCATTTACTTTTAATACATCTGAAATGTATATTGGAATTAAATAATTTGTCATCATCACTCCGATAAATGACATATAGATGGCAAGTAAAAACCAAAAAAGTTTTTGGCGCCCTTTCATAACATGAGCCCCTTCAAGCATTTGCTTTTTAAATGGAATCCTTAGTAATAATGACTTTCTTGAAAAACGATCAATGCTTTGGCCAATAAGTGGTGACAATAAAAACATAATAAGAGTCGCTACAATAGATACATATCCAAAGATAACATCGCCACCGCTTTCCTTGATCAAAAACCACAGGATCGTTATCATAACAATCTCAGAACCAATAGCTTATCTGCTATTGGCTCCTAAAACATAATACAATCGAGACTCATAATAAAGAGAATTCATATCAATCAACTCCTAATTGCTTTTTCACCTCTTTATAAACGTCCATATATGCTTTTAATTCTTTAATAAGATCATGGATAAGCGGTTTTGCCTCTTCTCCAAGTTCACCATCTTGTACATGTAAACCGTCTACTACAACTTGTTTTGGAATGGTATTCGCGTACACTCCTCTTGCGACAATACGCATACTATTTAATGCGTTCATTCCGCCTTTTCCTCCACCTGCAACCGCCAATAAAGCAACTGGTTTATGAATAAATTCACTACTGCTTAAAAAATCAAGCGCATTTTTTAAAGCGCCACTCATTGCGTTATGATATTCCGGTGTACAAAGTACAACACCGTCTGCTGATTTTACTAAATTTTTCAATTTTGTTACAGCTTCTAGTTCACGCTGTGAATCTTCCCCGTTATATAAAGGCAATTCTTCGATCGCCAAATCATATAATTCCCCTTCAAAGTGCTCTGCAATATATTTTGCAATTACACGTGTTCTACCGAATTTTCTTGGCGTTCCATTCATTACGACTAATTTCATAATTCTTTCTCCCCCTTATTTAAGCTTCTCATTCTATATTATCAGAAAATTATATACAAAACACAACAAAAATGGTGAAAATGTTTTAGAAAATAGTATAAAAAGAACTCATACTTTCGTATGAGTTTTTTTCAAAAATGAAATCATTAGGACTTTTGTGCTTTAAAATGCCAATAAGCCTTCTCTGCTAACTTTCTCCGCTCCTCTGGTAGCTTGCTGTATTGTATAATCATTTCTACCATTTGTTCATAAGGAGCAAAAACGATTCCTGGCCACTCTTTTTCGTCTTCTGGATTACTCGATTCAGAAATAATAAACTTTTGATTCGCAACAGCATGAGAAATTCGTGGCGTTTCAAGAATTCCAGTTAAATGGAAATGAATATTTAAAATGATCTTTGCTCGTGCCATCAGTTCGTTTCTAGGAATTCCCCATACATTGCTTTGAAAAACAATATTCAAGTTCGGGGCAAGCTCTTGAAGCTGTTCAAAAATCGCTTGACGTCGCTCATTCATAGCACCAATAAACAGAACATCAATATCTTCTGAAAGCACGTGAGGAAATGCTCCTTTTTTTATTTCTAATGTCGGGGCATAATTCATCTTCACATGTTTTATTTCTTTTCCTAATCCTTTCTGTTTCAACCATTCTATATTTTGACGACTATAATCCCATACTTCTCTATCCTTTAATATTGTAAGATATGCCGCATTCACATAAGGACTCTCATCATATAACTGCTCTAAATTATACACAATTGCATGATTTGGTATAGGGATGGGGCGATAAGCAAATAAATGAGCACCAAAAAGAACGGTCTGTTTTGCTTGGTCCAATAACGTTTCTGATATAATTACTTCTTGTCCTTGTTGTTCTAATTGCCATTTTAAAGCACGTGCAACGTCTATAAAACTCCCATATGTGTACGGCCATATATAGAAACAATAATCATATTCTTTATTAAAAAATGATTCAATTACCTTTGCATTCTTTTCATACAACTCCACATTCGGATACTTCATTACCATCTCATTCGCATATTTTTTTGCAACTTTATATAAACCAGCATAATATGCCGCCACGCATCTTTTTAATTCTATACTTGGTCTATCCGCCTCCTGTATATCCATTTCTAAAATAAGATTTGCAACAACGAAAGCTTTCAAATGATCGTGATCGTAGTAATAATCCAACAGCGGAATTAACTCCTCATGCGTATTTCCATACACAGATGTACCGAGATCAATAGCCCATCTTATTAATTCCATTATCCCTCCACCTCCCCTTTCACACATAGATGTTTTAATAAAACTTTTTATTATTCTCAACCACCTTTGCGATGTATATCGGTAATTCTTCGATTTTCGATTCAAGAAACTTTTGTGCTTTTCTACCAATATGTTTCTTACTTTCAATATAATAAGCACAAATCGAAATTTCATAGTCAAATAAATAATCATACACATGATAATCTACAAATAGAAGATCTTCTTTTGGAAACGGGATTTCTTTTCCTTGTAATGCATACATTAAACTTAAATGATTTTTCGATCTCACTCTATATAATCTGGCTAACTGATATAATGATTCTGCCCTACTTGGCCTATATTCCCAAGCATTTTGAAAATACGTAACCGCCAGAGAAAGAAGTTCTTCTTCTTTTTGAATGAAACTTT
The DNA here is from genome assembly GCF_022662635.1 of Bacillus cereus group sp. BfR-BA-01522. Classification (NCBI taxonomy): domain Bacteria; kingdom Bacillati; phylum Bacillota; class Bacilli; order Caryophanales; family Bacillaceae; genus Bacillus; species Bacillus cereus group sp. BfR-BA-01522. The sequence continues at coordinate 92,881 of NZ_JAKUDY010000003.1, read as the reverse complement.
CCAATTTCTGCACACTATTTCCAACCTTACTTCTTAATTGCTCTTGTTTTATTGCTAACTGCTCATAACAAACTCCAATTCGCAATAATGAATAAAATACTTCTTCTCTCCATCCCCCAGCCTCAACCCTTTTTTTGTACCATTTAATAGCTTCCTCAAATTCTCCTAAATGGTAATAGGTTTGAGCTAAATAAAATAAATACCGAATTTTCAAGTCTGGTGTCGTTTCTGGATCTTTTATTCCCTCCAATAATAATCGTTTATCTCTTTCAAATTTATCACTCTTACTTCCGCCATCTCCTTGATCATTTACAACAAGGCCATCTAACCTTCCCACTTCTTGTTGATAATCCGTCCCTAGTTTTGAACGATCTATATCCCAATATTCATGCGTAACCCCAACAGATTTCCAAGAAAGAGAGGCTTTTAATAATCTAGTAAGCCAATATTTAATATGAATATCGTACTGCATTGTCAAATAATGATCTTTCGTTAAACTACTTTTATCAAAATTCGCTGTCTCTTCTAAAACCATATCCGCATCAAGCACTAATAAATAATCTGATTCCGGATATGTTTTTTGTGCTAACGCTACTGCCAGCGTACGATTATAGCCAAAATTTCGAAACGGTTCATGGTGAACGGTCCCAGGTATCTCATTGTCCTTACACCATTGTTCTATTATTTCAGGCGTATGATCGGTAGACCCCGTATCACAAATCGATACAAAATCAATAACTGGTTTTGCAGAATTTAAACATCGCTCAATGATTTTCTCTTCATTTTTAACAATCATACAAAGACAAATTTTTTTCTCTTCTTGCTGCTGTCCACTTTTCACCTTACCACCTCCATTTTTTATAAATAAATCCCTCTATGTATAACTTGGATTATAAACACTCCTACTTTACGTATTCTTTTACTATTTATGAAAGCATTATTTTATTTATTCTGATTTTCATTCTACTGACTCCATCTTAACTTAAATGAGAGCTGAACTGCTCATAACAGCCCGATTGATGAAGCCCCCCACTAATTAAAGTTTTCCTTTATCTTCTTCCCTATTTTTTACGTTCAGTCTACAAAGAGTAAAACAAAAAAACTTGCACATTTGTACAAGTTTCTTCTCCAAAATAATGAATCATTTTTTTACAACAGCATGTCCGCCAAATTGATTACGAAGCGCTGAAACAACTTTTCCGTGGAATGTATCATCTTCTTGAGAACGGTAACGCATAAATAATGACATCGCAATGACTGGAGCGGCTGCTTGTAATTCAAGGGCTGTTTCGACTGTCCATTTTCCTTCTCCTGAAGAATTCATTACCCCTTTAATTCCAGCCAATTTAGGATCATCCGCAAACGCTTTTTCTGTTAAATCCATTAACCAACCACGAATAACGGATCCGTTCGCCCATACTTTTGCCACCTCTTCATAGTTATAATCAAAATCACTTTTCTCTAAAACTTCAAACCCTTCAGCAATTGCTTGCATCATTCCATATTCAATACCATTATGAACCATTTTTAAGAAATGACCACTTCCAACACGCCCTGCATAAGAATAGCCATTTTCTACTGCTAAATCTTTAAATAAAAGCTCCAATTGATTAAAGATTTCTTTTTTTCCACCAACCATTAAGCATGCCCCATAGCGCGCACCTTCTACACCGCCTGATGTTCCAATATCTACATAATGGAGCCCTAATCGTTCTGCTTCTTCAGCACGGCGTAACGTATCTTTATAGAAAGAGTTTCCACCTTCAATAACAATATCTCCTTTATCTAATAATGGATAAAGCTCATGTAATACTGAATCTACAATTTCTCCAGCCGGTACCATTACCCAAATGATGCGAGGTGATTCCAGCGTTTCCACTAGTTTCTTTAATGTAGGACGAGCAGCAATTCCAAGCTGTCCTGCTTTTTCTACAAGCTCTTGATTCACATCATAAACGACTACGTCGTGTCCATCTTCATGTAAATGTTCCGCTAATGGGAAACCCATTTTTCCTAATCCGATTAAACCTAGTTTCATATTCATCTAACTCCTATTCTATATTATAAGATTTAATAACGAAATGAGTCCAAGTGCTACAATTGACAGAATGGTTTCCATCGCTGTCCATGTGAATAGCGTTTCCTTTACCGTCATTCCGAAGTATTCTTTAATCATCCAAAAACCAGAATCATTCACATGTGATAAAATGAGTGATCCTGCTCCTGTTGCAAGCGCTAATAATTCTACATTCACTCCTGGCATACTCGCTGCAATCGGTGCTACAATTCCAGCTGCTGTCATCATTGAGACTGTTGCAGAACCTGTTGCAACTCGAATAAGTGCAGCAATCCCCCACCCTAATAGTATTGGAGAAATATGCGATTCTTTCGCCATATCTGCAATTGTAGTGCCGATACCTGAGTCTAATAACACTTTATTGAATGCTCCGCCTGCTCCAATAACTAACAGTATGTTCGCAATCGGCCCTAAACAATCATTTGTAAATTGTAATACTTTCTCTTTTGAAAATCCCTTTGCATAACCAAGGCTAAAGAAGGAATACATCGTTGCTATTAATAACGCAACGACAGGATCTCCAATAAAATGCAATGTCTTTGCCAATTGACTTGTTTTTTCTAATGCTACTTCCGCTATTGATGCTCCAAGCATAAGTAATACCGGAAGTAAAATAGTAAATAACGTGTTTCCAAAGCCAGGAAGTTCTTTTTTCGTATCCCTTTCATTCAGCTGCTCTGCTACATCTTTTGGAACGTTTTTATGTATACGAGCACCAATCCATTTACCGTAAATCGGTCCTGAAATAACTGCTGTTGGAATTCCAATGATTAACGCATATAATATCGTTTTTCCTACATCCGCTTTAAAAATACCAACTGCAGCCATCGCAGCTGGATGTGGTGGTACTAACCCATGTACAACAGATAGACCTGCTACAAGCGGAATACCAATTGTTATAAGTGAAACACCTGTTTCTAATGCAATTGTAAATACAAGCGGGATTAATAATACAAATCCAACTTGGAAAAACACTGGAATGCCGACTAAAAATGCAACAACCATCATTGCCCAATGAACGCGCTTTGTTCCAAAACGTTCTATAAGGGTATTTGCAATTCTTTCAGCACCCCCAGACTCAGCCATCATCTTCCCAAGCATTGTTCCTAAAGCTAAAACAATCGCTAAAAAGCCTAACGTATTACCAAGTCCTAATTTAATAGAATCAATGATCCCCATTTCTTTTGACGACGTTGCAATCAAAGGCATCCCCATGGCGAGCCCAACTCCGATTGCAGTTAAAATTAAAGCGACAAATGGATGCCATTTTGCTACTGTAATCAGTAATAGTAATATGACAACAGCCGCTAGTACAATCCCAACTACCATTTCTCCCAATCCCCCTACTGTTTACGTTGGAAAGCAGCTATACAATCAAACTCTTCTTTCAGACGATTGTAAAGTCGTTCATACATATAGAACATCTCTAAATATAAAGCCGTATTTTCTTTATTTGGTACATGATGATGAACAATTTGGATCCAATCTTTCACCTCTTCTAGTGAATCAATCTTTCCTATCGCATATAAAGATAACGCGGCTGCTCCTAGTGCAGATGCTTCATGACTTTCCGGAACAAGCAACTCTTTGCCCATCATATCCGATAACATTTGTCGCCAAAATGCTGATTTTGCAAAACCACCTGAAACACGAATCTCAGACAGCGGTCCTGTTTGATCTCGAATAGCAAGTGCTACAGAATAGACACTCATACAGACGCCTTCCATAACAGCACGAATAAAATGTTCACGTTTATGTTGCAGATGAATGCCGAAGAACGTACCTCTTGCATTTGCATTCCAATACGGAGAACGTTCTCCTGATAAAAATGGTAAAAATAGTAACCCATCAGCTCCAGCTGGCACACTTTCAGCATATTGAATTAATAAATCGTATGGGTCAATACCTAATTTCTTGGCGACTTCCTGTTCTGGACTACCAAATTCATCGCGTAACCACCTTAATAAAATGCCTCCATTATTCGTCGGACCGCCAATTACCCACTGTTTGTCTGTCAATGCGTAACAAAACGTTCTCCCTTTCTCATCGGTATTGATGTTTTGTGAAATGGTTCGAACAGCACCGCTCGTTCCGATTGTAATAGCTGCCTCTCCCGGAGATATCGCACCAACACCGACATTTGCAAGAACACCATCACTTGCTCCAATAACAACTGGCGTATTTTCAGAAATCCCCATCTTCTGAGCCAGCTTCACATTCATTCCTGACAAAATATACGTAGTCGGTACAGGCGTTGATAACTGTTCAGGTGATAGCTCCAGCATTTGTAATACATCTCCGTCCCAGTCTAATGTTTCTAGATTGAATAGACCTGTAGCTGATGCAATGGAATAGTCAACAACATATTGTGCAAATAATTGATAAATCACATACTCTTTTATAGAAATGAATTTATAAGCTCTCGCATATAAATCTGGTTCTTCCTCTTTCATCCACAACAATTTTGAAAGTGGAGACATCGGATGAATAGGTGTACCTGTTCTACGATAAATTTCATGTCCATGCATATGCTGCAATAATTTTTCTGATTGCTTTATACTCCGATTATCTGCCCATATAATAGATTTTGTTAATGGACTTCCTTCTTTATCTACCGCAATGAGTGCATGCATCGCAGTACTAATCCCGATGGAAGAAATATCGGCCGGCAGCACGTTCCCTTTTTTAATGGCAACGCTTACAGTTTTATATACAGCGGAACATATTACATCAGGATCTTGTTCAGCCCATCCCGAATGCGGCTGAATAATTGGATAATCAATTGCATGTGTTGCAACTACTTTCCCTTTTTCAGTAAAAACAACCGCTTTTGTACTTGTGGTACCGATATCAATCCCGATTACTCTCCCCCTTGTTTCCATACAAATCTTCCCTTCATTTCTAGCAAAATATCGTTTAGTAACCGTTTACACAAAACAGTATATAAAATATTTTTTCTTAAATCAATATTTTAAAAGAAAATTTTTTTCATTAGTAAACATAAGAAAGAGCAATGTATACAAGTACACTGCTCTTTATATTCGCTTCATTGAAATTGTTTCGCGTATACTTTGCAAATTTTGTAATGTTTCTTCTTGACGCTGCATTGACAATCCTACATACAATGTATCTAATAAACTAAGTTGTGCTAATCGTGATGAACTTGCTTCCGTCCGAAATTCCGTTTCGCGTGTTGACGTATATAACGTGATATCCGCCAATTGACTCAATGCAGATTTCTGATAGCTAGTAATCGCAATGATGCGTGCTCCTTTTGTTTTCGCTACTTCTAGTGCTTCCAGCAATGCTTTGTTGCTTCCAGAATGAGAAATTGCGATGACAACTGCTTCTGTCGTAAGCAACCCAGCTCCCATAATTTGAAAGTGCGAATCAGTATGAGCAATGCAAGAGATACCCGTTCTCATAAATTTATGATAAGCATCCATTGCGATAATGCCTGAACCACCATTTCCATAAAATTCAATACGTTTTGCTAGCTGCAATATATGTATTGCTTCTTCTAACGCTTCCTCATTTAATAGATGTAAAGTATCTTGTAACCCTGTAATATGCGAATGAAAGACTTTTTTTGCAACAGTTACCATATCATCTTCTGCAGACACTTCTTCGTGAATATTTTGCATAGGTGTATGTACAATTTCACGTGCTAATGTAATTTTCAAATCTTGAAACCCTTGAAATCCAAGGTGCTTACATAAGCGAAAAATCGTTGCTTCTGAACTATTTGTAATATCCGCTAATTCCGTAATTGATTTATGTACAACATCTTGCGGATATTGTATTATATGTTCAGCTATACTTCGAAGCTTTGGCGATAAGCCATTTAATGAAGCCTGAATTTTCCCTATACCAACTTTTGTACCAGGCATGTTATATCTTCCCCTTCCATATGAGTTTTATTGTACCTAATTATGCGAAGAAGAAAAACCGTTATTTGGTATCTTTATCTATTTTTTCATATTTCTTGTTTTACAGCGTAAAGTGCTGCCTGTGTCCGATCTTCTACTTCCAGCTTTGCAAGCACATTTGAAACATGTGTTTTCACTGTTTGCTCTGTAATATGAAGCTCTACTGCAATTTCTTTATTACTTCTCCCTTTCGCAATTTCATAAAGAACTTCTTTCTCTTTTTGTTAACAATGACAAGCGATTCTGTTTCATCGCTTCCTTTCATATCATATGCAATTTCCTTCAACATTTTTAAACGCATTGTCTCCTTTTCTGTTGCTGTATCATCCATTTTTATCACCCAATAGCATTATAACATCACGAATTTTCTAAATACTACTTCAAAAAAAAAGAAGCTGAATTGCTCAGCTTCTTTATTCTATATCAATAATATTTCTATTTTGTTTCACTTGATTAGATTTTGGTAACTCGATTGTTAACACACCATCTTTAAATTTTGCTTTTACATTTTCATTTTCTACGCCGTTAAATGTAAAACGACGAATAAATGAACCTGTAGAGCGCTCTTTACGAATATATGTGCCATGTTCATTTTTTTCTTCTACTTCATGATTTTGAGTCGCTTGAATTGTTAACATATCGTTTTCAAAGTCAACTTGAATGTTTTCTTTTTGAAATCCTGGTAAATCTGCTTCCACTACATATTTATCAGAATCCTCTTGAACATCTACTTTAAAAGTATTCATGTTCATTGGTTTAAAGAAAGCATCTGTCATCATCTCAAATAAAGAAGACCCAAATTCTGCAACACCATTTCTACGATTTGTTAATTCCGGAAATAAATCACGCATATTTCATTCCTCCTTATAAGATATGAATGAAAGATTAACTCTTTCTGTCTTTATTATATCAAATAGTCAAAAAAGGTCAAACTATTTGCTTGATTATTTGATTATGTACTTTTTTCCATTATTTCTTTATTATACGGTATGTGAAATTCAAGATCTCACTAAAAAGAATCACGTTTGTGGGATCTTGAATGATAGACAAGAATAAGACACTAAAACATATGAACACAACGGTATGATAGTAGTACCGTAACTCACGAACCTATACGGTCTGTCGTGAGAGTGGTGATGGCACACCGCAATCTTGCACGTCAGCGATACCAGAAATGGACTTCGCCTTTAGTAGCAAGAATCCCACTAACTTTTAGGGGCGGGCGTGTCAAATGATAGGAAAGTCAATGAAGAAAATAAAAAAATTCCGCCAGAAACGGAATTTTTCACTTTAATCATCCTCTATAACATGTATTACCTTCTCCACCAGTTATGTTTTAGCTTGTGATTTCACCCATTTTCTATTCAATGATTTCAGTATGAAAACAAAGTTTCATGTGATTGATCATGGCTTCACCAAGGTCAGTAAATGTTGCGACGCCTCGCTTATGTATTGCTGTTTGAAATCCTTCTGCATCTGCTCCAGCTATTGTCAAAAAGTCACAAATGTCCGTACATACTCCAACAGTATGCACTTTTTCCACTTCCAAGTTTTTCAAAGTAGCGGCCAAATCTGTTTTAAAGAATGCATTATAATTTGTTTTTGGGACATAAATTACATTTTCGTTTCCTTTATTTTCTTGATACCATTCATATAATTCACCATATAATTGTTGCCCTTCTGTATTCACAATATTATGGGGCGTCCATAATTGAAAATGAGGATCATCAGGCTGGTGCGCATCCATTGTAACAACAACAATATTCTCTTCTTCTAAAAAGCGAGTTGCTAATTCTGTAATATACGGTACAATTTGTTGCGCTGGTTTACCAGCAGTTAAAGATCCATTATCCGCTACAAAATCATTACTCATATCTACAATTAATAAAGCCTCTTTCCCCATATCCCTTCAACTCCTACTGTCAAATAGATTTTCACTCTGTCTTTGTACTGTTTTTTCAAACCTAATTTTAAACCCTACACTGTTTCATAAACGTTCTACTTGCTCGCATCTCGATTTGTTTCATACTAAACAATAGAAAACGTGCTTTTACGACGTCATATGTTGTATTCGACACTTTCAAACAAAATACCTACAAACATGATAACGATTCTAATCATTATGTCCCTTTCATTCTATATATAAAAAAAGTACACTACCTGTGTAAGTAATGTACTTTTTTTATATATTTTGTTAAGATGCTGGCTGCGTTTCAAAATTCGCTTGTTTGAAACTTACAACGTTTCCTTTTGGATCATTGTTCTCAAATTGTACTGCTGTAACTGTATGATGCCCAGTCTCTAATGTTGTTTGTTTTAATGCCACTGTTGTCTGCGTTACACTCGTAACTTGGTATTTGTCTGCAAATATATCATCTACGAATACAAACGTTTCTTTATCACTTTGAAAATTAGTGAGCTCTACCTCAACTTGTTGTATTAAAGTATCTTTCTTCACAAACACGGTTGGTACATTTCCGTTTTCCGAAGTACCATCTGGCGTAATGACTTTTACTTCTCCTTCCCCCATCGGACTTACTCCTTTAGGAAAAGGAATTAAATTTTCATCACTTGCATTTACAACTTGTTCTTCTTTCACAGACTGCACTTCTTTCATTTCATTTTGCGCAGTACATCCGATAAGCAATAAAGCAGACAATCCAGCGATTATGAATTTTTTCAAAATCCATTCCCCCTGTCTATTGGTCCCTTTCGTTTATTATACAAAAATAGTTTTATGTTCTAAAATTCATTTTTAACACTTACGTGAACAAACTTGTTTATTCGCGATTACTATATCATACTTTCTTTTTTAACAATATTACATTTTTCAAGAAATTTGTGGAACCTCCTCTTTCTATTTCATTTTAACCCATTTTATTTAGGAAATATTCATATGAGAAAAAGAAAACAGACATTGATCAAAGCAATGTCTGTTTTACCATATCATCCTTAAAAAATGAATTTTGTAATCTCTTTTACTTCTTTTCGTGCGAGCTTCCTTGGATGATCTTTTGGATATCCTAATGCAATCACCATATTCATTTGTTTTTCTCGCTCTATTTGTAAATACTCTCGTAATTCATTTTGCGCCAACAGCACCGGCCCTGTCATCGGACATGTGCCTAGCCCTCTTGCATGTGCTGCTAACATTAAGTTTTGTGCTGCTAAGCAGCTGCTTTTCATTCCTTCTTCTGCCCATACTGCCTCTGGAACAAACGAAATAGGATCAAATATTTTTTCGCGAAATTTAGATTCATACGGTGTTGCTAAACATATAATTAGCACCGGTGCATCAGAAAATGCCGTTGCATATGGTCCAAAGGAACGCGTGAGCAGTTTTCCTGCTTTCTCTTGACCGTTCTTTGCAGCTTGATCAGCCAATTTATGTAATGCTTCCCATGTCATATTCTCAATATCTTTAATTTTATCTCGATTCATAATCACAATAAATTCCCATGTTTGAGAGTTTGTATCACTTGGTGCATAGCGAGCACAATCAATAATTTCCTCTATGTCCTGAACAGATACTTCTTGTTCTGTAAACTTCCGTATACTTCGTCGGCCATGAACTATTTCTTTAAATATTTCATAATTCATATGATAATGTCCCCTTTTATAACGTTTTCAAAAGTCATCCTATTCCTTGCATTATATCACGAAAAAAAGCTGGGAGAATATCCAGCTTCTTTTTTCTTGCAATACTTAATTTGTTACCTTTAAAGGGGCAATACTTTCTTCATAAGCGGCTTGTAATTTTTTTGTCACAGGTCCCCTTTCTCCATTTCGAAATCGCTCATTTCCTATTTGAACAACTGGAAATATTTCAAGAGGGGTTGCAGTAAAAAAACATTCATCCGCTTCATAAACTTCCTGCAAAGAAAATTCTCTCTCCTCCACTTCAATACGTAAAGACTTTGCCAACGAAATCACATGATGACGGGTAATTCCATGTAAAATAAACTGATTAGCAGGATGTGTAATCAATCTATTATTCTTTACGATAAAGAAATTAGAATGACACCCTTCCGTAACAACTCCATCTCGAACCAGTATCGCTTCTTGATATCCTTGCTCATGAATTTTATTTTTAATCATAATGTTAGGAAGCAGATTTAAGGATTTAATATGGCACAACTTCCAGCGAATATCTTCTTCTACCGTAACTTTTATTCCTTCTTCCATTGTCTGAGTAGGTCTTGGATATGGAACAATGTTTGCAAAATACGTAGCTTGTAAATTCGAGTCGTATACATGATCTCGAGGCTGAACACCTCGTGAAATTTGAAGATATACATTCCCATCTTCCTTACATTGATTTTTCTCAATCAATTGTTGAAGTTGCTCGATAAGTTCTTCTTTTGTAAAAGGGGGAATCAAATGAATTTCTTTCATAGATGTAAAAAATCTTTCCAAATGTAACTCTAGTAAATGTGGCTTTCCGTTATACAATCGAAACACTTCGTAAATTCCATCTCCAAACTGCAATCCTCGCTCTTCTAACTCTATCGTCGGCCTTTCTTGCTTTGTATTTACAATTCTTCCATTAAATAAAATCCATTCTTTATAAACACCTGTCAATTCCTTCACCTCTTTACAGCATATTACTTCTATTGTACACCTACTCCCCTTTAACAAAAACAATTTTCTGATATTTCAATCTATAAAATACATACTGAAAATGGATTGCGGTCTCTATCCTTCCCTTCAATATCCCCGCTCTCTTCCTTTCTTCTATCTATACTAGGAATCCATACACTTTCATGTATATACGAAAACCGCCTTATATATGGCGGTTGTTATCATCTCTGTTTAACCAATTTAAAATAAATATGTAAGACTGATAATGAGTATGGCGTATACAAAATAGACAAAATAAAATGAGAAGCCCAATTCCGCTATATAATAAGCCAAATTTCAAAATAATACTTAACAGCGGTGGAAAATGAATAATATTTTGCACCAAAAATAAAGTAATTAGTAAAACGAAAAAAAACGGAGTATATTGCCATTCGCACGGCTTGCGTTTTATTCGCATATTTCTTCGCATAAAAAGTTGGCACATTTCTGCAATAAAAAAGCAACTCCCTATTAATACAAGACCGGTTGTTATCGACATTCCCCCACCTGCCTTACATTTATTTAAGTGTTAAAAACGTTTTATGTATCTATTTTCGTCTAACGTAAAGCCTACTCCTTCAAGAAAAGCTCTTGCTTTATCATTTACATTTTGGATTGCTACTTTTATCTCTTTTATTTGTCTATGTTTTATCATCTCCTCAAATGTAAAATAAGCATTCGTACCATATCCATAACCTTGATAATCAAAATGAATGACAAAATGAGATAATTGTGCACTTTTATCTTGAACGACATAACCAATTACGCCAATATATGTATCATCAGCTTTTATACAATATTGCACGTCTTCTGTCTCTAAGCCGTGGGAAGCAAACATTTCCTTAACTACTTCTTTTGTACCTGCATTCACTTTTTCAAATGTAATCATACATTGTCCATCCTTTTATTCTTATTGTATCAAGTATAGTGTGTATTTATGAAAAAAACCTTAAGATCAAACGTGACCTTAAGGTTTTTTTAAATTAAACTAAGCTATATGCACGCTTTGTTTCTTCATGGAATTTATTTGTATCATATTTATGTTCAACAAAGATTTGATGCCATACCATAAATGCTAATACTGTCCAAATTTTACGGCTATAATCGCCTTGATCCGCACAATGCGCTTCTAGTAAGTTTAATACATATTGCTTATCGATTAAATGCTCTGTTTTGCTTTCTTTAATGATATTAACAGCCCAGTCGTGCATTTCATCTTTTAACCAGTGACGAATTGGCACCGGGAATCCTAGTTTCTTACGATCTAACACATGATCTGGAACAATTCCACGTACCGCTTCACGTAAAATTGCTTTTGTTGTTCCGTTAGCGATTTTTAATTCTGTCGGAATTTTTGAAGCAACGTCAAATACTTCTTTATCTAAAAATGGTACACGAAGCTCTAATGAATTTGCCATTGTCATTTTATCCGCTTTTAATAAAATGTCTCCACGTAACCATGTGTACATGTCAATATATTGCATTTTACTTACATCATCATAATCTTTAATTTCATTATACAATGGTTTCGTGACATCCATATAGTTAATACTTTCATTGTAGTGCTTCATGAATACTGCTTTTTCTTCTTCACGGAAGATTTTCGCATTGCCATAGTAACGCTCTTCAATTGGTGTACATCCACGCTCTAGGAAGCTTTTTCCTTTAAATCCTTCTTTCAGTGCTCCGCTCAAAGCTTTTAAAACAGCTTTTCCTGGAGTAGGAATGTAAGAGAACATTTTTAAAGAATTGGGCTCACGATAAATATTATATCCACCAAACAGTTCGTCTGAACCTTCACCAGAAAGAACAACTGTTACATGTTTACGCGCTTCTTTTGCAACGAAGTACAATGGTACTGCTGCTGGATCCGCTAATGGATCATCCATATGCCACATAATTTTCGGGAATTCATTCATAAACTCTTGTGGTGTTACAAATACACTATAGTTTTTCACACCTAACTTCTCAGCAGTTTCCCTCGCTACGTCTACTTCACTAAAGCCGCGACGTTCAAAACCAACAGAGAACGTTAGAAGATTTGGATTCATTTCTTTTGCAATAGAAGCAATAATAGATGAATCAATACCACCAGATAAGAATGAACCTACTGGTACATCACTGCGCATATGCACTTTTACTGAATCATATAGTACATCGCGAATCGCTTGAATATGCTCTTCTTTCGTTGCGTTTGAAGCCTTGAAATATGGCTTCCAGTAACGATGAATCTCCATCTCTTTACCAATTTCTTTTACAAAATAATGGCCAGGTTCAATTTTATTGATATCTGTTGTCAATGTTTCTGGTTCTGGACCATATTGGTACGTAAAGTAATGTTGTAGCGAAGTTGGATTTACACCTTTATCTTGCATAACATGCATAATACTTTTCTTTTCAGATGCAAAGAATGTTGTATCCCCTTCTGTTGCGATGTAAAGAGGTTTGATGCCGAAATGATCACGCGCTCCGAAAAGTTTTTTCTCTTCACGATCCCAAATCATAAAGGCAAACATACCGCGAAGGTAATCCACACACTTTTCTTTCATATGTGCATATAACGCAATAATTACTTCAGTGTCAGATTGCGTTGCGAATGTTGCCCCTTTCTCTAGTAACATTTCTCGCAATTCTACATAGTTGTAAATTTCACCATTAAAAATAATTACATATCGATCATTTTCATAAGTTAGCGGCTGATGTCCTGCCTCTAAGTCAATGATACTTAAACGGCGGAAGCCAAATTGTACATGCTCATCACGAAAATACCCTTCGTCATCTGGACCACGATGGAAAATAATCGTGTTCATATTTTCAAATTGATGTTTTTCTGTTTCTGAAAACTCTCTAGGGTTTTCACATAAACATCCTACAAAACCACACATACTTCTTACCCTCTTTCAGTTTTCATTCTGTTTCTATACTACTATATCAACCCTATTTATACTAGCATAATCAACTTAATATGGCGACAAAAACTATAAAAAAATCACTCCGTTTCGCATTTTTAGTATTTTTTTATATAAACCTGAAAAATACGCACTCACATTTCTCCACTTTTGTCATATGATATTGCAAATTGATTTCTAGGAGGGATCGTCATGAGCGAAGAGCAAAAAGAGTCGTCTTCACGTCCACCAGCCCGAAATTACTTGAAACAAATTGATGATTTTTTCGAGCAGACACCTCTTCGTAACGTAATTGCTGATTTGAATCATTTTTTCCAAAAGGGAAATCGTTTATTAACATTCCCCGTTGATTTATATGAAGCTGGTGAAGAACTTGTTGTTACAGCTGAACTTCCAGGTGTCCAAAAAGAACAAATACAAATCGAAATGCAAAGCGAATACTTAAAGATTTCTGTAACTGAAGATATTCTTGAAGAAACAGAAGACAAAGCTTCGCATAATTATTATCGTCGTGAACGCTCTGTTTCAGAATCTTCTCGTATGATTAAATTACCCTATTTAATAAATAAAAAGACCGCAAAAGCTACTTATCAAAATGGTGTATTAGAAATTCGTGTCCTAAAGCTTCCGCAGCAACATGATATTTTATCCATCGATTAATTTACAAGTGAATGTATTTTAAAAAGAAGGATGCTGAGCATCCTTCTTTTAATCCAATAGCCGTTTCATATCACGCAATATATCTTCATATGGAGTATTACTAATTCCACTATACTTTTTCATTACTTTCCCATTTTGATCAATTAGATAAAATGATGTTACATGAACAACCTGCCCATTTTCTGGCTTTTCAACAAGTGCTTGAAAATTTTCTTTTGAGAATTTTTTTATATCTTCTAACGAATACCCTGTTAATAAGTTCCAATTACTTGTGTCATCTGTAAATTTTTGTATAAATGTTTTTAAATTCTCCGGCTTATCTACTTCAGGGTCTACGCTAAACGAAACAAATTGAACATCTAATTTTTGTTCTTTTGCCATTTTTTGCAATTTCGCCATATTGGCAGTCATCGGTGGACAAACTGTTTGGCAATTCGTAAACATAAAGTCAGCTACCCATACTTTTCCCTTTAAATCTTTTGTTCCAAATTGTTTTCCATCTTGATTTATATATTGAAAAGTTTCTAAGTCCCAATTTAATGGTTTACGGAGTTTTGATCCTGAGCCGCATCCTGCAAGTATAAAGAAGCAAAAAACAACTATGAGACCAATCAGCTTTTGATAACGCTTCATTTTCAACCCTCTCTTCTCTTTCCTTAATATGTATTTTAAGTTTATCATAACAAAAGTAAACACTATGAGAAAATTGTTTATCCTATTTGTTCACGAAATCGTACGAATTGATAGATATTCGTTTCATTTGCAAGTAAATAACTGGACAAACATTTCATTATTTACTAATATTATTCCCTTACAATATCTTCACATTGCATACTTCCAACAAATACATGCTTATTTTGTAAAGAAGTTCAAACCATTCTTTACAAGTTTTTAATGATTCATCAATGCTTTCCACTGTTTTCCTTTACAAGATTTCGGTACAATACAACTAAAAAGATTTTAAATGAGGTGATGTTCATGGCGAAACGCTACGAAAACATGGATACCGTTAGTACAAAAAAATCGATTCGTTCGTTTTTAAAGTGGCGAAGAGAACGTAATTTAGGTAAAAAAGATTTTTCATTTCTCGTGGAACAATCACCTGTAAAGCAAGTTGAATTTTTACGAATGAACAATGAACAAACGACTATTACATGGATCGGACATTCCACTTTCTTCATTCAAACAAACGGATTAAATATTTTAACGGATCCTGTCTGGGCAAAAAAATTAAAGTTTATACCGCGACTTACAGAGCCCGGACTCTCACTACAAGAACTACCTAATATCGACATTGTGCTTATCTCACATGGTCATTACGACCATTTAGACTTTTCAACACTCCGCCAACTAGACAATGATGTTCTATATTTAGTACCTGCGGGACTTAAAAAATTATTTTTACGAAAGAAGTTCACGCGTGTAGAAGAATATAACTGGTGGGAATCTACAACAATTGATGAAGTCTCATTCCATTTTGTTCCATCTCAACACTGGACGAGACGATCATTGTTTGATATGAATACTTCTCACTGGGGAGGTTGGATAATTCACAATGAAACAGCGGACGAAACCATTTATTTCTGTGGAGATAGTGGCTATTTTCGAGGATTTAAGGAAATTGGAAAACGCTTCTCAATCGATGTTGCACTCATGCCTATAGGTGCCTATGAACCAGAGTGGTTTATGAAAGTCTCTCATGTCTCACCTGAGGAAGCCGTACAAGCCTATTTAGATGTGAATGCAACTCACTTCATTCCTATGCATTATGGAGCATTTGCGCTTGCAGATGAAACGCCGAGGGAAGCTATCACACGCCTTCGCAATAATTGGAATTTGCGTATGTTACCTTGGGAACACTTACATGTGCTATTTCTTGGGCAAACATTTCTATATTCTTCCGTACCAAAACAGGCAGAAACTAAAAAAAATTTAGAACCTTTCCAAGCATAGCCTTTTTTCTTGAAAATATATTATATAGAAAAGAGCGGAAGGTGCTTAGATGAAAGAATACTTACAAACACGATTTATCATTAGTGGAAGTGCTTGTATAGCTCTGCTTATTTCTTATTTTTTATACAATTAAAAAAAGCTACTTGAATAAAAATTTCAAGTAGCTTTTTTCTACTCAGCTAAATACATAAAACCGATTGCTCCTGGTCCTGTATGCGTACTGATAATTGGTGTTGTATAGAGAATCTCTGCCTGTGCAAATCCGCTTACTTTCTCAACAGCAGCTTTTACACTTTCTGCAAGCGAAAGTGCTTTTGCATGTGGAATTGCTACTGCCTTCACAGTCTTTCCAGCTATATCTTGTTCAAACAATTTCGCTAATGTTTTTACAATTTGTCCTTGGCTACGCACTTTCGTAACAGGATTATAAACTCCATCTTCAAGGCTAGCAATTGGTTTAATATTTAATAATGAACCAATGAAGGCTTTCCCCTTTCCGATGCGTCCACCTTTCACTAAATTTTCTAGCGTATCTACAACAACATATAAACGAGTGTTTTTTCTTACTTCATCAAGACGATTTAAAATTTCTTCTAATGAACGACCTGCTTGTACCATCTTGGCTGCCTCAAGAACTTGATACGCTAAACCATGAGAAATAAATTGAGAATCGACAACTGTTACTTTTGTGTCTGTCATGGATGCTGCGCTATTTGCGGTTGCAACTGTACCGCTCATCCCACCCGTCATATGAATGGAAAGAACTTGGCTACCATCTTCTCCTAATTTTTCATACATTTCAACAAATGATCCCATAGCAGGTTGTGATGTTTTTGGTAATTCCTCTGACTTCAACATTTCTTCAATAAATTCATCTGGTTGTATATCTATTCTATCTAAATATGTTTGTCCATTTACAGAAATAGATAATGGGATTACATGAATATCATATCTCTCAATCACATCTTGTGATAAATCTGCCGTTGAATCTGTTACAATTTTAATTTTTTGCATATTTTGCTTCTTCCCTTTCCAATACGCTCTCCTTGTTATTATACTAGTATTCCTAATGCTTTCAACCATTTGAAAGCATTTTTCTGTAAAAAATCTTCTCTTTTATGCCCAAAAAGAAAACGGCAGAGCTCATTTGCTCTGCCAATAGTTCCATCATGCATTTTTTTCAAGTGTATTTGCTCGATATACATTTGCGTAATCATTCCACTTTAAACAACTTTGTAAATATTCTCGGAAAGAGTATGAGACCCTCGGGTGTTTTTGTTTTTGAATTTTTGTGATAAATAATTGGAGGCGCGACTGAATCAGAAACGCTAATGGATGATGTGCTTGTAGAACCGGTATTTCGAATATTTTAATACAATTTCCTGTTGAATGAGTAAAGTAAAAACTTTTCATAATCACAATATCAATCCTCTTTTTTATTGGATTTGTAACTTCAGTATAAACTTACAAAGGTGAAAAGTTTGTCTAAATTTCGGAGATTCTATAATTTTTTTCTTTTTTATATTGTATGCGATTATAAACATAGTATAACAAATACACTCAAAAAGTGCCTTTATAATGAGGCACTTTTTGAGTGTATTTCTTCTCTTCTTTGCTTCCTTCTACTTGTAAATTTAGATATAGCAATACTTATTTCATAAATACAAATAAGAGGTACAGCCACTAAGCTATGTGATAAAAAATCAGGTGGCGATATACAAGCAGCAAGAATGATTAATATAACGTAAGCATATCTTCTGACTTTTTGCAGAAATTCCGCTGTTAATAAACCTATGCTTGTTAAAAACATAACAATGACTGGTAATTCAAATATAACCGCAAATGGAATTGTTAAATTTAATACAAAATGAAAATATTTTTCTGTCGTAAACATCGTATAAAACATTTCATTTCCAATTGTTGTTAAAAAATGAAATAAAAATGGCATTACAATAAAATATCCAAAACATAAACCCGCTATAAATAATACAAATAATACAGGAATATACATTAATGTCATTTTCTGCTCACGCGGATGTAATCCCGGTTTTACAAACAACCAAATTTGCATTGTTGCAATTGGAATTGTACAAACAATGGCGAATACAGTAGCAATCGAGAAAAAGATCCATAATACGTCACTCGGACCGAGAACTGTCAGCTTCATCGGTAAATCTTTTACTAACCAAAAATAAATATCTTTCGTAAAAACAAAACCGACTATTAAAAATACGATAAATGATAAAACAGTAATTATTAGACGTTTTCGAAGTTCTACGATATGTTCTACTATACTCATCTCTCGATCTTCCATCTCGTTCACCACACTTCTCTCACCCAATCTAGCAAAAATTCTACTACACTCTCTCGTTGAAATCGACTTTCATATATCGATCATACTCCTTGACTATAAAAACAAGAAAAGCATTTCTAAAAAACACTCTCCTTTTCTATGCATAGACGTTCTTCCTATCTAAGAAATATTTCATATCACGTTTTACTATGATTTATTTTTTCTCTTTCTCCTGAAATGCATCATCCGTTAACTCTCGCGTCGATTTTTTAAATTCTTTTAATGTTTCACCCAAAGACCTTCCGATTTCTGGTAATTTTTTCGGACCAAATAATATAAGTATGGCTACTAAAATTAAAATTAATCCCGGAAAACCAATATTTGATAACATTTCCTCATCCCCTTTTCACTCGATTTTTCCCTTCTACTATCCCATAACCTCATTTTGTCAAAAAATTTCGTAAACGTCAACGAATCTATTATATTTTGTCAAAAAAATTAAAAAATATAATCAATTATACAAATTTTATTTCCTATTTTTATTGCATATGATATGTTTAAAGAGATAGTAATTGATTTTATCGATGGAAGGGATTAATTATGACACAAAAGATAACTAAAATGACACAGTTCGTAAAAGAAGAAATTGCGAATGCGATTACTCACGGAATTGGTGCTATTTTAAGTATACCCGCATTAATCATATTAATTATCCATGCTTCAAAGCACGGTACAGCTTCTGCCGTTATCGCTTTTACAGTCTATGGCGTAAGCATGTTTCTACTATATTTATTTTCAACATTATTACATAGCATTCACCATCCAAAAGTTGAAAAACTCTTTACCATTTTAGATCACTCTGCTATTTACTTATTAATAGCCGGAACATATACACCTTTTTTACTCATTACGCTACGAGGCCCTCTTGGCTGGACACTTCTTGCCATTATTTGGGCATTAGCAATCGGGGGGATTCTCTTTAAGATTTTCTTTGTACGCCGCTTTATTAAAATGTCAACACTTTGCTACATTATTATGGGATGGCTTATTATAGTAGCTATTAAACCCCTGTATGAAAACTTAACTGGACATGGATTTTCTCTCCTTTTAATTGGGGGGATTCTCTATTCAGTCGGTGCTATTTTCTTCCTGTGGGAAAAACTACCGTTCAATCATGCAATATGGCATCTATTCGTATTAGGCGGTAGTACAATGATGTTCTTCTGCGTATTATTTTACGTTTTACCTGTCGCATAAAAAAACTCTCAGCTTTTTCAAGCTGAGAGTTTTTTTATTACTTATGTAATTGAGCAGCAATCATATCCTTTGTATACTGCGTTAATTCTTTAACATCCATACTTCCATATTGCTCAGGTGTAATTGGTTTTGAAATAGTAAGCGTTACATGTGCTGGTTTCAGTCTATTTCCATTCTCTTCAAACATCTTATATGTCCCCTCTATCGTGACTGGTAAAATAGCTACTCCCGATTTGATTGCAAGGTGAAAACTCCCTGCTTTAAACTCACCTATTTCGCCGCCTTTACTGCGTGTTCCTTCTGGAAAAATTACGAGAGAGTGACCCTTTTTTAATCGTTCAATCCCCTCTTTAATCGCTTGAAGAGATTGACGGCGATTACTGCGATCCATAAACACACAATTCATTAATTCCATCCAAGCTGGTACAATCGGAATTTTTTTTATTTCTGCCTTTGAAACAAATCCAATCGACTTATTTAAATATCCTAGTAAAACAGGGATATCCATATTACTTTGATGATTACTTACAACAAGTACCGGTTGATCTTTCGGTACATTTTCAAGACCTTTCACTTCTACAGTCGATCCAGCTCCAGCTGCACGAACCATCTTTTTTCCAAACCAATTTGTTGTTTTATATACAAGGCGATCTTTCTCTTGTGGCGATAGTGTATTTACTTTCTTTTGAATGCGCCACAATCTCGGTGTAATACCGATTACAATTACAATTAAATATAAAGCTTTAAAAAACGTTTGAATCATACAAAACCCCCACCTATTATCATTCCGTCCTTCATTATACTAGACAAACGAGGGAAAAAGAAGAAAAAATGTCCAAACGACAAGCGTTTGGACATTTTTGAGTTTTCTATATTAGAAACGTTTTGCTAATTCACGTGCTTTAGCAATTGCTGCTTCTTTAATTTCTTGTGCTTTTTCAGGATTTGCATTCATCCCTTCGACTGCAAGATATTCTGTGTCAGATACACCGATAAATCCTAATACGGTATTTAAGTGTTGACGACCAAAGTCTACTGCTGCATAGTCACCTTCAGAGTAAATGCCACCTGTAGCTTGGATATGAAGTGCTTTTTTACCTTCTAATAATCCTACTGGACCATTTTCAGTATATTTAAACGTTTTACCTGCAATAGCAATATTATCTAAGTATGCTTTCATTACTGGTGGGTAACCGAAGTTCCACATTGGTGTTACAAATACATAACGATCTGCATTCATAAATGTTTCTAAGTTTGTGTTCATTGCTGTAATTTTTTGTTGTTGATTTTCAGTTAATGCTTCAAAACCTTCACCTGCTGCAAATTTGCCCCAAGCTGCAAATACATCTGCATCAATTACTGGTACTGTTGTGTGAAATAAATCGATTGTTATAACTTCATGTTGTGGGTTTTCATTTTTATATGCTTCGATAAAAGCTTCTCCTACTGCCATACCGAAAGATGTTTCTGCTGAATTTGGATTTGCTGTAATAAATAGAACTTTTGTCATTATATTCTCTCCCTTTATACATTTATCTTTAATTTGAGATTTGTTTTTTAAAAGTAAATTACTTACCTTATGTAAGTATAATACAAAAAGGCTTCTCCTTTGTCAACAAAAATAGTAGCTTTTTTTTCGTAAGTTAATGAGTTATTTAGTTTTACTATATCCCATTATAACAACTTTATAATATTATCCTTAAAAAAGCTATCTCTACTTTAAATAGAGATAGCTCCTCTCGTTATCTATCACTTTTGAAAAACATGCTTTACTTTCTCAGCTGGAATATTGCTTCCACCCCGCCCTTTTACATCTTCAATCATCATTGTAACAATCATGTCAGGTGCATTTAAATCAAAAGCAGCGAACCATCCAAGTTCTTTACCTTCTGCATCTTTTGCTGCCTTTAACTCAGCCGTTCCTGTTTTTCCAGCAAGAGTCATGCCATCAATTTTAGCAATTTTCCCTGTACCATCTGGGTCATTAATAACTTTTGTTAATGCTGTTTTTAATATATCTTGGTTTTCTTTAGAAATGACATTCTCTTTCCAAGCCTTTGGTAGTTTCTCTGTCTTGATAAGGTGCGGTGAAGGTATCGTTCCATCATTTACAATTGGTGCATATGTGAAAGCTAAATGAAGAGGCGTCATTAATACTTGACCTTGTCCATACCCTGTATCCGCCATTTGAATATCATTTTTCATTCCATCATTCACAATTTTTGAAACTGGGAACCCGTACTCAATTGGTAATTTCTCATCAAATCCGAATTTTTTTGCTTCATTTATAAATTTATCTTTCCCAATTTTTAATGCTTGCTGTGCAAAATAAATGTTATCAGAATACTTCATCGCTTTGTCAAAATCAATTGGACTTGCATCTTTTACACGTGTTACATAATAGTTACCCCATGAGGAATCTTTCGTCCATTTCAATCCTTCAATTTTTAATTCTTCCTTCGGATCAATTGTTTTTGTTTCAAGACCAATTGCACCTGTAATAGGCTTAAATACAGAACCTGGTACAGCTAACTGTGTAAATCGGTTCGTCATCGGCTTTTTCAGGTCATTAGCCCAAGCTTCACGTTGCGCTTTTGAAACTCCTCTTACAATGATATTCGGATTATAAGCTGGGCTACTAACAAGTGCGATTGTCTCACCACTTTTCGGATTAATGGCCGCACTTGAGCCTGCTTCTCCTTTCATTTCATTATAAATTTTTTCTTGAATCGTACTATCAATTGTTAAATTGATATTTTCACCATCTACCGCTTCCGTTTTCACCAATGTTTTGATTTCTTTCCCTTGCGCATCTTCCATAAAGACACGCCCACCTTTTTTACCACGTAGCTTTTCTTCAAACACTTGCTCTAAACCAGCTTTTCCAACTGGATCATCCGCTTGATAGCCCTTTTTCGCAAGTTTCTTTAAATCATCAGCATTTACTTTTCCAATATAACCAGTTAAATGTGCCGCCGCTTCTCCTAATGGATATGTACGAACATCTACAGGACGAGTTACAACACCCGGTAAGTCAATAAAATCATTTTGAGTAGCTCCCTCTTGTAAAATGCCAATTGGCACAAGGTAATCTGATTTTACCCATTTTGCATTTAATTTTTGATCGATTTCTTCCACAGACATATTTAATAGTTTCGCAATCGCTTCTTTTGTCTGTGCTGCATTATACTCTAATTTACCAGGAACAATGCTTACTTGAGATGCTTTTCCATTTATGGCAAGCCCTTTCCCGTTGCGATCATAAATTTCACCGCGTTTTGCTTGGAATGTTTGCATACGGATTTTGCTATCTTTTGTCATCCCTGGAAAGATAAAATCAGGAGTCCAGTCTATTTTCCAAACTTCTTTATCCCCACTTTTTTCTTTTACCATTTTCGCTTCGTGTGAAAATGAAATATTTCCACCAACAGTATCCATACTTACTTTAAAATGTACAGGTCCTTTGCCTTCTTGTTCCTTATTTCCCTCACCTGTTTCTACCTTTAAGTTTTTCACCTCAATACCCGCATAAATTTTCTCGTATTTCTCAGTAAATTCTTTTTTAGAAATTTTCTTTTTTGCATTTTCTGATAGTTGATCATACATCTCAGCGAACTTTTGCTTATTCCACGCTTTGGCATATGTATGAAATGCCTCTACTGGCATTTCTTCTTTGCCACAGCCAACTAAGACCAACATGAAACAAAGAAAAAGAGCCCCCCATATTTTTTTCAAACTATTCTCCTCCTCCTAGTAAGCAACGAAATACACACTCTCTTTCATAATAATATATAGTAAAAGGCACATGCTCGTTCTCATTATAGCATCTTCAAAGCAATTTCAGAAACTTTCATCTAACCATGTAAATAAAAAGATTGATGCAAATAAACATATTCACATCAATCCTTTTTATTATTGTTTCTTTTCATATATATGATAGTAATATGTGTACGGGTTCTTCTCGTCCGTTACACCTTTCTCTACAAACACTTCTTTCCACTCTTTCATATCGATTTCTGGAAAGAATGTATCACCTTCAAAGGCATGATGAATCTTCGTTATATATAACTTATCCACATACGGTAAGAATAGCTCGTAAATTTGCGCTCCACCAAAAACAAAGATTTCCTCTTCATTTTTACAAAGTTCAAACACTTCCTCCACAGAATGAGCAATCTCACAACCTTCCACGTAATAATCCGTATTGCGTGTAACAATAATATTTCGTCTTCCAGGAAGCGGTCTTCCAATGGCTTCATAATTTTTTCTTCCCATAATGAGAGGGTGTCCCATTGTTGTTTTTTTCACGTATTGTAACTCGCTTGGTAAATGCCAAGGCAACTTATTATCTTTACCAATTACTCGATTTTCATCCATTGCAACCATAAATGAAATAATCATCTTTTCATCTCCTCTTACAATCAGACTGCAACTGGTGCTTTAATTGCTGGATGCGGGTCATATCCTTCTATTGTTAAATCCCCCATTTCAAAATCAAAAACAGATTTCACATCTGAATTTAATTTTAATGTTGGAAATGGACGTGGTTCACGTGCTAATTGCTTCTTCACTTGTTCAAAATGATTTGTGTAAATATGTGCATCGCCAATTGTATGAACAAACTCTCCTACTGCAAGGCCACACTCATGAGCAATTAAATGCGTTAACAGCGAATAGCTTGCAATATTAAATGGAATACCTAAGAAAATATCTCCACTTCGTTGATATAATTGACAAGAAAGCTTTCCATCTGCTACATAAAATTGGAATAATGTATGGCATGGAGGAAGTGCCATATTTGGTACATCTTCAGGATTCCATGCCGAAACAATTAAGCGGCGAGAATCCGGTGTTTTCTTAATCATTTCAATTACATCTTTTAATTGATCAATCGTTTCACCTGCAGCCGTTTTCCAAGCGCGCCACTGCTTGCCATATACATCTCCTAAATAACCATACTTCCGCGCAAATTCATCATCTTCTAATACATTCTTTTTAAAGATTTCCATTTGCTCATCGTATTGTGTTTTAAATGCTTCATCTTCTTGTGAGCGCAGTCCGAAATTCGTCATGTCCGGCCCTTTATATTCATCACTTTCTACCCAGTTTTTAAACGCCCATTCATTCCAAATATTATTATTATGTTGCAATAAATAACGAATATTGGTATCACCTTTCATAAACCAAAGTAACTCACTTGCAACAAGACGAAATGGCACTCGCTTTGTCGTTAATAAGGGAAACCCTTTACTAAGGTCAAAGCGCATTTGATATCCAAATACAGATACCGTCCCTGTTCCTGTACGATCTTCTTTCTTTGTACCATGCTCCATGACATGGCGGCATAAATTTAAATATTCATATTCAGCATGTTTCATATATAAGAAAAACCCTCTTTCGCATCTATATCTATATGGAGTTTATCATATTAAAAACAATCATGCATACATTTACAAAGTTCTCACCCAAAATATTTATATTTTAAATTAGTTTAAATATCGAATTTTTCTAAATAATAACTTTATTGATCATTAAAAATTTCTTAATTTTTCCACATCCAAAAGGCTTTCACTCTCAATGATAGAAATACTAGCATGGGAAGAAAAAATATATTTGGAGGTTAAAGCGATGGCGAAAATTGAAACCCCTGTTATAGGAAACTTACAAACGAAAGTTAAAATGATGATGAACGATTTACACGTCCCCGGCGCTGCTATAGCAGTAATAAAAGATGGCG
Organism: Bacillus cereus group sp. BfR-BA-01522; assembly: GCF_022662635.1. Taxonomy (NCBI): domain Bacteria; kingdom Bacillati; phylum Bacillota; class Bacilli; order Caryophanales; family Bacillaceae; genus Bacillus; species Bacillus cereus group sp. BfR-BA-01522. The sequence goes on along the minus strand of NZ_JAKUDY010000003.1, from coordinate 67,446 downwards.
AGGTTATGATTTCGGAGGGATTTGGTTATCGAAATGTAGAAAAAGGAGAAGCTGTTACACCGAAAACACTCTTCGCAATTGGTTCCGCAACGAAAGCATTTGGCACCTTTTCATTAAGCTTACTAGCGCAACAAAACAAATTTTCATGGGACGCTCCTGTTCAATCTTACATCCCAACCTTCTCTTTATCGGATGTTTTTGCTACATCTCAAGTTACAGGACGTGATTTAGCTTCTCACCGAACAGGAGTAAATCGTCATGATACGCTTTGGTACAATTCTTCTGTAACTCGACAAGATATCGTGGAACAAATAAAGTATTTATCCCTTGATGCACCATTTCGCACGACATTTTTATATAACAATTTAATGTATGTAACCATTAGTTATCTTGTGGAAAAAATCACAAGTCGGTCATGGGAACAATACGTTACAGAACATATTTTAGAACCTCTCAATATGCAGCAAACAAACTTTTCTGTCACAGACTTACAAAATACAGATAATTATGCATTACCTTATATTGAAAATGAGGGCGAAATAAAAGAAATTCCGTTCCGCAATATCGATACGGTAGGCGCCGCAGGATGTATAAATTCTACAATTGAAGATATGGCAAATTGGGTGCTTCTTCACTTAAATCATGGAAAAATCGGAGAACAGCAATTACTCTCTAATGAATACTTACAAGATATGTATATACCGCACACGCCAATTCCAGATCACCCCATTTTATCCACTCCTGAATCTCCATTGAACGGCTATGGACTTGGTTGGTTTATTAGCGCCTATCGTGGTTATAAACTGATTCACCATGGCGGCAATATTGATGGATTTACGTCGCTTATATCCTTTATGCCAAACGAAAATATAGGAATGATCGTATTAACAAACTCTGGAAATACATTACTTCCTATTTATCTTACAAACTATATTTACGATAAACTACTCGGTTTAGAAAACATAGATTGGCATAAACGTGCAGTAGAAGATAGTGAAAAAATGAAAGAAATGATGAAAGAGCCAATTGAATCGCTGCCTGAGCAAGTAAAAGGGACGGTACCTTCTCACAAATTAGATGACTATACTGGAACATTTAAGCATCCTGCATATGGCCTGTTAACTGTATACAAACAAGGTGACTCGTTATATGTACAATTTATGGATATAGAAATGCAACTGCAACATTATCATTACGACATATTCGTTACTACAGTTACCTTGTTCCAAACAAAAATGAATATATTATTCGCCTATGACATCAATATACACGGTGAGTTTCCTACTTTGCAATTACACTTACCACAAATGTTAAGTACTGAGCCTCTTACATTTACAAAAAGAACGTGAATGACCTAAATCATAGAGGGAATCCTTGTTTCCCTCTATGATTTTATAATCAAAATCGTATCTTATATTTCTACATTAAGTGTATAAGCAACCTCTACTATAAATCCATTTGGATCATAAAAATCTATCGTATAGTATCCCTCTGCATAATGATTCATTTCAATCGGTCCACGAATTACCACTACTTCTGCACTTCTAACAAATTTTGCCACTTCATCAACTACGTTCCTACTAATAGCCTGATAACAAATATGTCTTGGTCCTAATGTCCTTACAATCCTTTCATCTACTTCCTTAAAATATATTTCAGTACGTCCCGTACTAAATGCATATTTGTTTAACTGTCGCCACCCAATGATAGCGAACAATTTACTATAAAACAGCATAGACTCCTCTAAATTTGCTACCCAAAATTCAATATGATGAATACCGGGTTCAAACTGTGTCATCTCCTTCTCTCCCCCTTATTTTCTCCTTAAATCAGTCTAACGATAAAGGTATTCACCGCTACTATATGTTTCCCTGTTATTTTCATATATGTAAACACAAAAAAGAGCAAGGGTGGTTTCCCTCACTCTTTCTTATGATAGCCATTTGGGCGGCATATTTGTATTCCAATAAATATCCCCTAACTCATGATGCGCTATATACCCATCATCAAAACGATGATAATGGAAGTTGAAATAATATCCATCTTGCGGTGGATGATCACGTCTTACATGGAATCGTAATAAGTCAGTTCCTGTTTTCGTATCATACACATGAAAAATCTTTTCGTTATTTCCACCAGCTGGTTTTTGTGAAATTGCTAACGATTGCAATGACTCTTCCGGTACATCGTGTGCAAGGTTAGCAATCGCTTCCTCTATTTTAGGTAAAATAATCTCTTTAAACTCATCTTCAATTACAGGTCCAATTTTAGAACCAAACTTTTGCATAGATTGTTTTTCAGCTTCTTTCATCGCATAAGTAATAAAAGATTCTGGTGTTAGCCGTTCATCATTTTCTTTATATGTATAGGACGTTTGCTCCAAATTTTGTTGCCTAGTAGGCTTGTCCGCTGCTTTTGTATTGTCAAGCAAAATGGAAGGAGGCGTCACTAAACCAAATGTAAATACAGTGATTAATACGACTAACGTTTTTCTAACCCAATTTGGCATCTTCATTCCCTCCCCTTTTACTCATTACCATTTATATAACGATTATTTCTTCCATTATACAAAATGATTTTAATTTTTGCACTTTATAAATTTATTGGCATCTCTATAAGCTTCAATTGAATATGGAATTGTAAGATTTCATACACTATATATAACAACAACTAGGAGGGGATGTAATGACTCTAGACGTCATATACTCCGGCATTAGTATTGTCATTCTACTATATTTTATCTATCAGTCCATTACAGACTAAAAGAGCCGTTTTCGGCTCTTTTTCTATGGCAAAAATAGAATCCAACCTACGATGACGGCAATTAAAATTCCTACAACAATTGCTGGTAATAGATAAAATTGAGCAAGGACCACTGTTGCATAAATCAAAATTGCTGGAAGCAATAAATACTGCGTCGCTCTCCATTTTAGCAATAATACTTTGCCCTCTTCACAGTATAAATGAAGAAACATTTTCTTCGTAAATTCATGCCAATAATCATGTGAGTAATGCAAAATAGCAAACAATGCAAAGATAAGAATGATGATTGTAATCCACCACGGTGTTCTCATTATACTAATTGTACTTATAAAAACAATCTGCCCATAAAACCTCAAAGAACTTCCGGTACGAAAAAATTCTTTTAAAAAAGATTCTACAATACGTGCATCAGATTCTTTTCCTAAAAATTTTTTAGAACGAGGAAACAACCACGGCTTTTTGCTCGAACTGCTCGGATTTGTCACATGCCCGCCAACTTGCATAATTCCCCTCGTCCAGCGCATACTTTCTTCCTTTTCTTTCTCAATTTCTTTAAAAAAGTACTTCTTATAATTCGCTTTTTGTTTTATGCATGCTACGCTAATCAAAACTGGTACTATAATAAATATAATGGAATAAACAGCGCTTTTTAAAATAAAAAATATGCCGCATCCAAGATAAATGAAACAAATAAAAAATAGCAAACTACTAACCATCCATAAGCCCCATCGTTTCCCAATACATACATTTATATACCGTACTAATAATGACAACATAAATCGAAAAACAGTACAAAATCCCCATACTAATACAATTTGTAAAGGTGATGCTCCTATATTTTTCATACATAGCGGTAACATAAATATGATTAAGATAACATTTGTTATACTAATCCGAACAAACGTATATAACATGCCATATCGCATTAATTTTTGCATATGTACTGGATATTGAATAAAAAATAAACAATCCGCCCGTTCCAAAAACGATCGTACTCCTCTCGAATAGATAATGCAATAAAACATAAATACACCAAGCAGAAAATAAGTAGTCTCTTCCATTGCTATTTCTCTTGTCCATAGCGACCGATAATAGATTCCACAAAATATAAATGCTGGAATAATTAAATATAATGCAACTGTCCAATCTGTCACAGAGCGTATCGATTTCCATTTTCTATGCAATTCGCTATATAATCGTTTCTTAAATTGTTCTTTTATCATGTTGTTCCCGCCTTACAATCGCATCAAAACAATCTAATAGTGGACTTCCTGGCATTTCTGCTAATGCTTGAATTGCTTCTAAATGACCATCTGCTACTAAAGTACCTTGTGAAATAAGAAGAAATCTTTCACAAATTCTTTCTGCTGTATCTAGTACGTGTGTACAGAGTAAAATTCCAACGCCGCGCTCTTTTTCTTTATATAAAAAGTTTAAAAACTCTTTTGTTGCGACTGGATCTAAACCGATAAACGGTTCATCAATGATATAAAAGTCTGGCTCTGTTAAAAACGCAAGAATAAGCATTGATTTTTGCTTCATCCCCTTTGAAAACTTAGATAAATATTCATGCTTGTGTTCTTCCATCCGAAACGTATGTAGTAATTCGTTTGCCTTCTCTTCCCAGCTTCCGACTTCACAGCCACGTGCAGCCATTAATAGTTCAATATGTTCCCAAAGTGTTAAATAATCATAATAGGTTGGCTGTTCTGGTACATATGCATATGGATTATTCTTTTTTCCAAATGATATTTCACCCTCCATATTGGTAAGCAAACCTAGAATCGATTTTATCGTTGTACTTTTCCCAGCTCCATTTGCACCAATCAGTGCAACTAACTCACCTTGTTTCATCGAAAAAGCTATATTACGGATTATTTTTTCATCTGTTTCATATCCAGCTGAACGAATATTAACTTGTAACAAATATTTCCCCTTCTTTCTCACTTCAATAAACTTAAGAAAATCATAACACATTCTCTATTAAAACATCACTTTATACATCTATTTTAATCATTATTGTTCTACAAGAAGGAAAAATCATTATTTAATAGAATATATGGAGTTTATAGTTATAAATCAAGGAGTTGATTGTATGGCATTTCAAATTCGAGAAGCAAACATAAATGATATTCCATCACTCTGTTCACTAACAAAAGAGCTAAAAGGCTCAACTATTTCTCACAAAGATATGCAAACTAGATTAGAATTTGTTAAGTTCAGTCCATTTGATTTCCTATATGTGTATGAAGAAGATAATAAAATACACGGTTTCTTCGGGTTTCGCATACGAGAGAATTTGGAGGATGTCACACGCTATGGAGAAATTTCCATTATTAGTGTTGATTCCACATCACGAAGAAAAGGAATCGGACAAATTTTAATGGCGTATGCTGAGCAATTAGCCAAAGAGCATAACTGTATTGGAACCTGGCTTGTCAGTGGTACTCAAAGAACAAATGCTCATCCATTTTATAAAAAATTAGGATATGAGATAAATGGATATCGCTTTGTGAAACATTTTTAAATTACGATTCGAAAGGAATAATCATGATGAAACATATTCAAGCTATCTTTATCGATCGTGATGGAACAATTGGTGGCGATCATACAGTACGCTACCCTGGTGCTTTTACTTTATTTCCATTTGCACAAAAATGTTTACACGCACTTAAAAGTCAAAATATTAAATTATTTTCTTTTACAAACCAACCAGGCATCGCTGAAGGAAAAGCAACTACTGAAGATTTCATTCAAGAACTCACCGCATTTGGTTTTGATGATATTTATCTTTGTCCCCATAGACATAATGATGGATGCACATGCCGTAAACCAAGTACTGGCATGCTTCTACAAGCAGCCAAAAAACATAATTTAGACTTAACAAAATGTATCGTGATTGGTGATCGTTGGACGGATATCGTCGCAGGTGCAAATGTTCACGCGAAAACGATTTTAGTACAAACTGGAGCTGGATATGATGCTTTGCACACATATCGTGAGAAGTGGGCACATATTACACCAAATTACATTGCGATCAATTTTGAAGACGCTGTAACGTGGATTCTCAACCAATCATAAATATATACTTATTTCAATAAATAAAGCTCAACTTACAATTTTTTGTACGCTGAGCTTCTTAACTATATATACAATTTTAAAATGTTAATTCATAATGAAAATAACGATTATCTCGTAAATATCCATTTTCCGCATATAATCGTTGCGCCGAGAAATTATTCATTTCTGTCTGTAATTTTAAACCTTTTGCGCCATGTTCTAACGCGAATTTTCTCGCTTCATCTAATAGTTTTTTGCCAATACCTGCTCCGCGTTTATGAGCTTGGACAAATAAATCATTTAAAATCCATAGTCGCTTCATTGAAATGGATGAAAAAGAAGGATATAACTGTGTAAAGGCAAGATATTCTCCGTTTTCAACTGCGACAAAAATGACAGATTCTTTTCCTTTCATCCGATTTCGTAAAAAAGATTTTGCTTCCTCCACATTGGATTCTTGTCCATAAAACATACGATAATTATTAAAGAGTTCTGCTACCCCGTCTAAATCTGCAATTGTCGCTTCATATATTTTCATTTTTCTCCGCTTCCTTTCCAATATTCTTTCATAATATCCGTCGCCCACTTAGGCTGAATGATTTTTTCATGCGGGATAAATTCCTGCATAACAGGCTTTATATCCAATATAGGAGTCCCATCAATCGCATCTAGGCCCTCAACTACTACTATTTTTCCTTCTTTTCTTACGAATTTGACAATTGTAGTCCCTAATCGATTCGGTCGATTTTTCCCGCGTTGTGCAAAAATACCTACTTTTGGATACTTCTTATTATTACGTGGATGCCTTGCTGCATATTGAATTTGGTCATCCTTTACTTTATGAAAATAGAAGATAATCTCAATATGTGAAAAACTCTCAATCCCCTGTATACTTTCTTCAGAAAAGAAGTCTGTTAATATAATGGTAGATTTTGTTTTTCCCCAATCGTCATCCTTTATCATCTTTCTTTCATTTTGTACAAAAGCGATAGGCCGAAGTGAAAACATTTATATCTCCCTTTTTTGTAACCCCTTACATTATAAAGTATTTTCTGAATGTTTTCCATATATATAATTATATAGTTTACATAACATTATTATCGAATTTCCATTACATAAAACTATATTTCCATTTCCCCCCTCTTGAGAGACTATTTTTATTACACACATTTAAATTATTATATTTTATTTTTATTGTGTAATTTTAATATAATAAATAACATTTCAAGAATAATAAATAAATCCTTTTTATTATACAATTCCAGTTAAACGATAAATACCAATCACTACAAAAACAGCTAATGTTTTAATAATCGTGATAGCAAAAATATCGCGATAAGATTGTTTATGCGTCAATCCCGTTACTGCCAATAATGTAATAACTGCTCCATTATGAGGTAATGTATCCATACCTCCTGCTGCCATTGAGATGACTCTATGCATAACTTCAAAAGGAATATGATATTGCTCAGCTGCTGCCATGTACTTTTCTGCCATCGCACTTAATGCAATTCCCATTCCCCCTGATGCTGATCCAGTAATTCCAGCAAGAACATTTGTCGTAACAGCTCCATTCACAAGTGGATTCGTAAATGTTGTCGAAATTCCATCCCTAATCATTCCAAACCCTGGAAGAGCTGCAATCACGCCGCCAAATCCGTATTCGGCACCTGTGTTCATAGCTGCAAGTAATGCACCGCCAATACTTGCGTTTAAACCAGCTTGGAATCCTGTAACTAAACGTTTCCAATTTAAAATAATCGTTGTAACAATTCCAATTAATAAAGCTAATTCCACAGACCAGACTCCTAATACAGCCGAAAGTTCTACTTTACCAAAATCTTTTAATCCTATCATTGTAAAATCAAAACCTTTTGGATACCATATCGGGATCCATGCTGTAAAAAATTTATTCATGACTCCTACTAATATAAGTGGAACAAATGCAAGCACTTGTCGAAGAGGCGTAATTTCAGAAACTTGAATGGCTGTTTTTATATTTTGTTTAGGTTCTAAACTAGCTGCCATTTCTGGAGCTCCATCTCCCAATCCATCATATCCTTCTCCATTTTTAGCAGCTTGTTTGCACCGTCTTTCCAAGTAAAGCATACCGACCACAAAAACAAAAATTGCTCCGATTGTCCCAAGAACGGGTGCAGCATAAATATCTGTTTTAAAAAATGTAGTTGGAATCACATTTTGAATTTGTGGTGTTCCTGGAAGAGCATCCATTGTAAACGTAATAGCTCCAAGAGCAATTGTTCCTGGTATTAATCGTTTTGGTATGTTTGCTTCACGAAATAAATTCGCTGCAAATGGATAGACTGCAAATGCAACTACAAATACGCTAACCCCACTATATGTCAAGATTGCTCCCATAAGAACAATGGCAAGCATGGAACGTTTCACACCAACAAATTGAATAATTGTCTTTGCAATAGATTCAGCAATACCAGACATTTCTACTACTTTTCCAAAAATTGCTCCAAGCAAAAAAACTGGAAAATATAACTTAATAAAGCCAACCATTTTCTCCATAAAAACATTAGAGAAAAAAGGAAGTACATGGCTCGGTTCGGTTAATAATACGGCAAATAATGCACAAATTGGTGCAAATAATATAACTGAAAACCCACGATAAGCAACAAACATAAGCATACCGAGTGCTAATAAAATAATAACTAATTCCATCTTCTCCCTCCTTTTTCATTTCCACGGAAATATTTTAAAAATTTTCAGATTTTTCAAGAACTACTAACCAGTGGGTCATATTGGTAATCAAAAGAGATTTGATATAATTTCTTCACTTCATCGTAGGATGGAATACGTGGGTGATTACTCGGACTTCCGCTAGCTAATGCATCTTTTGCCATTTTTGAAAGGGCATTCATAAATTCAGCTTGATCAATCCCATACCCTCTTAAATTAGGAATATGAAGATCAAAGCAAAGTTTCTTTATTTCCAAAATGATATGATTTGCAGCTTCTTCATCAGAATACGAACGTAACTCTGCATTTATATGTCGCCCGATGTCTGCAAAACGCTTAATAGCACAAACTTTTGTGAAATCTAAAACAGCCGGTAATAACATTGCATTCGATATCCCATGAGGCACATGAAACAATGCTCCAAGCGGACGGGACATTCCATGAACTAATGTAACTGAAGCATTTGAAAAGGCAATCCCAGCTTGTAATGATGCAATCATCATCGCTTCTCTAGCTTCCATATGATTGCCATCTTCATAAACAATGCGCAAATATTTCATAATACTTTTCATCGCTGAAAGTGCAAGCACATCTGTAAGCGGTTGTGAAAATCGAGATATATAAGCCTCCATTGCATGACATAACGCATCTATTCCTGTTGCTGCCGTAATATGAGATGGTACAGAGCGTGTTAATTCCGGATCAATAATCGCTACTTGTGGTATAAAGTTTGGATGCTTAATCATCATCTTCACATCTGTTTTTTTATTTGTAATAACAGTAACACTTGTTACTTCAGAACCAGTGCCAGATGTTGTTGGAATCGCAATAAGTGGCAACGATTCACGTTTTATACTTACATAATTTTGTACGTAATCTTCAATCTTACCTCCATTTGTGGCTAAAACAGCTACAGCTTTTGCTGCATCAATACAACTCCCGCCGCCAAGCCCAATAATAACGTCACATTTTTCCTCTCTACAAATCCTTAATGCTTCTGACACATGCACATTTGTCGGTTCAGCATTTACATTATTATACGTAACGACTTCTATCTTATTTGCTTTTAGCTGCTCTATACATACATCTATATAGCCGAGTTTTCCCATAATAAAATCGCTAATAATAAAAGCCTTCCTTCCTAATTTACTAGCTTGTCCCCCTAATTTTTCAAGCGAATTTCTTCCGTATAAAACAATCTTTGGCATCCGAAATTCCGCTACTTCTTGCAAATGTCTCACCTCTTTTTCATTGATTCATCATTTATGATGTGAAATTTTTCGAACCCTATATTTCCTCTTACTAAACAATCTTGATTTATATATTAGTAGATTCTTGTTAAAGGATAAAATGTTATTGCGGAAAAGATAGCAAATAAGGCGAAAATCAGTGCAAATGATCTAACAGAATAACCAGGATAAAGAACAAACATAATTAAAATAACTAACTCCTACTATACCTTTGTATTTAACTGAAAATTCAATCTTTTATTGATAAATCTTTATCAAATCACACTCCCTTCCTACTTTGCTACAAAATGTTCCTAATAGAAAAATATACTAATTAGTATTCGATTCTATATAGAAAAATCCCTTTAAACGAATTTGCATCATATATTTCCCTTTATACATATCACCTGCAATTCTTCGACATCTTTCATACTATTTTATATATAGGAAATATACAAACACTACAAATATGTTATATGATAAAATAAAAGTTCTCTTCCTCTCACTTTTTAAATACTGATCCATCATCTATCCTTACTTTTAAAGTATAGACATTCCTATATGATGGTATTAATTTAACAGAAAAAATGGTGAAATAGATGTCAATTACGCTCATTTTTATAATCATTTTTACAATTATTATTCATGCAGTTGAAACAAGCTCATACAGCATTCGACTTGCTGGTGTTCGTTTAAAGAAAATCGCTGTTGCATTATCTGTAGTGGGTATGGTTTTGCTCATCTCTCGAACTTCTAACTTACTGCAAGCTTTTTTAATAGGCGGAATTGTAGATCAGGCTAAACTTGATTCTTCAATTGATTTAGAAAAGGTGATTCGCCTCGTTCTATTATCCGCTTCTTTTGGGACATTACTTGCTATCATTTTATATCCAACATTAACGAAATTATTTGGATATGTGATTCAAAACTTTGAAGCGGATGGCTCATTTATACGAATGATGAAAACAAATAATATACAAAAGCTAAAATACACAAAAAAGTATGTTCGTTTTCCAAAATTTGAAATGATTCACCGTATGCGTATTGGGGGAATTCCAAAACGCATTATGCTCATTAATATGTTTGCAACCGCCATTTATACAGCTGGTGTTCTGTCTGCTTTATATGCATCTTTTTTAAATCCAACGTATGCAACAAATGCTAGTACAGCTTCTGGCCTTGTGAATGGATTTGCTACTATTTTATTAACCGTACTATTAGACCCACGTATCGCTCTTTTAACAGAACGCGCCCTTCAATCAGAAAATGGTGCAGAGATGATGAGTAAAATGTATGGTTGGCTTATGATTTCTCGACTGCTTGGTACATTGTTAGCACAGCTTTTATTCGTACCGGGAGCATATTGGATATTATGGATTATTGAATTCATGCATTAAACAAAAAGGTGCTTCTCATATTTGGAAGCACCTTTTTCTTACTTTAAAAAGTAAGTAACAGCCGCCGCAAATAAATCTGCCTTTTCATAATGCGGTGTATGACCACATTCTTCCAAAACAATGACTTTTCCGTTTTATACATTCTGATGAAATGCTTGCACTTGCTTTTCACAAGTTACTACATCATACTTTCCTACCATAAGTAACATAGGATTTTTTACAGTTTTTAATTTTGATAGCAATGATGTATGACATGCGTCTTCTTCTGAAGTCCAATAGTTGAATTATGATTTTGATTATGACTAGAAATCTTTTCATATACTGCATTATAAAGTCCATTCTCTTTTATAAAGCTTTGAAAAATATAATTTTCTCTTCTTAGAATTGACATAACATTAGGGTTATCTTTCTCTCTTAACCAATACCATTCATCTACAATTTTATCCTTAAAGTGATTTAATACTTTAGGTTGTCTCTATCCTTTCATAACAGATATATCTTTAAGCTTTTCATCTATATTCATAATATAAATTAGACGGGAAAAACTCCCGTCTGCTCCTTTCCTCCCCCTATTTAATTGATTGTTTCGGAAAACTCCTCTTTTGCATTATCTTTCTTTTCAACTAATCTGCCAGTTAAAACTCCCAGAGTGTCCACTGTTGCTGCTGCGAACCCACCAACAATAATAAGTGTTCCTGCAGATAAGATAGAAGATAAGGCTCCAATAATAGATGTAGAAACTGGCTCCAATCCAAAAGAAATTCCACGAGCAATGCTATTCACCCGACCAAGTAAGTGATCTGGAGTAAAGAGTTGAAGAGAACTTCTGTATAATGTTGATGCAGGACCAGCAAATAATCCACTTAGAAAGTAAAAGCCACAAGCTGCAAGCAGATTTCCACCCAATCCAATTAAAGCTAAAGAAATATCACTTAACAAGAACAACATGAATAAGCCCGCAAGAGAATTTGCTACTTTCTTTGGAACTACTGGTAATATTAAAATTCCTACTACTAACCCTATACCGAAACTACTAGACATAAATCCTAAATTTTGCGCTCCATTTCCTGCAATATTTTTAGCAAAAAGTACAATTCCTACAGAGTATATGCCTAATACAAATAAATTAGCTAATGCAAATGTTGGTAGTAATACTCTTAAACGTCTTTCACTAATAACCCATTTAAATCCCTCTTTTAAATCTTGTACCATATTTTCCTGGGTTTCTCTGTTTGGTGGAAGGGTAGGTAAAAGTGAAAAGAAGATAATACTTACAATAAATAAGCATCCTATAATGATGAAGGCTCCCATTGATCCTACAGAAGCTACAACAATTCCAGCAATTGCAGCTCCTGCACTTAAAGAACCGTACTCTAACAACTGAATCCAACGGTTAGCATTTATAATTTCAGCTTTTGGTAAAACTAATGGTACTAGGCTAGCACCAAGAGGTAACCTAAGTGCATCTAGCGTTCCTAAAATTATCGCTGTCCCTATCCATAAAGGTAAGTAAAACCATTCATTAATGATTAAGCATGCTATCAATAAAGCTACTAAACTTACAGATCCAGCAATAATCATTCCCATTTTCTTACGCTCATATCGATCAGCGAATACTCCACCAATAAATAGAAGAATTCCTCTCGGAATTGACCAAGCCGCTAATACTAATCCTAATGAAAAACCGCCCATTTCTTGTGCAACTGTCCAGCTTAATGCAACAATTAAAAATTGATCTCCCAAGTAAACACAAGCTTGACTAAAAAATATTGCAATAAATGAGCGATTCAAAAACAAAGATTTGGTGAAGCTGCTATCATTTTTCACTTTTGTTTGCTCCTTTTCTATTTCAACGTTAATGGTTTGAGATTACATATCGAACAATCAGAAAGTTTAGGCATATCATGATATTTTTGTTCAAATGTAGTGAAATTAATTTCAAACAATTTATTTTCCGTAAGCAATGAACCCAACTTTAGCGTATAACGTAAATATTCATATGATAAATAATATGCAAAGAACATACACGAAGGACCTAGAGCTCCATTTGGTGAATTTACTTCATTGTTTCTTATATACTCTAATTCTTCTACAAGTTCTGGAGAATTTATAAGATCATGATTAATTCTACATTGATAACAAGAACAATTAGGTGTGACTGAATAAGCCGTTCCAATTGAACATCCAATACTTGCTCCCACCATTGGAATTTCTTTTTTTACACAAACTTCATTTATCCAAAAGTCAATATAACCATTTGGTTTATCAGCTAAACAAAATACAAAATCAGGATTTACTTGATGAATTATGTCCTCTACATTATTTAATGAAGAAACTTTACAATCTATAACATCAAACTTAATATCTGGATTAAAATCCATAATACGTTTCTTTGCCATCTTTGTTTTTAATTCTCCAACAGTAGATGTAGAATATAAAACTTGTCTATTCAAATTACTTAGTGCGATTTGATCAAAATCAACTGCTGTAATATGTCCCACTCCCAATTCAGTAAGTGCCATACAAATATTTGAACCTATTCCGCCTAAGCCGAAAACTAAAACTTTGCTATCTTTTAAAACTGCTTGATAGTCATACCCATTCATTCCTTTCGAATGAGATAGAGTATTAAAAAAATTAATATTAACTGAATATCGTTCTAAATCATTTTCAGAAAGAGATTCATTTGGAGATATATTCATATCTTCTATGTAACCATTTTCTGCAAGAAGATTGATACTATCTATAATTTCTTCATATGAAAAAGTCTCACTCAACTGATGAGAAATTTCTTCTATTGTATAACTTCCATTTAACAATTTAATTAATGGTTTAAAATATTGATTGGGATCTTCAATTTCAATAGCATGTTGAGAGCCACCACCAATCCGTACACGACCATTTAAATAAAGAACTTGATGAATCAATTTGATTCTAGGTTTACTAGTATTTTGTAACATTTTTATTCCTCCTTTTATTAATATAGTATTCCGAATTATTATTAAACAAAATGAAGTTGTTCCAAAAGGATACTTTCTACCAAACAAAATACCATATATAAGTTTATTTATAATACTACTCACGTATATATAGTATCCAAAAAGGGTGTCCCATAACTTTCGGGACACCCTCATCTTGCTTGTGAAATTATCGTGGTAAAGTTACAGATTTGATTACAGCTACTTTTTTAATGTTCATCTTTTTCATTATTCCCACCACCTTCATTATGTAGTACAAGTTATCCTTGCATAATTGAGTATACTATTCAGATTATTAAACCGCAATACTTAACTGAATTTTCTCAATATTTGCAAATATAATTTGTGATAATATTGAGAAAATCAGAACTTTTATTAGCAACTGATATACTAAAAAAGATTCATTTTCTTAATTGCTCTCAGACTGTAGACAAACTCGATGAAAATCGAGTTTGTCTACAGTTTTTTAGATATAAAACCTAATGTTCACCCGAGTTCTGCATACGTATAACCATTTGTGTGACTGGATTATCCTCATCACCCAGATCCAGAGTCTACTGAAATGAATATACCATACTCTGGGTGATAGTATCTCGCAATCAAGTAATACATACCAAATACAAGGGTATTAAAAGTGTAGACTTTGATATCATTCAAAATCCATTCGGCATATCTCCTATGAATACAGGTATCCTTTACCTAGAAATCGGAACTAAGAAGCGCACTGTTCGCAATAGCCCAGATTATAATATCAATGCGCTTTAAAAAACAATTCGTGACAGATTGAAGTAAATATTAGTACTCGAAAGGCGGCTTACGGATGGTCTTCTTCTTTTTGTTTTTAGAAGTAATCTTCTTAACTACGAAAACTTAAGTTGTACCGTAGATACCATCTTACCATTAATAAGATAATATCAGGTTGATATCGTTTCCACTTGAATAGATTTTACTTTTCCATACTGATCATCACGTCTTTTTTTTTAGAATACTAGTATCAGTATGTAAAATTTCAGGAGATTACTTCCAAATATTTTAAAGTTTTTGCACCAGAACCCTAGAGAATAGACGTATGCTGAGCACACACAAAAAGGTGCTTCCAAATATAAGAAGCACCTTTTCTTACTTTAAAAAGTTAGTAACAGCCGCCGCAAATAAATCTGCCTTTTCATAATGCGGTGTATGACCACATTCTTCCAAAACAATGACTTGTCCATTTTGTGCATTCTGATGAAATGCTTGCACTTGCTTTTCACAAGTTACTACATCATACTTTCCTACCATAAGTAACATAGGATTTTTTACAGTTTTTAATTTTGATAGCAATGATGTATGAAATGTACCTTCTTCTTTCAATCTGGCAAAATGAATCTCAGAGCGCTTATAAAACTGCTCCCATTCTACTTCACTATACAGACTATAGTCTGTTTCATCCTCCCCATAATCATATATTTCCATTCTTTTCTCTCCTAATTCATTGCTTAACTTTACATACGCTTCTAATAATTCAGCTGAATTTATATCACTTTCCGAAATAGCTATACATTCTTTCCCTATCTTTTCCTTGCCGTACTTGATTAACAGAGCACCCGTCTTTTTTAATAAAGATCTACTTGTTAAAGAAAAATCAAAAGTAGGTCCTTCAAAAATAATTTTTTGAATAGATTGCGGGTATAACGTTGCGTATAACAATGCTAGAAAGCCGCCAAATGAATGTCCAATAACAGACCATTTCTCAATCTGCAACATTTCCCTCAATTCTTCACAATCCTCAATGATATCTTGTAAGCCAAATTGTTCTTGTTTTTCAATTTTCGCTGAACGTCCTGCCCCGCGTTGATCAATCGCAATCAGTTGAAACGAATCTTGTAGTCTATGCGCTTGATGATACGTAAAATCAAAACACATCTCTCCAGGCCCTCCATGTAAATATAAAATGGGCCTATTCTCAGAAGAACCGTATATTTCAACATATAATAATTTCCCTCTAATATTCATTTGCTTCCCTTTTGGAAAGAAAGGATGTTTATGTTTCACCTTGCATTCCCCCTTTTTACATTTAGAGAAAGCATTAAATCGCATTATTAACTGAATTTTTAAACACACCAAGTTAAATAATTCCAATTACATTCAAAAAGACAATGACAATTGCAACTGGTGCAACAAATCGAAGTAAAAATATCCAACAAGTAAATAATCCTTTCGTATAATTCCCACCAACAAAGAACTCGGCTTCCAGCACCTTTTTCCCCATTTTAAATGATACAAAAATACTAATTAATAATGCACCTAGCGGCATTAAAATGTTACTAGATAAAAAATCTACTGCATCAAAAATATTCTTATTACCAATTGTGATATCGCTCCATACTCCAAACGACAGTGCTGACGGTATACCGACTAGGAAAATAGCCCCTCCAATCATCCAAGATAATTTCTTTCTTTTTTCTTGCTTACCATTCGCTACAGCTGAAACAACTGTTTCTAGTAAAGAGAACGCCGAAGTTAACGTTGCAAATGTAAATAATGCAAGAAATACTGTTAAGAAAAAACTTCCAAATGGAATTTGACTAAACACAGATGGCAATACGATAAATAGTAACCCTGGTCCTTCAGCTGGTTCCATTCCTAGTGAAAATACAGCAGGAAAAATAGCAAGCCCAGCAAAAAGAGAAACAAATAAGTTTAACCCAACAATTGTTATCGCCGATTTTGGCAAGCTTTCTTTTTTATTTAAATAGGAGCTATACGTAATCATAATAGAAATACCAATACTAATCGCAAAAAATGATTGTCCCATCGCAAACAAAATACTTTCGGATGTAACTTTTGAAAAATCAGGCTGTAGAAAGAATGTAACTCCTTTCATTGCATCATCAAGTGTTAAAGATCGAATAATTAAAGCAATAAATAAAATAAAAAGCGCTGGTAACATATACTTACTTGCTTTTTCAATCCCATTTTGTACCCCTTTTGATACAACCCAAATCGTAATAAACATAAAAACAAAATGACCAGCAATGGCCCAAGCAGGGTTCCCAATTGTTTCTGTAAATAGCGAACTATAATTTTGTTGCGAAGTAATAAGTTGTCCCGTCACCCCTCTAAATAAATAGATTAATACCCACCCACCAACAACACTGTAAAAAGAAAGTAGAATAAAACAAGTACCAACACCAAGGCGACCAATCCAGTGCCATCCCGTGTTTGGTGCAATGCTTTGAAATGCACCAATTGCCTGTTTTTGCGTACTACGACCAATCATAAATTCCGCTACTAATAAAGGGAGCCCAATCAATACCGTGAATAATATAAAAATTAAAAAGAATGCACCCCCTCCGCTCTTTCCAGCTATATAAGGAAACTTCCATATCGCTCCTAACCCAATAGCAGAACCTGCTGCTGCCATTATAAATCCTAACTTTGACGTCCATTGCTCCGTCTGTTTCATCTTCTTTCCCCTCCCAAATCACTTTATATTAATAACCAAATTTCATTGACCAATCTAAAAGCAACCTCCATTTTCTTCTCTATAATAAAAAATGGCCTAACATCTCTTTTTATCAAGAGACGCTAAGCCATTTACTTAACGCGGTACCACTCTTTTTGATTCCATTATGAATCCACCTTAGTAGCAATCGTATGATTACAAACCTGTTATCGAAGGTTAACCGTTAAGATTTACTAAGAATTAGATTTCCGTTCCACCTTATTGCTCCTAGGCGAGTTCAGGATGTTATTTGACTATGTCACACCAACCCATAGCTCTCTGCACAAATACTTGACCTTACTACTCCTATTCAACGCACTTCAATATTCTGAATATAATTTCTTTTTTAAATTAATACAAATTATATCGATTATATTTCAAACTGTCAATAAGATTTATATATTTTTTGTCGAAAAAATGTTTTCAAATATGCACGCTGTACGTAAAGTTCCATCTACTTCTAAAATCTTTTATATCGCTCTTTCCTAACAATACTTCATATCTCTTCATAAAAAAGGCAGAAATGGAACTAGATTACTACTCTTTTTTATTCTTAATTTGTACGAATTCCTCTTGCTATCCAAATTCGATCAATTTCTGCAGCATGTTGTCCCCCATAAAGAAGCGCATCCGCTTGTTTAATTGCTCGTGCTCCATCATGAAATGTCGCATTTGGTGTCAAAGACCAATGGGATTGTAAAATGATTTTTGTCGCTACATCACGCCCAAAGGCTTGCGCCATTTCATACTCTCCTTGCGCCCAAATTTCTCCGTCTGCATGTACTTCATTTTGTATATCTTTTGGATATACTTTATTATTATCTAACCGACGAAGACATGTTGGATCAGAGCTCGAATAAGCTGTTGCATCCCATTCTCCAACACAAGCTTTCCCATATTCTGTCGTCGATACAGCATCTTCATACGTCGCACCTAAGAAATCACCAAACCCTTCCCCCATTGCTCCGCCTTCTAAGGAACTTCCGAACCCTGGAACTTGATTATCTTGGATAGAGTGTCCATATTCATGTGCAATAATTCCGGCATCCTCTGCATCATCTACTCCACCTGTTCCAAATGTTAAAGCTTTCGTTGAGGGAGAATAAAAAGAGTTATCAGCCGTTGTTCCATTTACATTCACTTTAATGGAGCGATTGTTAATATTTTGAAAGCCCAACCCTTGAATATAACGTTGCAAAGTATCAATATGATAATATGCCATGACATCTTCAAAACTATCATGAGAACGTGTGTAATTGAATTGAAAATTTGTAGATTTTGTTTTTGCCTTAGAAGAAATTGTTACATAATCACCAATTAAAAAACCCGTTCCATCTAAACCTTTTAAAATAACCGTTTTCAATTGATTATTTAATTCTACTGAATCTTTATCATTGTTATCTTTCAAGCCTGTTAAGCTACCATTTGATACGACTGGATTTGGCAAAAATACTTTACCCGTTCCCTCTACTTTACGGTTTATATCCACCTTTTTTAATAGCTTTCCACTTCCAGCATCAATCAATGTTTCCCAAGCACCAAATGGTTTATTAGAATGGACAACAACTTTATATACCGGTATAGCAACTCCCTCTTCAATGATATATCCAAATTCTTTCGTCGTTGGTGCCCATAAATTACTTTCATTTTCAGCACCAGATACATATGATTTTGACTTTTGTTCAGCTTCTTGCTCACTCATCTTTTTCTTTATTTCTTTCACCCTTTGAACAGGCTGGTAATCAGAAACTACTAATACACTTTGTCCTGCCCTATTTATTGTCACCGTTATTTGTCGTGAAAATACAGGAGCATCATTTACGACTTGTTGAAATCTCACATATGAGGCTACTGGCGTTTCAGTTGTTGAAATATATCGTAAATCTGATAGATCTTCCTTCAACGCATAATGCGCTGCATTTTCTTTCAAATATTCTATTGCCTTTTCTTTAGGGGAATACTTTTCTAGGCTTACTTGTTCTTTCTCCACTGCCGAAGCTGTAGATACCGTCCCTAACACAAGAGGTATAACCGCCGCGAGCGCTATCACTTTCTTATTCATCAATAGAATCACTCTCCCTAATAAAATCAGAATGTACGAGTAATTCTATAAAAGTAATTCCATTACCTTTATAATGATCTTATAAAAAGAAAAAGTAATATTTTCTCAATATTTTTTCGTGAAATAAGAAACTAAAGACTCAATGAATCTGCCCAATCAAATATTAACGCAAAAAACCATAGCCAAAATACACGAATTTGACTATGGTTTCAACCTTTCTTACATTTTACCCTATTCTAAAGAAGCAACAATAAATATGGAACCTTCCACTCATTATGCGATTTAACTAGCTGAATGCAACTGAATTCGCAACTTCTTCCCCTATTCATTTATATCCTCATTCTATATATTTTATCTGAACCCCTTATCTCCTTTCACATCTCTTCTGGCGCACCAATTCCAAGTAAACGCAAGCCCTCTTTTAATACAATCGTTACCGCATACACAAGTGCAAGTCTGCTTTCTTTCTCATGATCATCTTCTAAAATACGTACATTTCCATAGTATTTATTAAACGCCTGTGCTACATCTAATATATACTTTGTAATATGAGAGGGTTCATTTTTTGTGAAAGCTGTTTCAATCACTTGTGGGAATTGATTTAATAATTTCAATGTGTTCCAACTGTAATCGTCATTTAATGCAAATGTTGCTGTTTCAAATTCTACATGTTCTTTTCTTAAAATCGAGCAAGCACGTGCATGTGTATATTGAACATATGGACCTGTTTCCCCTTCGAACTTCAACATTTTCTCTAATGAAAATTCAATATTGTGCATACGTTCGTTTTTCAAATCATGGAAAATGATTGCCCCTACACCAACTTGTTTCGCAACTTCTGCTTTCTGCTTTAAACTTGGATTTTTCTCCTCAATATGTTGCTGAGCAAGTGCGATTGCTTCTTCTAGTACTTCTTCTAGTAATACTACTTTCCCCTTACGTGTAGACATTTTCTTACCGTCTTTTAAAATAAGACCAAACGGCACATGCTGCATCCCCTCAACCCATGTGTAGCCTAATTGTTTTAATACGGTAAAAAATTGTGCGAAATGTAAGCTTTGTTCCGCCCCTACTACATAAAGCGCCTTATCAAATCCGTATGTATTTTGACGATATAAAGCTGCTGTTAAATCACGTGTAGCATAAAGAGTCGCCCCGTCAGATTTTCTAATTAAACATGGCGGCATATTCTCTTCATCTAAATTCACAACTTGCGCTCCATCTGATTCCTCTAATATCCCTTTCTCCTCTAGCATTTCAACAAATTCATCCATCTTATCGTTGTAAAAAGCCTCTCCTTGAAAATTTTCAAATTCTACTCCAAGAAGTTCATAAATGCGAGAAAATTCTTTTAATGATTCATGGCGAAACCAGTTCCATAAAAAGACTGCTTCTTCATCATTATCTTCTAACTTTTTAAACCAAATACGTCCCTCCTCTTCTAACTCTGGGTTTTCTTTTACTTCCTCATGAAATTGAACGTATAACTGAAATAATTCACGAATTGGATCTTCTTTGACAAGATCCTTATTTCCCCACTTTTTATATGCGGTAATAAGCTTTCCAAATTGCGTTCCCCAATCACCAATATAGTTAATACCGACAACTTCATAACCACATTTTTCAGCAATATGTTTTAAAGCATTTCCAATCATTGTTGAACGTAAATGTCCCATAGAAAATGGTTTTGCGATATTTGGAGAAGAATAATCAATTACAACTGTCTTTTCCTGTCCAAAATGATGTTGCCCATATTTTTCTTTTTCAGCTAAAATGGTTTTCAATATATGATTACTTACGACAGAACGATTATAAAATATATTTACATACGGTCCCACCGCCTCTACTTTTTTGAAAAATGACCCTTTTAATTCTGAAGCAATTTCCTTAGCAATTTGTGCTGGTGCTTTTTTATATTGTTTTGCGAGCGTAAAACATGGAAATGCTGCATCCCCAAATTCGTCTTGCTTTGGCGTTTCGATTAAAGCCATAATTTCTTCTAATGACAATCCGGCATGTAAACTGTTTACTAGTGCTTTTGCAAATTGTTTTTTGTATTCCATACATTACCCCTCCTTTTATTAAAACCACAAAAAACTCGCCTCTAAAAAAGAGACGAGTTATCACCCGTGGTACCACCCTTGTTGTTCAATTTGAACCACTTTCCCGTTTATAACGAGGACAGGGAACCCCGGCTTACCCTACTATTCGCTTCAAGCAGCGTCTCCGAAGTGCGCTTCATCCTCTTCTCCGTACTAGGCTCACACCATCCCTAGCTCGCTTCCCTTCTGAAGAAGGACTACTCTCTTCATCTACGACATCCTATATAATTGATTATTGCCTATTATACATCTTTTCAAATAATTAGCAAGTTTCAATAACACCAAAATGAAATTTTGCACTTTTTCGCTTATATACAAAAAAATGATGTCGTTCAAATCTTTCACTACGAAAATGATCTTTTAAAACAACTCGTTTCTTTGCAACACGCTTCGCTTCTTGAATCGTTTCATCTGTAATATCATGATATAACGCAAAATGTTTCAGACCGCGGATTCCATCTGATTCCACAATGGTTTCTTCAAACATTGGATCTAAATATACTACATCATAGCGATTGTCTTCACAGTGCTTTAAGAAATGAAAATGTTCACTTTCCTTCACGATAATTTGGCGCATCGCTTCATCCATTTCTGGAATACCCGAACACCATTGTTTTAATCCTTTATCCATAATATAGGCCATGTAGCGATTCCCTTCAATTCCAGTTACAGCACCTTCTTTTCCAACAATATAACTTGCGACAATACTATCTGATGCCATACCAAGCGTGCAGTCTAACACTGTCATTCCTTTTTCTAACTTAGCAGCTTGTACAAATGGATCCTGCTCTCCTCTCATCAACCTTTTCACACGAAACATAGCTGAATTAGGATGAAAAAAGAATGATTCATCCGTTCCGTTTGGATAAATAGCTAATCGATTCTTCCCTACGACAAGCACATCATCTTCAAACTGCTTATGTAATTGATGCACCGAAAGCTCATCTCGCATAGCAAAAGGGCATTGTAATTCTTTTGCTACTTCTTTTGCATACACTGTCATTTCTCTATTTGTTCGTCCTGCTGTTGTTACAATCATTTCTTTTCACCTCATATATAAAGAAAAAGGGAGAATTCCTTCTCCCCCGTTCCTTAACAATGCTTTTCAAAAGCTTGTTCTAAGTTATGAATAATTTCTTCCATCGTTGCACCTTCAATTTCATGGCGATGAATGAAGTGAACAACTTCTTTTCCTTTTAATAAAGCCATAGATGGTGAAGATGGTGGAATCTCTCCAAAATACTCGCGCATTTTTGCAGTTGCTTCTTTATCTTGCCCTGCAAATACAGTTACAAGATGATCAGGTCGTTTTTCTGAACGCACAACTGCTTGACCAGCTGATGGACGCGCTAAACCTGCTGCACAGCCACAAACAGAGTTTACAACAACTAATGTTGTACCTGTTGCTTGTTCCATATATTCTGTTACAGCTTCTTCTGTTGTTAATTCTTCAAATCCAGCACGCACTAATTCTTGACGCATCGGAATTACCATTTGACGCATGTACTCTTCGTATGCATTTGACATCTTTCTTCTCTCTCCTTCAACTTTCATTCCAAATTCATCATATCACGGTCTAATAATAGGTGCAAAAGAAAGATAGTAATCCTATCATTTTTTTGCAGGAATTTCACAAATCCCTTCCCGGCAATGTCCAACCGGTACTAGCTTTCTATTATTTGCAATATAATCATATACTTTATTTCCAAACTTCAGCAACACGGATAACTTAATGAATGGAACAATAGGCCAATAAGATGGTACTACCTTTGCTATTACATAAATGCTATGGATTCCATCGTACCACTGATCGGCTTTCCACACATAAAGCCTTTGTTCCATCTTATGTTGCAATGTTTCTGATAACTGATATTTCTTCACTACTTCTTTCTCACGAAAAGAAAGAAACGTTATACGTCCCTTTCTATCAAGTTTCTTTGTACGCTCTGTAATCGCAGTACACATCGGACACCAGCTATCATAGAAAACTATCATATTATTCTCCTTTACGCGCTTCCGTCATTTGCTTCCAAACAGATCCTTTCGCTTCTTCTCCACCCTCAATGCGTTCTAGTGCTAGACGCGCTTGCATCGCTACTTCAAATTCTGGGTCATCCTGTGCGGCGCGCAAGGCTGGTATTGCACTTTCATCACCAAGCTCAAATAAAAACATCGCTGCACGCCAACGTACTAACTTACTTGGATCTTTCAATGCCTTAATCATCACAAACATCGCTGCTGGATCTCCTACATCTGATAAGCAATCTCCTGCCGTACGCCGTACACTGACAGAACGATCTAACATCGCTTTATATAGTAATGGTAGTACCTCTTCTCCTTTAATCATTCCTAAATAGGCTGTTGCTAAGCGACGAATCGATACTTTTTCATCTTCTAGCGCTTTCTTCAAGACAGGGATATCGTCTTCAGTAGGATCCATCTGTTCCAATGCAGCATACCGTTTTTTCCAATCTGGATCTGACATCATTTCTTCCGTTACTTTATATGGCGTGCGCTTTTGAATTGTTACTTCTACTGCACCGGCTTGATCTAACAACTCTTTCACTGTTTCATTTATGCGCTCTTCAGGATATGCCGCAACAATTTCTTCGACAACTTCTGTTCCGATTTCTTCAAAATTGCCATAGCGTGTACTTTGTTCTACCCATTTTCGCTCTTTCACAACATTTGGAGCAGACATTTGGACTTTCATAATAGCTTCTTTAAATCGGTCTGGTAAACCAACTCGCTCTTCTGTTGTTCCATCTGTTAATTTCACCTGCATGGGAATGGAAAAAAACATTTGAATAAATACTTTCACTTCTCCAAAATGAGAAAGCTGCTCTTTCTCATCGTCTTCTACTACCTCTTCTCCAAATACAGTGCGAACTTGTTGTAAAAGAACTTTCCAATCATACTTCGCATTTCGCTCAACAGCTAAAAAGTCAGCAACATGGTATACACCTTTAATACCTTCGATTTTCAAAATATGCTGTACTTGCTCAGGAGCTTGATCTACATTTTCTTTCGTATAATTATTACGTGCTCCTGCTGGTAATACCTCATTCAAAATAACTTTCATTGTATTTGGACTTGGCGTCGGTTCAATTGCTTTAATCTTCACGTAAATATACTCTCCTTTATTGCTTGTTCTTAGCTGTATTGTAACATGTCCTATTCCTATACTCCTACTAGGATGCTTATTTTTACGAACTCTTCTTATACTGTGGATCAATCAAATACAATCGTGCAAGCACTTCTATCATATGCATTTTGTTTTTCATCCATTTGAAATCTCTCTTTTCCTTTCTAAAAACGTAATTCTTTCAATTACAACTTCTGTTCTATATATTCTCTTTCCTTGATCATTCTCGTAATTGCTCGTATGAATACGGCCCGTAATGCCAACGAGAGAACCTTTCCGGCAGTACTCTAATACATTCTCAGCTGACTTTCTCCAAACAACACAATAAATATAATCTGCTTGTTGTTCCCCTAAACTATTTCGAAATCCTCTATTTACAGCAATACAAATACGTGCATAAGGAATTCCTTGCTTTGTATAGTATAATTCTGGATCTTTTGTTAATCTTCCAACTAATACAACTCGATTCATCATATATATCACCTCACATTTTTTCTCCATTGTAGAAAAAAAGAGAAAATAGGTAAAAAATGAAAAATGATATATTTCCGTTCAGAAATCATAACTTTAAATCTAATAAAATAAAAAAAGAAATTGTATATGATGCAATCATGCAGAATTTCTTGAAATATTTATGCTTCTCGGTAAAAGATAGAATACCCTCCACGAGTCATTCGTATATCAGCACGATAAAAGTAAGCGAATTCACTTTACTTACAAATTCTAGCTGTTCTTGAGATTCTTTAGCATACTTCTCAACAGCTGTATAAATGATTTCAGAGGATCGATACTAAAGTAGCATCTAATTCGAAAAACTTTAATTTATAGTTCTCCCCCATTGATTATCTATGTTAGATCATAACAAACTTTCATTAGCTTTAGAAAGAGAAAAGCAAAAAACCTGTACGTTTGCAAACGTACAGGTTTTTCTACTAATCATTCTTTGCAAAGTAAGAAACGAAGCGAAGAATTTCTAAGTATAACCATACTAGCGTCATCATTAGACCCATTGCGCTATACCACTCCATATATTTTGGAGCGCCGCTGCGTGCACCATTTTCGATTAAATCGAAATCTAGTAATAGATTTAATGCAGCAACGACAATAACAACCGCACTAATGATTATACCGATTGTTCCACCTTGGTGAATATATGGAACTGTTACACCAAAGATATTTAATGCGAAAACAATTAAGTACATAATCGCAATTCCAACGGTTGCAGCCATAATACCTGTGCGGAATTTATCCGTTACTTTTACTACGCGAGTCGCATATAACACTAACATTGCAAATAAAATGGAAACAGTTAGTAGTACCGCATTTAAAACGATAGAATCTCCAAAACGCATTGTGTATATAGCTGAAACACTTCCTAACACAACACCTTCTACCGCTGCATAAATCGGCGCACCAATCGGTGAAATACGCGGAATAAAGATTGATGCAAATGCGATAATAGCAGCAACAATTAACGCACCAATAAATACTGGCATTTTCATTACACCATTCATCATCTGTATGTATGAATAGACAGACGTTGCAAGAAGCAAGATCAGCATAATAAAAGTTTTGCCTACCGCTCCGCTAATTGTCATGGCAGACGCACTTGCTCCTTCTTTACGAAATGCCTCTTTTTTCAACATTGGATTAGATGTTCTCATTTTTTCCCTCCTATAATAGGTTCTACCAATAGTGTAAAGTTTTTCTCTTTATATTTCAATATATGCAGCTTGTTTTTATTTTAATCCTTCAACAATATCTGAAAGCTCACTCCATCGTTCCATCGCTTTCTCTAGTTGTTCTTCAAGTTGTTCCTGTGCTTCAGCAAGTTCTTGCGCCTTCGTAAAGTCAGAACCTACATTTGCAAGTTCTTCTCCAACCGCTTCCAATTTTTCTTCCAGTTCTGCTATCTTATCCTCAATTGTGTCCCACTCGCGTTGTTCGTGATAAGATAGTTTGCGTTTCCGTTGTTGTTTCGGTACTTCTTCTACTTTCTTTTCTTTTCGTACTTCAGCTTTTTCAAGTCGTTCTTTTGTTTTTTCTATTTCTAAATAGTCACTATAACTTCCTAAAAATTCACGAACTTCACCATTTCCAGTAAAAATAAATAATTCGTCTACGACTTTATCTAGAAAATAACGATCATGCGATACGGTTAACACTACGCCTGGAAAATCTTCTAAATAATCTTCTAATACTGTTAATGTTTGTGTATCTAAATCGTTTGTTGGTTCGTCCAATAACAATACATTCGGTTCTCCCATTAAAATGCGCAATAAATATAATCGTCTTCGCTCACCACCAGATAATTTCCCAAGTGGCGTTCCATGTGAATGCGGCTCGAACAAGAAACGCTCTAGCATTTGTGAAGCACTAATGACTTTGTCATCTGTCGTATGAATAACCTCTGCAACCTCTTTAATATATTCAATCATACGTTGATTTAAATTCATTTCTTCGTTTTCTTGTGTATAATACGCAATTTTTACAGTTTGTCCTACTTCAATTTCACCACTATCCGGAGATAATTTACCTGCAAGCATGTTTAATAATGATGATTTCCCGCTACCATTTGCTCCAATAATCCCAATGCGGTCACCTGGTTTTACAATATGACTAAACTTATGAAGTAACGTCTTATCCCCAAACTTTTTCGTTACATCTTTTAATTCAATCACTTTCTTTCCTAGTCTGCTACCGCTAAGTGCAATATCAACAGCCTGCTTCGCAGCAGGTCCTTCTTGATTCTTTAAATCTTCGAAACGTTGAATACGAGCTTTTTGCTTCGTTGAACGTGCTTTTGCTCCGCGGCGAATCCAAGCTAATTCTCGGCGATATAAATTTTGTCGTTTTGCTTCTTGCGCTAGTTCTTGTTCTTCACGAAGTGCTTTTGCTTCTAGAAATGTACTGTAATTCCCTTCGTAGCTATATAATTTTCCTTTATCTAATTCAAAAATGCGGTTTGTTACGCGGTCTAAGAAATACCGATCATGTGTAACAAGTAAAACAGCTCCTGTATACCTTGATAAATACTCTTCCAACCACTCTACTGTTTCATGATCTAAATGGTTCGTTGGTTCATCTAGTATGAGTAAATCCGGTGTTTCAATAAAACATTGTGCCATCGCAATACGTTTCTTTTGTCCTCCAGATAAATTTCCAACTCTTGCAGTAAAGTCTGTGATCCCTAATTTCGTTAAAAGAGACTTCGCATTCGCATTTACTTCCCATGCATTCATTGCATCCATACGTTGCTGCATCGCAAATAATTGCTCTTGTACTTTTTCACTATTTGGATTTTGTTCAATCTGCAATAGCGATTGTTCATATTCACGAAGAAGCCGAATAAGAGGTGTATCTCCATGAAAGACTTGTTCAAGAACAGTTAAATCTTCCTTAAAGTCTGGCTGCTGTGGTAAATAACTAATTGTATACCCGCGCGTATGTGTCATATCGCCTGTATCTGGAATTTCTACACCAGCGATAATTTTTAACAATGTTGACTTCCCTGTACCATTTACCCCAATAATTCCAGCACGTTGTCCTTCCGCTATGCTGAATGATAATCCATGAAATAACGGCTTATCTCCATATGATTTTGATACATTTTCGACTGTTAACATTTTCATATTTGCCCATTCCACTCTTTCATAAATTGTTCAATAAATTCTTCCATATAAAGATGACGACTTTCCGCCTCTCGCTTCGCTGCATCTGTATTCATTAAGTCTTTTAACTTTAACAGCTTTTCGTAAAAATGATTGAAAGATGGATCATTATTTTTTCTATACTCTTCTTTCGTCATCGATTCACACGGCGGAATATTGGGATCATACATTAATCTTCCCTTTGCTCCTCCATATGCAAATGTACGAGCAATGCCAATAGCGCCAAGAGCATCTAAACGATCCGCATCCTGAACGATTTTTCCTTCTATCGACTCTACCTTGCCGCCATGTCCACCTTTATAAGACATATTTGCAATAATATGTAGAATATGTTTCCTTATTTCCTGTTCTACCCCTAACTTCTCTAGCCAGTCAGAAACCTTTTTCATTCCAGCTTCTTCACTTTCATTCAGTTTCTCATCCGCAACATCATGAAGCAAAGCTGCCATCTCAATAA
This sequence comes from Bacillus cereus group sp. BfR-BA-01522, assembly GCF_022662635.1. Taxonomy (NCBI): domain Bacteria; kingdom Bacillati; phylum Bacillota; class Bacilli; order Caryophanales; family Bacillaceae; genus Bacillus; species Bacillus cereus group sp. BfR-BA-01522. The sequence goes on along the minus strand of NZ_JAKUDY010000003.1, from coordinate 38,386 downwards.
CAAAAAGATCCCCACCTTCTTGCTTGGCTAAAGAAGTCGCTAATTTATGTACACGCTCAATATGATACCAATCATGCCCGCTTGCGTCTTTTTCTAAAATATTTTTAACAAACGTCACTGTTTTTTGAATTTGTTCCTGTTTTATCATTTATCTTCACCCAGTTTCTTATTGTAACACGCCCTTATTTTTTCATCACATATTTTCTTGTCTGCCCATAGACTATTTTGTATGTATGATGATGAAGGAGGAAATCAAATGTTCTATCATAATCAACAGCCTTACCCTGGGCAACCGTACTACCCTCAAAACGCAGAACAACATGCTGCAATCACAGACCAAGAGCTTCACGTAACATCACAACCTCAGTATTCAAGCCAGTCAGACTTTGTAAAAAACTTTCAAGAAAACCAAATCTCACAAAATCCATATCTCACTCAACAACATCAAGAACCTCAATATAGGCAGAATTCCTATACGCCACAACACTCAGAAGAAACGCAGTATCTTCCAAATACAAATCAACAAAATCCATACTTATCAGAGCAAGCTACCTATCAGCAACCTCAAATGTATCAACCATATCCAAACTTTCGCGTTTCTCCACCAGCACCAACATTAAACCCGATACAACCACAAATCTTACCACCAGGCCCTGCGACACCAATTCCAACTGAACCGACACAAGAACAAATTCAACAAGTTGTCGGCACACAGTTTCTCTCTTTAAAAAAACCTGTCCTTGATTTCGTAAAACCTTGGGTTCAATACGGTATGAATGAAGCAAAGCATACATCCCACGAACACGCAATGACCGAAATTGCTGCAATTATGTTTTTAGTTGGAAAAGGATTCAATCCAACGATTGCGCATTATATTGTAGAATCTTGGGAGAAGAATGAGCAGTTTTAGAAGCATTTTACATTTCCAACAAAGAACCCCCTAAATGTTTGAAATACAAGCACTTAGGGGATTTTTTATTTATCCCGCTATTTTAGGGGCAGCCCGATTGGTGAGGGCTCATAATCAGTGGGGGATGAGGAAAAACCCCACTGATTAAAGTTTCGCTTTATAACTACTGTCTTACTTCATAATACCATCCGCGCGCTTTTAACCATGCTTCAAACTTTGCAAGCGATTCTTCGCTTAAACCACCTGTGACAGCAAATGGATTGTTTCCTTCCCCTGGAAACTCAATCTTTGCCCACCAATTATGATCTAAAAAATACTTTGAAACTTCCGAAATAGCATTCACACCTAATCCGCCTGTGACAACATATTTACTTACGGGTACTAGATCTACTCCTGTAACAGTTGACACAAGTGCACGCGCCGCCTTGTCCGCATTTTGATTATATTTCTTCATGTCACTTTCATTATCTATAAACAATAGTTCAAAATAATAATCTGTTTTTGTTTTATTTAACCACCCTAAATCAGGACGAGATTTTACCCCGCGCCAGTTTGTCCCAAATGCATTAGCAACAACTTTCCCAAGTTGTTCACACTTCGCTAAATTTCCATAACTCGGATGATATAACACTTCAGTTCCACTTGCAGAACCGTTGAAGGAATTCAAATGAAAAGTGGCATCAAAAGCACTTTTCACGCGTAAATGATTATTTGCACAATTGGTCCAAACGGCCGTCTGTGTTGTGCCGACGTTATCCGTACAATCTACCACACTCCAACCCGCTTGTCTAAAATAATGTCCAACTCGCTGCACAAAATCCCGAGCAACTAATTCTTCTCTGCCGTAAGAGCTGTTTGCCCCAGGAACGATGCTATTATGACCTGCTGAAATTGCTGCAATTGGCACTATAAATCATCTCCTTTTCTATTATCATATTCAGAACTTGTCTTACGGTCAGAGCAAATGCCTAAAATGCTACGATATTCTTACATATTATGATTCTCTTTTTTTGATTGGCTCGCTAACCTCTGCACACTTAATAAATTTTTCACTGTAGCTTTGAGTAAAATCACGCCGTAAAAAAATATGGCAATGTTCTCAATCTCGTTTAGCCTCTTTTTTTATAAATTAAAGAGACAGTTTAATTGAAGATGATATAATAAATCTAATTATCTTAAGGGGGGCATTGTTTTGTACGGAAAATGCATTAAATTTTACGAATTCGGTAGTCCTAAAAATGTGTTAAAAATTGAATATAAAAATATAGAACCACCAAAAAACAAAGAGATTATAGTTCGAATGTTAGCGCGACCTATAAATCCATCTGACTTAATTCCAATAAGAGGAGCATATGCACATCGGATTTCTTTACCTAACATACCTGGTTATGAAGGAGTTGGTATTGTAGAAGATATAGGCTCCTTAGTTTCTAAAGACCTTATTGGCAAACGTGTCTTACCTTTACGTGGAGAAGGTACTTGGCAAGAATTTGTTAAGACATCAGCAGACTTTGCTATTCCTATACCTGATTCAATTAATGACTTTACAGCAGCACAAATGTATATTAATCCAATTACAGCATGGGTGACTTGTACGGAAATTCTAAAATTAAAACCAAACGATGTTTTATTGGTTAACGCTTGTGGTTCTTCCATTGGGCACCTTTTCGCTCAACTATCGCAGATTTTAGGTTTTCGATTAATTGCAGTTACAAGAAACAAGAAATATACAGAGGCTTTACTTCACCTTGGTGCTTCTTATGTAATAGATACTTCTACCGTTTCACTCTATGAAGCAGTGATGGAATTAACAAATGGAATCGGGGCAGATGCTGCTATTGATTCCATTGGAGGCTCAGATGGAAATGAATTGGCTTTTTGTTTACACCCTAATGGGAATTTTTTAACCATAGGGCTTCTATCAGGGATACAAGTAAATTGGGGAGATATTGTAAATAGGGCGAGAGTAAATGCTAATATGTTTCATTTACGAAATTGGAATAAAAATGTCTCAGTATATAAATGGCAAGAAACATTCCATCATTTGATTCATTTAATAGAGGATAAAAAATTACGCTTCATGACAGCTGATTCTACTCATGATTTAACAGATGTAATAAAAGCTATCGATGCAGTCGAATCCTTTAAAAAAACGAAAGGGAAAGTATTTTTAACAAGTTATTAACTTATGAAAGCAAAAAAGTATAATCAATTTTTTTATTCTAAACTATCATGTAATACAACAAAAATCTTCTATCAACAGGAGATTTTTGTTGTATTATTTAAAATTGAAACGGTCCTTCCTGTTTTTCTATCTCCTACAAACAGTTGATTCATCCAATTATATTGTGATAACGCTCTTTCCAATTTGTTACTTATTTCATTAGAAACAGAATAAAAGTAAGACAGAACCTTCACTTGAGAGGTGCGTAAATAAGGTTCAATTCTAGAAAAAACAGCAGAACATTTTCAATCCCGAATCTGTAAATAAAGTAGCCCCTCCTACTTTATCACTTGTATACAATAAAAAAGAAGATTCATTTTGTTAGAATCTGCTTTCTTAAATACCATTCATCAAATAAAAACATAGAATATTGCTTCACATAGTCCCTTTCATAATTAATCCTAAAATTGCTAAAACAATTGAACTGATAATAATCCGTAAAATCCAAGTTGTATTCAAGCTTATTTTTTCTAATTGTTTATTTATGGTAGAAATATCTTTTTCGTTAATCGTTGTACGAGTTTCCAAATTACGAATATCTCGCATAATTTCCTTTTGATTTAACTTTAAGTCTTCCATTTTGGACTTTAGGTGATTAATTTCTTCCATACTTTCACCACTCTCATAAAAAGGTATATACTGATAATTTGCTTATCTTTTTTATCTTGTATCAAAAACCTATATATATCATTACCTACTTACTAATATGGAATCCCTCCACTATATATTCATCGTCATATTTATCATAGTGTAGGCCACTACCTATTTTCTGCCTTGTAACTTGATCTTGTAAGAATAAAGAACTTTCATCCCTAGTTGTCCCGATTTCAATTCCATATTTTTTCGTTAAGTAGGCCAATTCTATTAAAAACCATTCTCTTCGCAATTCTACCGGCAGGTTGTATGTTATTTTTTTCATCTCATTTATCACCTCATCTATTTTCCAGAAAGGATTTCTGATTCATTTCTATACTATTTGATTACTTTCATATGCTTTATAGCACTATACTATATGCATGTCCGCACGAAACTGTTCCACCTTTCCAAATAGCAGTAAATCAGAATGAAGAAATACAAGCGATATATAAATCGCAAATATAAAAATAAAAACCTGCACTTTTTTCGCTTTTCATTTCACATAAAAACCATTTTACTATGATACACATTTAGTTAACATAAAAATATTATGTATTAGTAGGGAGGTGGAGTTCTCTCACACCTTCCTACTATACTACTTCACATTAAGAACATCTTGATGCACCTATCGCTAGCAAGAACTCCGCAAAACTTTCAAGAATTGGCACTTTTAACGTAATCAAATCATCCACTTTTGTAACTAAGAAGAACTCACCATTTTCTTCCAAAACACAAAGCACTACTAATTGTAAGTTCATTTCATTTCCCTCCTTTCAGACGAGATACTATACTCTATGAATGAACCTCAAAAAAGTAATAGTATTTATATCTATTTTTTATGATATAAAGAAAAAATAATCTAAAAACCTATTAAAAACTACATACCCTTAATATATTGCTATACAATTAAATAAATCATATTTTACAAATGGAGGTAAAAACATGTTTTTGGGAGTAATATCGGTGCAATTTTATTTTTGATTGCTATCATTCTACTCATTTTATATATTGTTTCATCCTTTAAGAAAGAAAAATGGGAAAGCAATGAAATACGGGAGGCCTGCAGTTGTTTGTGTCTTATTACAAGAAAGTTCTAGACTAAAAATAAAAAGGGCTATCCCATAAGTCGGTTTCACCGAGTTATGGGACAGCCCTTTTTACTTCTTTGTTTTGATATAAACTATGCAATACTTGAACGGATTTCTTTTGCTCTTTGTTCCACTTCTTCTACGTTAGATGCATGCCCTAACTCTACTAATAACCCAGTTGCAACCGTCCCTGTACGATTTCGTCCACCGGAGCAATGGTAAAAATATTTTTTCCTTGTTCTACAGCTTCCTTAACTGCCCCAATTGCATTTTTAACAGAGTCATCATCTTCTTCTATAACTGGGTAAGCATGTCGCTTAGCTTCAGCTGGAAATCCTTCTGGTTCTTCTCCTCCAGCACGTAAGTCAAATACCTCTGATACGCTACCCCCTCCTCATCAACTGAATCTTTTGCTTGCTCTATGACTTCCTTACGATCGTTTTCAACTTCTACTTCTGGATCCATTCGGCTTATCGTAATATTTCCTAGTTCTCCATGCATGACATAATTAACATGTGCTGCAGGATCAAAAATTTCAACCTTTTTCATCTCTGATTTCTCCCTTTCTTTATAAAATAAGCCGAGAAAAAATTCTCGGCTTATTTTGTTTTCAATTATTCTCCTGTTTCAGCGAATTTTTTAATGCGTGCGCCAATTTCATCACGAACTCTTTGGAATACAGACCATTCTTGACCAGCTGGATCATCAAATCCCCAGTGAACTCGTTTTACATGAGGCGGTGTGGTTGGACACACATCATTTGCATGACCACAAAGTGTTACAACAAGATCCGCTTTATCTAAAATGTCACGATCAATGATATCTGATGTTTGATCCGTAATATCAATATCTACTTCTTTCATTGCTTTAACCGCATTCGGATTTACTCCATGCGCCTCAATACCAGCAGAAAGTACATTCCATTTGTCACCTAAATATTCTTTGCCCCAAGCTTCTGCCATTTGGCTACGACAAGAATTTCCTGTGCATAAAAAGTAAATTATTTTCTTGTTTTCCATGATAATTCCACCTTTATTATGAATATTTATTTGGGTTGTGTTTGAAAGTATTTACGCTGGAACCAAAGTGCGACATTTACAAGTGCGATCATAACTGGAACCTCGACTAAAGGTCCGATAACTGCTGCAAACGCTGCACCTGACTGAATTCCAAATACACCTACAGCTACAGCAATCGCTAATTCAAAGTTATTACTTCCTGCTGTAAAGGCTAATGTTGTTGATACCCCATAACTTGCACCGATTTTTTTGCCCATAAAGAAAGAGACAAAGAACATGATTACAAAATAAATGAGTAACGGAATTGCAATACGTACAACATCAAATGGTATGCTAACAATCACTTCTCCTTTTAGAGAGAACATCACAATGATAGTAAATAGTAATGCGATTAAAGTAATTGGACCAATCTTTGGAATGAATACTTTTTCATACCATTCTCGTCCTTTCGTTTTTACAAAAATCAAGCGTGTTAGCATTCCTGCGATGAATGGAATTCCTAAATATATAAACACTGATTTTGCAACCTCTGCCATTGTTATATCTACAACAGCACCTTCAATTCCTAACCATTCTGGAATAACTGTTACAAACACATAAGCATATACTGAGAAAAATAACATTTGGAATACAGAGTTAAATGCTACTAATCCTGCCGCATATTCTGTATCTCCTTTTGCTAAGTCATTCCAAACGATAACCATCGCAATACAACGTGCTAGGCCAATCATGATTAATCCAACCATATATTCTGGTTTATCTGGTAAAAATATAATGGCTAAAGCAAACATTAAAACTGGACCAATAATCCAGTTTTGTACCAGTGATAATACTAATACTTTTACATCTTTAAAAACGCGCCCCATCTCTTCGTAACGAACTTTCGCGAGTGGAGGATACATCATTAAAATTAATCCAATGGCAAGCGGAATAGAAGTAGTTCCTACCTGTAAGCTATTCATTCCCTCTACAAAACCAGGGGATAGATATCCAACACCAATTCCAATAACCATCGCAAGGAAAATCCAAAGAGTTAAATACCTATCTAGGAATGACAGTCGCTTTTTCCCCGTGTTGCTCATTCTTCTCACTTCCCTTTCCTATTGTTAAACTAACATTTACATCGAAGGGTTGGATTACACTTTTCAATTTGTTGAATATTTTCTTTCTGATCAGGAACATGTTGCAAAATATCTTTGATAATTGGATAAAAGCTACTTTCTTCATTTAAAGAATAGTAAATCCATTGTCCCTGTCTTTCTTCTTTTAATAAGCCAATATCTTTTAATTTTCGAAGATGTTGACTTATAGATGGTTGGCTCATATCAAAGACTACTTGAAGTTCACATACACAACATTTACGTTCATTTAAAATTGCAATGGTTGTAAGTCTTGTTTTATCCCCAAGTAGCTTCAAAACACCGGATACTTGCGTTAACTCTACAACTGTTTTTTGCATCGCAATCCCTCCTTTCAAATAATTATATAAGCATACACTTATATGTTGAGTAAAAAAATAGATTCTTATGCAGTTGTTCAAAATAAATATTAAACCCTAACTGAATTCGATATAAGTATATAACTAAGTACTTATATGTTTCAAGTCATATAACTCATTTTCAGAAAAAATTATTACTTCTGGGTATTCACTGCAAATGTTTTAGTTGAGCAACATCTTAAAACAAAGTATACGATTTTTCTTATTTTGTAACCAATTCATCCATCTGATTTAATTCTTTATATACTTGCTCAAAGTTTTGAAATGTATAATTTCCATATGCAGTATGATCTCCTTGGCATCAATAAGAGTACACTTCTGGAAATTCATAACAAGTTTAAAATAGGACTTAAAGTATTCCATACTAAGTTGGCTTCCATTATTAATAATCATATAATCACCTTATTTCATTTATTTAACAACCTATCTTACAACTTCATCTCTCCATCAAAACGTTATCCTTCCAAATTCCATTTACCTACCCTAGTTTCTCCCACACCTACATATGCACATCTTGATGATACTTTACTAACAGAAGCCCATCCAATAATAGTTTAATGTATTTTAGCTACTATACATGTCTTTAGATCACGATTCATTTTCCATTTGTTCCAATCAGAACATTCCGTCTCAATAGTAGCCGTTTTAGTTCATATACCCTTTAAATATATCGCTTACCTGAATCCAATCTTTTTCTGTTAGCTGAACAATACTATACTCCATAATTTTCATCAACCCTTCTACTATTATGTTTTTTACACTTTAAGGCCCTTAGTCAACTTACTAAGAACCTTAAAGTGAACATTAACCAGGTTTAAACTCTAAGTTTTCTTCAAAAAACTGATCACTTATAGGTACTTTCCTTTTGTGTATCTGTTGAACTAGTCAGTCTAACGTCTCCTATTATTGAGATGGAAAATACTATTATTCATTAATGTTTTCTATATTTAAAATTTCTATTTTAAGACCACAAATATGCAGCTCCCTTAATTTGATAGTCTAAGTTTACATGCCCTTATTTTATGGAAAAGTAGTTCTAAAAAAATAGAAAAGCCTCCTTATTGAGGCTTTTCTATTTAAAACTTCATTATCCTTTTCTTCCCTCATAATGTCCTACGTAATAAACTTTACCTTCTTTATCATGTTTTACCTCTATTCCTTTCAGGTACCAATGAACTCCATTTTGATAAAAATAGTTAGCAAATCTATTATCATATCTGATTTCATCCCTTTTAAAAATCGAATCTAATGTACTGAATTCAGTTTTAGGACTAACAGTATTTTCTGTAGTTGTTGTACTTGCTGATGCAGCCCCAATTCCTCCTGTTAATGCAATACCTGTCGCTAAAGCTCCAACTACTAATTTCTTAAACATAACAATTCCTCCTTTAATAATTTTATAACTTACACCCTAAATATAACTTAATTTACAAAAATGTAAATATATTCAAATTATAGAAAAAATTGTTTAATTTTTAGGAATATTGAGATTCTACTTTATCAAAGATTACTAAAAAATATCGATTATACTAGAAGGCGACACTTCCTTATTTTTTAGTTTTAATAACTTGTTTTTAACTACATTACATTGCAAAGGAAAAGACATCTGAAGATCTCATGATTATGAGCCCTCACCAATCGGGCTGTTACGAGCAGCCCTACTCCCACCTATCTTCCTTGCTTCTCTCTGAATCTTGAGGTGGGCGTCTTACTGCCCTAAAATAGCGGGATAAAAAAATCATTTCGGCACCATAATCTGTACCTTTTGTAAAATTCATTAAAGATATAAAAACAGCTATTCTTTCATGGAATAGCTGTTTTTGATGAAAATGATACATACGTAACCTTAAGTTGATAGATGTTTGACGTGCCCCCTTATTAGTCAAATAACCCGCAATTTATTATTATTTTTGATATAAAAAACAAGTTGATATACACTTCGGAATATATTAAAAATTAATAAATACATTAATCTATAAAAGGACCTACTTATATAGCAAGAAATAGGTCCTTTTATGCTTTAAATTACATAAATACTAAAATATCATAGATAGATTTTCGGCTATTTTACTCCTACTTGATTCCAAGCCGTTTCTACTGCTTTATATGTTGCACTACCATAACCATCATAATCAGCTGCAGATTGTAGTAAAGCTGTACGAGCTTGTTTAAAGTCACTTGTCGGTGTTAAATATGTTGTTAACGCACGATAATAGATTTTTTCTGCTTTCTCTTTACCAATAGCATTAATTGTCAAATATGCAGCCTTATTTGGGATACCACTATTAATATGCACACCACCATTATCTCCTTCTTCAGTTGCCGGAAGATATTGATAATCCCTCATATGAGAAGGTTGTCCATATTTCTCAGGGTTTGATAAACTACGAAGTGCATCTCCAGAAATACCAGGTGTATATACAGCTTCTCCTAAATCCCAGTTTGCAGGATCCACAAAATATCCAAATACGTCAGAGAACGATTCATTTAATGCACCGGATTGATTTACATAACGAAGATCAGCTGAATATTGTGTCACAGCATGAGTTAGTTCGTGCGCAACAACATCAAGAGAACCAGAAAGAGGAGCGAATACGCGCCCATCGCCATCTCCATAAACCATTTGCTGTCCATTCCAAAATGCATTATTTACATTCACTCCATAATTCACACCAGAACGAATTGTTTTTCCTTTTCCATCAAAACTGTTGCGATTATGAACATTTTTATAGTAATCATAGACTTTTCCTGCATGATAATGAGCATCAACCGCAGGTCTTTGCTCTTTATTTATCCAAGCATTATCATCATCCCATAAACGATAGTTAACTGGGTAATCTGCATTACTATGATTTACCGTAAATGTTTCAATATACCCTCCATTCATAGGCTTTGTCGTATCCTTTAAATAGTATTTCCCTTTTACACTGTCAAAAGTTGTATTCAATTCTTTTCGATCACCTAATACTCCGTATCCATATCCTTTTCGAGGACTATCTGCATCTGTAACTGCGTTATATGAATCTATAATTGTTCCATCTTCCGCATTCACATAAATCTGCCAGTTCGCTCCGTAAGGTTTGATAAATTGCAGTTGTACTTTAAACGCTAGATAATAAGTTCCGTCTTTTTCATATACAACTAAGTCTGCTTTTTCATTTGTAGATTCTAAGTTTTCTTTTACTTGATCTAACGTATTTCCATCCACTTTTACTAAAGTATCATTCTTTGTAAGTTGAATATGTTTCCAAGCATTTGAAAGAGCTGTTTCTTTTGTGATTTTTGCTTTTGTATCCCCTTTTAGGTTCTCTTCAGCAGCTGGGTGAATATCTCCATTTACTGTTGTTACCTTACCCTCTTTATCTGTATGAACAACGAATTGTGCACCATCAACAGGTACCTTATTTACAGACCTTGTATAAACATAATGTTTCATACCTAAATCATCAGACTTCACTTCTTTAAGTGTTAGATCCGTTTGTGGATTGATTTTAAATAGTTCTTTATTTTCTTCAAGAAACTCTTTTACTGCTTTTTGACTTTCTACCTTCTTATTAGATAATTCCCCTGAGAGAAATGCTGGACTTCCTTGTCCCTCATTCCAATTTTTTTGTTGGATTTCCATTTTATCCATTGCTTCTTTTTGAAGTGCTTGTTCTTCTGCAAACGCAGTTGAAAAAGGTGCACCTAACATTGTTCCTGCAGCAAGCAATGTAATAACAGTTTTTTTCATACATTTTCCCCCTTCAATATGAGTAAAATAAAACATATAATTACAAATTTAAATATACAATTATTTTCGAAGTTTTTATATAAATATGAATAATTGCATATATATATTTTAAGTATAATGTCTATTTCGTAAACGAATGCAGAATATTCTGTCTCTAAAGTGGATAATGGATTTAAAAAAAGTTGAAGATGTATTTTGAAAACTTCATTTGACCGTTAAAAAAATGAAACTACCTGTCCCCGATTGAGTATAGGGAACAGGTAGCGTAAGTGTTTTATTCCTGTCTCACATTAGTGATCCAGTTCACCATATTAATAGTTTTTTTATTGTGGTAAAAAATGAAACAAATAAAGTTTTATCAATTCTCCATTAATCTAATTAACTTTTACTCAGTCTATTTAATTGTTCCCTCAACACAATATTTTTCACCAGTCGAAGTAATATCGCCTTTAACTGTAATAATTTCATTAAAAATAATATTAATTTCACTTCCCCCCTTATGAACCTAAATTCTTCTTTGACAGATTTAACTTATATTAACTTAATAAAATTATAAAGTACCAGGAATGAAAAAGCCCAATTCAGAGCTGTAATCATTAAGTTAAGGTTATGACAGTCACCCTTTCATATATCAAAGGGTGACTGTTTTTTCATGTCCTCATGAAAGTTAGAAGACCTATCAAAAGTACTGAGAACACATATCGTTATATCAAAATTCACTTCAATAGGCTGCTTAAAAACAAATTATATTGAAGTCTTATTTGAGTACGCCGAATCATTCGTTTAATGATAATCCTAACTTTTCACTAAATACTTCCCGTAAATAGTCTTCTAAGATCCTTGTTGTAAATTTTTCATTACGACCTAAAGTAAATAATTCTCCATCTTGTACAATAATTGTATCAAGAGAAGTAGCTACTTTATCAACAATTTTTGTAATTTCAATTATATTATGTTCAGTATTCACTTCCGTTTTAAATTCGATATTTTCCACTACTATATGCGAACGTAAACCCGATGTAAAAAAAGAAAAATCGGGATTTCTTACAACCCCTATTTTAATTTCTAGTTGATATAAATATCGAAAGATCACATCTCTATGCCCATCCTTAATCATTTTTTCACTCTTCTCGTTTTCTAAATACTCTTTAACTCCTCTTGCAAATTCATCTAGGAAGCTCACTTTTTGATGCTCCTTTCTATATTTAGTATCAGCACGATAAATTAATACAATTGTATCATAGCGAAAAAACATGTTCCTATTAAATGAAAAATAAAAAGAGCAACTATACACAAAGTGCTCTTTCTTCAAAAAAACATATTTTTACAATTCATCTTTCCTATAATAAATATCATACCGTTACGTCCTACTAAGTATTCAAAAATCGGTAGCAAAAAAATTGAATGAGCTGTTTAACGGAAGTGACCAAAGTAGTGACTTGTGATTTTTAGAGCAGAAGTGTTTCAATTGCTTTCTCTAATTCTTCTGGCTTTATTTGCGGAGCAAAACGATTCATTACTATTCCATCACGACCAATTAAAAACTTTGTAAAATTCCATTTTACAGCTTTTATTCCCAATATGCCCGGCGCTTGTTTTGTTATATATTGATATAGTGGATGAGCATGTTTACCTTTCACATCAATCTTTGCAAACAATGGGAAGGTTACCTCATAATTCATTTCACAAAAATTTAAAATCTCCTCTTCTTCTCCTGGTTCTTGTCCTCCAAATTGGTTACATGGAAATCCTAAAATTTCAAATCCTTGCTCTTTATACTTCTCATATAAAGATTGTAACCCTTTATACTGTGGTGTAAACCCACATTTACTAGCAACATTTACAATTAAAAGTACCTTTCCCTCATAATCTCGGAGCGACCTCTCTTCTCCAGTCATTGTTTTAACAGAAAAATGATAAACAGTCATCTAATTACACTCCTTTCTCTTCTCTCAAGTTCATTCCATCATATGTATTTTGTTCCCCTCTAATGAGAACGCTTTAATTTTGTTCAAAAATTCGACACAAAATACTAGACATTTTCTTTGGAAAGTTTTACAATTAAATTGTGAACAAAATGTGACAGTTTACATTCTAAATTGTGACATTTTCAATTCCATTATAAATCATAAAAGGATGGTGTTGATAATGAAAACTGCACAGCATAAAATGCTTTCCAATCGTGAGTTTTATTTCGTACTATATATGATGTTATTATTTGTCGCTGGCTGGGTAATGGATGTAAACGGACTATTTTTAAGTAAATACTTTACTTTAGCTGGTATGATTACACTTCCACTTGTTGGAGGAATCGTTGGATTCTTCATTATGTCAATCAGTAAAAACCACTCAAAATAATAGCATTACATAAGGGTAGAAAATGATTTTTCATTTTCTGCCTTTTTCTTTTATAATAAAAAAATATGAACTTATAAGGAGCGGTTAAGGCGATTTAGATATACGGAATTTTTCTGACATCAAAAAAAGACATGGCTAATAGTAATTTATAGCCATGTCTTCTTTCCCTTATCTCGGTTTTCTTTTCCCAGTAAATGCAGGTTTCTTTTTCTTTGGTGCTTTCGGCTTCGACTCTACGAATGTGCCTTTAAAAATTTCTTGTTTCTTAAACACGATGCCTAATTTGTTCGCAAATTGCAGTAATTTACGTTCTTCCTGTGGTGTGACAAGAGAAATAACGGTTCCTTCTTTCCCCATACGTCCTGTACGCCCTGAACGGTGAATGTATTGGTCTAACGTATCTGGTAGTTCCAAATGAATAACATGTGTTAAGTCGTTAATATCCAACCCACGAGCCGCTACGTCTGTCGCAAGTAAAATTTCTAGTTTCCCGCTGCGGAATGCACGCATTGTTGCTTCTCGTTCTTGTTTACTTGCTTCTGCATGAAGAGCTGCTGCTTTCATTTTGCGATACTTTAATTTCTCTGCAATTTCATCTAAGCGGTACGGATCGTTTAAGAATGCTACCGCTTTCACTTGACCTGTATGCATAATTCTTCTTACATACTCATTTTTCTCACGGCGCTCACAAACGATATACATATGCTCTACTAAGCTTTTTGTTTCTGCACGTTTCACGCATATGAATTGTGGTTGCACAGCAAAATCACGTGCTACCTCTTCCGCCTCTTTTGTCATTGTTGCCGAGAAGAATACTAATTGGCGGTCACGCATTGTTGATTTGATGACATCAAATATCGTATCTATCATCTTTTGTTTTACGATTTGATCAAACTCATCAAATACAATTGTTTTCACTTCGTGCATTTTTAATTTTTTCATGCGAATTAATTCTAAAATACGTCCAGGTGAACCGACAATTACTTTCGGATGTTTCTTCAATTTCTCTACTTGTCGCTTTATATCAGCACCGCCAATTAAAGATGCACCGGAAATCTCCGTTCCCGCTGTAAACTTTTGAACTTCTGCATGAATTTGCATAACAAGTTCGCGTGTTGGCGCTAAAATCACAACTTGTGGCTGTTTTACTTCTGGATTAATCTTATGTAAAAGGGGTAATAAATACGCTAATGTTTTTCCTGTTCCTGTTGGAGATTCAGCAATAACGTCTTGTCCGTCTAAAATCGTTGGAATTGCTTGTGCTTGAATTTCAGTACACTCTTTAAAACCCGCCTTCTCCCAAGCTTGTTGTAAAAATGGTTGCATATCTTTTATCATTCGTTTTTCTCCTTTATCTCTATTTTTGAAGAAAATGCTGTATTTCTCGCACTGTTTCTATCATGTGAGAAACAACAGCTATTAAATCATCAACATGGTCTTCTGTAATCGCTTTTTGAAATAGAACTTCTGTCTTATTATAATATGAAGTCGCTTGCTTATTATATTCGTATGAAATTGTTTGTACAATCATTCGTTCTTTTCCCCATATCGACTGTAATAGTGTTTCTGTTTTAGGACACATTACTTCTGGTTGTTCTACCGGAAATGAAAATGCTAGTTTCATTTCGCATCCCGGTATAAATTGCGGGACTTCTAATATTTCACCAGACAAATTCTTTGCATCAACAGATAGCGAAAACGTTGCTTCAACCGCATGTTCTAATCGTCCTGTTAATTGAAATGAAATATTGTATATACGACGTAATGATGCAAGATCCATCATATCTTTTCGATTCGTAACAAGAATATCTCCGTGTAAATCGAAATCATAAATAGCTCCCTCTACGATTACTTTTAAATTTTCAAAAGCAGTTGGATCAAACATAATTTCCTCCAAAAAACAGGCGCCTTTCCATCGAAAGGCGCCATTTGATGTATATATAGTTTACAGATAAATGAGATGAATTACAACCTTTTAGAATAAACCGACTGCTTTACCATCTTCATTTACATCCATTTGAAGCGCAGCAGGTTGTTTTGGAAGGCCTGGCATTGTTAACATTGTTCCTGTTAACGCAACGATAAACCCTGCACCAATAGATGGTTTTAGTTCACGAATTGTCACAATAAAGTCAGATGGACGTCCCAATTTTGTTGCATCGTCAGAAAGAGAATATTGTGTTTTCGCCATGCATACCGGCAAGTTCCCCCAACCTTCTCCTTCAAATTGTGCTAACTGCTTACGTGCTTTCGGAGCAAATTCAATATCTTTTGCGCCGTACACTTTTTGAGCAATTGTACGAATTTTTTCTTCTAATGATGCGTTTAAATCATACAGTGGTGCGTATTTATTTTCACCTTTTTCAATTACTTTCAATACTTTCTCGGCAAGATCTACACCACCTTGACCACCTTTCTCCCAAACTTCTGTTAAGGATACTTCGTAGCCACGTTCATTACACCATTTTTGTAAATATGCTACTTCGGCATCTGTATCTGTAATAAATTTATTAATTGCAATAACGAATGGAACTCCAAAGCTTTGAATCGTTTCAACGTGTTTTTGTAAGTTTTCCATTCCTTTTGCCAATGCATCTACATTTTCTTCTTTTAGCTGATCTTTCGCTACACCGCCATGCATTTTTAGCGCACGAATTGTTGCAACAATAACAACCGCTTCCGGTTTAATTCCTGCCGCACGCGCTTTAATATCAAGAAACTTCTCAGCACCTAAATCTGCACCAAAGCCAGCCTCTGTAATAACATAGTCGCCTAATTTCGCAGCCATTGTTGTTGCGATTACACTGTTACAACCATGAGCGATATTCGCAAATGGACCACCATGAATAATAGCGGGCGTATTTTCTAATGTTTGTACTAAGTTTGGTTTTAATGCATCTTTTAATAAAAGCGTTAACGCACCTTCTACACCTAAATCTTTCACTGTAACTGGTTGGTTTTCAAAATTATAAGCCACTACAATGCGAGATAAACGTGCTTTTAAATCTTGAATATCCGTTGCAAGGCAGAATACAGCCATAATCTCAGATGCTACTGTAATATCAAATCCATCTTCGCGCGGTACACCTTGAACTGGTCCACCAAGGCCAATTACAACATTTCGAAGAGCGCGATCATTTAAATCAACGCAACGTTTCCAAACAATTTTACGCGTATCAATTTGAAGTGCGTTTCCTTGTTGGATGTGGTTATCGATAAATGCCGCTAATGCATTATTCGCTGTTGTAATCGCATGAATATCGCCTGTAAAATGAAGGTTAATATCTTCCATTGGCACAACTTGCGAATAGCCTCCGCCTGCTGCACCACCTTTTAAACCCATCGTCGGCCCAAGGGATGGTTCACGAAGAGCGATGACTGCCTTTTTACCAATCTTATGAAACGCTTGCCCTAAGCCAACTGTAACCGTTGATTTCCCTTCCCCTGCTGGAGTTGGGTTAATTGCTGTTACTAAAACAACTTTTCCTTCTGTTTTTGTTTGTAAGCGCTTAAAAATATCGAGGGATAATTTTCCTTTATAATGACCGTAAGGTTCCAGTTCTTCTTCTAAAATGTCTAATTCAGCTGCAATGTCTTGAATCTTTTTCATACGAGCTTCTTGTGCAATCTCAATATCAGATTTAACTGTTGTAGTAGTTGTCATATACCCTAGTCCCCCTTTAATTGGTTCTGACCATATTGTATCAGTTTTTTGTATTTTCTGCACTCATTTCCCTCCTAAAACGTATGCCTTTCTTTAGATGTTATTTCTTCAACATAAATACCCACAAAAAAGTTAATGCTTGCCGTAGTTCTACAGATAATTGCTCAAGCATTTTTTCATTTACTCCCCGCTTATAAACACCCATGCCATCCACGACTTGGAACCCTTGTTCCTTCGCTAATTTTTCAAATTCCCACGGCATCATCGTATTACAAACAACATTTTCACCGTATAAACGGGGATAGCTATTTTCACGCGGTTTTGCTGTTGGTCCTAAAAGTGCTATGCAAGCATATCCACCACTATATAAAATACGCTTAATCTCATGCAATGACTGCAATGGATCTTCTGTCCATTCTAAAGAATTAATAGCTACTATCGCTGAAAAACGCTCATTTTCAAATGGCAATGCTAATAAATCTCCCTTTATAAAAGATAAATTCTCTCCTTCTCCTCGTTCTTTTGCTTTTTGAATCATCTGCTCCGATAAATCAATTCCGCATACTTTATACCCTGCTATACTTAATTTATATGTACCATACCCATCACCACAACCAATATCTAAAACCTTCTCTCCTTTTTCTACATACTTTTCAAAAAATGGGATAATTGTACTACGGCTACCATGATCCCACATTTCTTGACTATTTCGATTCCAAGATTCTGCATTACGATTCCATTGTTTCTCTGCTGATTTATGCCAATTAAACTTTGTCATCCCTTCCCCTACCTTCCTTTATTTTCATTCATTATCTTTCCACACATTTTTCCTCAATTCCTGTTTATTCTTCCAAAGAGCTGGACATGATAGCAACAGGCTCTATATTCACCAATTTTTTCTTCATTTGGATATAACTCATATTCATGTTCTCTTCTTTGTGAAAAATAATAAAGATACACCCAATTGAAAGAGGGGGATGTATATGCCAAGAAAACGAACACACCACTTTAAAAGTGGCCAAAAAAACGAAGAGTATGCAGCTGAAATTGCACCGCATCACCTTCCTATAAGAAAAAGGCATAAAGAAACCTCAAATGAAGTGGAAGGAAGTAACACAAGTACAATTATTGGTTATGTTGCTTTATTTCTTTCTTTATTTTCAATCGCCTTTTATCCTGTTACACTCGGTTCCCTTTCTATTTTAATTGGTTTGGTAGCTGTTAACTTCGGAGCGAAAACTCTCGGATATACAGCGATTGGGTTTGGTAGTTTTTCTGTCTTGTTTACTTTGTTATATCCGTTCGTTTTGTCAGCATTATAAAAAACACACCAAGTTTCACTTGGTGTGTTCACTCATGATATAACATAATATGTCCACATGCACAGCAGTGTTTTGCGATAATTTCTTGAAATACAGGATAATTCTCCTCATCTCGCTGTTCTATAAAGACTTTCTCAAACCGATACATATTCGGCGCATACGCCCAGTCTTGTTTTGTTCGAGCATATAATGTAGATGTAAAAAAATCCTCTCCTCCGCAAACAATACATACCTTCTTCATTCATACCCCTCCTATGCTTGTCTTACTTTATCTATATGAACAGAAAGATTAAAAAAAGACCTTCTATCACGAGAAAGTCTTTTCTGAAACAAACAAAAATGTACCAAATATACCAAATCCGCTATATTCTTTCTTTTTGCCTGCCTCTGTTTCGAATTTTTGTTTTATTGTTAGAAAGAATACACCATTTCGTGCATCCGTGCTTACAAATTGCATTTTTTCTTCTTGTTTTCCTACCTTTTGTATACATGTAAAGTCATCTTGATGGCAGTTTAAACCATACTTATCCTGTATATATAAGCGAAAATCAGCTTCTTTCGGACAAGTTAAGAGTAATACCGCAATAAGAATAAGACTCGCAATGCCTACAATCGTATAATATTTCTTCATTTGCTCTCCTTTCAAAACAGAAGAAAAACTTGACCAATCCCGTCAAGTTTTTCTTAGTCCGCAATCCATTGCCATTCTTGTTCTTTCTTATCAAAAATAAGCCAACCCGTTTCCGTTGCCTTTCCTTTTAATTCCTCAATGTTATCCACTATCTCGTCCGTACTTTCATACGAACCAATTACATATACAGGAATCTCTAACCCTCTTCTTGACTCGATCTTTCCACCCAAATCAATATACAATCCGTCTTCCATGAGCGGAATCAGTTCAAGAATCACTTCTTTTGAAATAGCTGGGAAAATTTTTGATTTCTGAAAGAACGGAAACCGTTTCTTTCCAAAAGAACCGAACTTATACGGAATCACCTTGCTCAGCATCCCTACAAAATCGGATATTCTACGGTAATATACTTTGTTATACCAACCATCATCATGTGAAAAATACACAAACCGATTTTTGAGCAATGGGAAGAACGCTCTTCCAAGCGGCTCTTTCTTATGAGCCAAGTATAGAAGCTCCGCAATTTCTTTCGGCTCTAACTCATCTAAATCGTTTGCATCATCAAAATCCACCCAACAAAACTCATCAAACTCATCAATTTCAGCTTTTATTAACTTATGTATATTGTCTTCTTCAACATATTCAAATAAAGTATGATAATGAAAATCAGTCCACTCAAAATTATGCTTCAAAAGCAATACTTGATGAAGAGGTGAAGGGATATTATTTGCAAACTCTTCAAATGTAATTCCAGAAGTAATAAAACAATGACCTCGACGATTACCATTAATATATATCATATTCTTTACTTGGTCAGATCCTCCAGACAAAGCACCTAGCCACCTTCGTTTTATATGTTTCAATTCTATAGCATATTTTATCATGAAAAATTTTAGAAACATAGAAAAAACTTCAAAAACTATTTACAATTTCGTAAGTTTTATTACATAGTGATTACAATTAAAAAAACCTGTTAAAAAACAGGCTTTTTTACGCAATTTCATCTGGATTTTGCGGGCGATGCGGCTCAGTCTGTTTTTCATTTTTTTGAAAAATAGACTGGATTTTATCAATGGTTTGCGGGGCCAGTTCTATTACTTTTTCAGCTAAATGCGTCGCATTTTGTAAGTGAAGAATATTCACACCGTCCTTATTCACAACAAGAAACGCTACTGGTGTAATAGAAACACCCCCTGCGCTTCCGCCACCAAATGCAGCATTACCGCTTGTTTTCGGCCCATCATGAGTTTGGAAGTCAGACCCTCCTGCTCCAAAACCAAACGCTACTTTGGATACTGTTAATACAACACCACCGTCAGCCGTTTGAACAGGTTCTCCAACAATTGTATTAACATCGACCATTTCCTTTAAATTTTCCATTGCCGCTTTCATCAATCCTTGAATTGGATGTTCCACCGTTCATAACCTCCTTTGTCATATCTTTCCTAGTTTTTCCGAAACTTCATGAACTAAACATAAATTTTCATATTGCATTTAAAACTAATAAGTAATAATATTTAGAAAAAAGAAAAAGAGGGAATTATAATGATACGGAAATTAACAAAGCGTGATCATGAACAGGTTCTTGCATTTCTAAAAGAGGAAATATCCATTAACCTATTTATCCTTGGTGATATTGAAGCATTTGGATACGATGCAGACTTTCAAGAATTATGGGGGTACTTTACAGAAAAGAAAATGTTGCAGTCTGTATTACTGCGCTTTCATGATTCATTTATCCTATATGGAAAGGGCAACTTTTCTATTGCGGACTATGAGGTTATTCTCTCTCCTCACAAACCACTTAAAATCTCTGGTAAATCAGACATTGTAGAAAAATTTGAAGATGTACATGGTATACATCTTGGAACAAAAAATAAAACATATTTTTGTGAATGTAAAGATGATACTGCCTTGCCAAAAACGATGATTCATACGGCAATTAAACAAGCAACATTAGAGGATGTCGAGCGCATTATGCATCTTCGAAACAATATTGAAGAATTTCCACAGTCGAAGCAATCTGAAAAAATATTACGACAATCACTCGAAACAAATACAGGACGTACATATTACATTGAAGAAAATGGAGAAATGGTCTCTTCCGCTTCTACATCAGCCGAAAATTCTTTATCTGCAATGATCGTTGGAGTATGTACACATCCGGATTATCGCGGCAAAGGATACGCTTCCTACATTTTACAAAAAATGATTCAAGATTTTAAGAAAGAAGAAAGAACACTTTGCTTGTTCTATAATAACCCAGCTGCCGGGAGGATTTATAAACGGTTAGGATTTCAAGACATTGGAACGTGGACAATGTATCGATAATAACGAAATCCCCCCTGGCTATATCTCTCCTTTTCCCTCTACACAGATTTGAGGTGGAGGGGCTCTGTCTTTTTACTAAGGACCAACCATTTCACAGATAAACTTTTTCTTGGCATCTTAAATTTCATAATCCTTCCTTACTCATATTACTCCCTCCTAATCATTTATTATTTTTTGTACTGTGCTTTATAACCTACATATTCTTTTTTCGCGTCTTGATTGTTATCTTGTTTTTTATTAAAGTATGTTTTTATCTGAAATATATATTCTACTAACTTTCCCTCATCATTCTTTTTCTTGTAATCTATATCAATACTTACTTGTAGAATCTGCATTGGACCATTTGCGGAGCCAAGATGAAGTACAATTGTCGCCCCATCATATTCATCATATTGTATGTTTAGCTTATCATTAATAATAGTTTGAAACTCTGATTCCGTTAAGCTATATCCAACTGTATTCGGCTGATCAAATTTTTTTATATCATCACCTGGTTTCATCTTTAGTTTCCCTATTCCCTTTAAACGATCTACAAGTAAATTCACATATGAAACATCTTACGAATTTATATCATGCTTTCATATCAACTCATAAACGTAAAAAGTGCTTTAAATTTATTTCTCAGGATACCGTTCTTTTACAAGTTCTTCGATGTTATTACCTTTTTTGATTTCTTCTGATGATAACCAGGCTTTATATCTTGACCCATCCTTGTTGGTTAAATATATGTCAAATTTTTTATTATATAGTTCCTCTTTAAGGATAGTGGTCACCTTTATCAGATCCTCAATTAAAGGGGGATTGTTTTTAAATTCCATGCCACTGGTATTAATAACTACAGTCACTTTATACTTCGGACATTCTCCGCCTTTCGGATGTGGACAAGTAATATCTTCAATTGCAAAACGGTCGTTTTGAATTTCTTTTAACCTGTCTCCTACTTTTGTTTGAGTTTGAATCAAATATGTCCAATAACTGTCTAAAGTGTTTTTCATTGTTAGTAACAGCTCTTCTTTTGTTATAACTTTTTGTACATTTTTAAAAGGGAGACCTATAGATTTACCATTATGATCCTTAATCTCAAGTTCTGTTATCTTTCTATTACTCTTCTGAATAAGTTGGAATAAAGCATATAAACGATCTAATTCTGCTGATTCAAATTGACTATAATCAATCTCGTTACTCGTTTTTAAAGTTAATAACAACTCATCAGTTGGTTTTTCTTCATCATAATCAACTATATACTGAAGAACACTTTCTTTTTCAAATTCCTCGTATCCTAATTTTTTAATTTCTTTTAAAATTGGTTTAAATTTCTTATATTCCTCATATGTATTTTTTCCGTATTGGTATTCATCACCTTTTATTGTTGAATAGAAGAAACCATCTACCTCTACTCGAAATTGCATATTTTTGTTGTTTTTTGCTTGAACAGTATGATATGTATGTCCCATATTTCCTTCATGTATACCGCCCCACTCTGTTACAACAACATCAATTCCATGTTTTTCTTTTATGTATTTTTTTACCTGATCTTCATTTTCATAATTACAGCCAATCAAAAATAAGAAACATACCACTAATAACATTACCTTTTTCATTCTTTTCATATACCCCCTAATACCCCTTCTTTCTTTATTTCTTACAGATTTGAATAAAAACATCAAATTTTTCATGTAATACCTACAAACTAACAACTTGTGTTCTAATATAGATTCATTTCCTGTATTATCTACTTTTCAATTTATTTTTTTATTGTGTTTTCGAAATCTCTTACACGCTCTCTCATTTTCTTCCCACGTTATGTTAAATGATTTAAATTTAAATCTGCAATAGACTAATAGTTGAAATTCAGCTGCACCGATTGCTACTGCATACATTAAAATAGCTCCTATTATATACCCAATAAAAGTATCTAACGTATAATCATTATGAAAATAAATTAAAATAAGAAGAATTAGTGCATATATTGCCCCCCAGTTATCACATTCCCCTTTGTTTTACTAAAAAATGAAGGGGATCTTTCATCCATACTAAACGCACCTTCACTCGCTTGTTTAAAAGTATCAATCGTTGTCACAATATGAACAATTACTGCTCCTAAAAATAATAAACCCGTATATATTAATGTAATCCGATCAATTGTATTATTGGCCATTTCAGACACAATTAAAGCTGTGAATAATATTGTTACCATTTGAAATGCATATAATAATACGACAAGTGTTTGTAACTTTTGAAACTTTAAAATTGTAATTTCCCTTCGTCAGAAGATAGATTATAACGCTCCATTATTAACCTCAACTCCTTTCTAATTATTTACTACTATTGAATTGATTTTTATATTCTAGATATTTTGTTTTTGCATTTCGCGTATTTTCTTCTTTATCATCAAACCCTACTAATATTTGTTGAATATGTGTTACCATCTTTCCCTGATCATTTTTTTTCTCGTAATCCACGGATATCTTTAATTCATCTATTTCCATAGGTTTTTCTTTTAAATCTTTGGCCCGGTTAAAATAAATAACAATTGAAGCTGTACCAAATTTATCATATTGTAAATGTAATTTATCATTAATAATTTGTTGAAACTGCGATTCTGTTAAACTGTACGAAATTCTATTCGGTTCATCGAATCCTTTTCTGGCATCTTCTGGCTTTAATTTTCCAATTCCTTGTAAACGATCTATAATGAATTTAACTGGTAAAATATCAAGATTTTGATTTGAGCTTTGTACTTGTCCATTTTTATAAATGAAATTCGTGCTATATACTTCTTCTTTTTTATAATCATCATCTTTATGCGCTTTATTAGCATTCTCTATTAAATTTGTTGTAGTTTGCCTTGTAGTACCGTATATATTTCTTTCTTCCCAAAAATATATTCCATCTGTTGATTGATATAGCCTCTTAGTATGAGTACCATCCTCTTTTTCCTCCATAACAGATTGTATACTCTGTTCTTCTACATGAGCATACCCATCATCACTCGCAGACATAACCGTCTTCATATCCCCTTCATCCAACGCCTTTACCAATCTTTCATACTCTATTTTTGTTCCTGTCTGAAGTTTTGTCTTAGATGAATCACTACACCCACTAAATAAACCCGCAACTATCGTCATAATAATCATCCCCTGAACTTTCTTTTTCAATTTCATACCGTCACCTCGTTCATTACTCTTGGCATTTTGAGTTTTATAATGCTTCCTTTTTGGTAGTAATAGACTTCGTCTTTTCCTAAAGGTGCTTCGTTACTTACGTATTTAATATTGAAGACACTTTGGTCATTTAATGGCATGGCGATGATGCCTGCTGTTAGTTTACTTCGCATTTTCATTGGTAAGGCATCACGGTTGCGATCGATATAGTCATGATGTCCTGCTAGGACAAAGTAAATACCAACTGTTCGAGATAGGTCCATTAAAGTTGTTGCGTCATCTGTTTCTAGGTAAACGAGTCTACTAAATTCTTCAACGTTCGTCATGATGATAAGTTGTTTTGTAAACACTGGTATTTCTCTACCTTCTTGTCTTGCTTGTGATAGTGCAAGAGATCGTTCGCGAATCACTTCCATCCAATATTTCACATGAACGTTTACTTCATTTTCTTCTACGATGTAATGCATCACATTGTCTTTATATTGAACGAAGCTATACTCAGCTGTATCTACTAGTGTTACACTCTCAAAATAGTCTTTATTCATTTGAGAAAGTATACTTGATACGACTTGTTTTCTCATATTATCATCTGCGCTGTAAATCATTAAATGATCGTTAACTGCAATATCGTGCGCAACAACTTCTATATTTGTGAAGTCAAGCCCAAGTGGAACTTGTCCCGCTTGTAATGCTTTGGCAACGTCCTTGTTTTTACGATATGTGAGAAGATCAATAACTTCTGGCATCATTGGAATTGCCTTCGGACGTTCTCCCCCCCATTCTTGATCCATTTCACTTGCTTCTTGCTGCAGTAATTGAATTTGCTCTAATTCGTCTTCTGCTTTTGTTGGTAATGCCGACTGGAATAATGTCGGTGAATCTAGTTTTATAATTGCTCGTCCTGCTATTTCTTCTACTTTCAAATCAGATCGGCCTACAATGCCTGAGATTTCACTTTGGTCAATCATATATAGACATGTTTGCAGTTTAATGTTGTTGTATAGTTGAATACGCAGTGCACTTTGTCGTCCTGCACTAATTAAGGTATGGATTCCTAGACTAGCTCCTTCTCGGACGATTTGCATAATTAGCATTTCAAATTCCTCATAAAATTTAGCTTCTTTCACTGCATCGTAATTATCGATTGCAACGATGATATTCGGTATTTGTTTACCGCTAGCTTTCTCATACATTTCTATGCTTGCGACGTCATATTCACTTAACATGCGTTTACGTTGTTTCATCTCTTGCGTTAATCTTTCAACTAATTTTAAGCACTTTTCTGCTTCGTCAATCGTAATTGTATCCGCAACATGCGGCAATCCTTTTAATGGTAAGAGGCCATTCGTACCAAGGTCGACTAAATACACATGCAAATGCTCCGGACTATTTTGACGCGCTACATCCATAATTAATGTTTGTAAGAACGTCGATTTACCGTACCCTGGGCTTGAGAAGACGGCAACATGTCCATCTTTACTTATGTCTAATGTTAGTGGAGTTTGTGATTGTAATTCTGGTTGATCTAGTAAACCAACTGTTGCTTGCAATGGTTTCTTCGCTTCATTCCATGCTTCTTTAAAGTGAACTGGGTGTAAGTCTTGCAGGAATATTTTTTCTGGAAGCGGCGGTAACCATGGTCTTGCAAGTGCTTCGATTTTTCTATCTTCTGCGTAATCATGAATATAATCAATCACGGCTTCAAGTTCAGTTGGTACGGTTGAAACTTCTTTATTTTCTCCAAGTCCGCTTAAGTCCTCACTTAATATTTCATATTGACCTAAGTCGTTAATTGTATAAATAGTTGTATCAAGGTGATCTTGATCGTCTTTATTTTCCACGTAGTCAGCACCGCTCCACGCAGATTGGAATAATTCATAGATTTCATTATTTCCGACCTGTAAGTATGCTCGTCCTGGTAATGTAATTTCTGCTGCGTCAGGTGTTTTTAATATTTCATTACTGTCTGACGTGTTTTGCACTTTAAGTGCTAGTTTAAATTTCGAGTTACTCCAAATTTGATCATCGACAACCCCACTTGGTTTTTGTGTAGCCAGTATTAAATGAATACCGAGAGAACGTCCGATACGCGCTGTTGAAACTAATTCTTTCATAAAGTCTGGCTGTTCTGACTTTAACTCTGCGAACTCATCACTAATTAAAAATAGATGCGGCATTGGCTCTTTTACAATGCCTTCTTTGTATAATTTTTGATATTGGTTAATATGATTCACATTATTTTCGCCAAATAAGCGTTGGCGTTTTTGTAATTCCGCTTTAATTGAAGCAAGTGCACGCATACTTTGCGCACCATCTAAGTTCGTAATCGTCCCTAATAAATGCGGTAAATTTCTAAATAAGTTCGCCATACCTCCGCCCTTATAATCAATTAATAGAAAAGCAACTTCATACGGATGAAAATTAACCGCAAGAGATAAAATGTAAGATTGAATAATCTCAGATTTACCAGATCCTGTTGTACCAGCTATTAATCCGTGCGGTCCATGCGCCTTTTCATGCAGGTTTAAATTTACGATATCTTCTTTCCCTCGCAGGCCAAGTGGTACGGCTAATGATTTATGCGCTGCGTTTTTTGCCCATCTTTGTGTAATATTGAGTTCTTCTACTTTCTCAACATTATACATTTCTAGAAATGTCACACTTTCTGGAATACTATTTTTCAAGTTTTGTAAATGATTAAGTGGCGCTAGAGCTCGCGATACATCTTCTAAATGAAATCCTTTTGGAAAATGATCTGGTACAAAGTAACGATTTACTAGCTCTCCTTGTTCCAAAATAATGTTTCCTTTTTTAGCATCTCTTATATCAATAACTGTTTTTACTTGTTCCGGTAAGCTTTGCATAACATCTTGTACAAAGACAAGTGATACTCCTAAATCAATTGGGTCTTCATTAAAGAATTCCATAACGACATGATCTAACATTAATTTTTCATCAGTAATTAAGACAACATAATGTGGTGAAAAATAGATTTTTTCATTAGAATTGCTTTTTTCATCTACTTTTAATTTTCGTTCTTTTAATATTTGATACAAACTATTTAAAACTTGATCTCTACTTCGGTCATGGTAGACAAAACCTCTGACATTAATATCTCTGACACTTGCATGAGGCAACCAACGCATCCATTCCCACTTATGTTTCTCTTCTTCAGGAAATACAGTAATAAACTGTACATCATAGTAACTATGGAATAACGCTGTTTGCATAACTAATAATTGCAGTTGTTCTAATACTAACGAGCGCTGTCCAATATATCCGACTGGCCCATTCATTAAATCGGTTACAACTGGTACATCTTTTTGTGACAAATATTTTTGTCGCAATTCACGTCCCATTACAATTAGTTCATCTTTATGTTGACTGAACTCTTCTTCATTAAATTCAATCTCAAAACTCGTATCTACATCACCTTTTCCGACGCGGTAATGTAAGAAATCATGATGCATCATTGTTTTTTCATATATACGAGAATTCACTTCTTTTGCCATTTTGCGAATTTCTACAGCATCCGGATAATGATAGTGCAGTGCATGACGTTGTTTTTCACTTTCTGCATATAAATCTTTCGTCTTGCGCGCTAAATATTCGCGGTAACTTTTATCTCGTTCAGCAATGTCAATTTTATATTGTTTTACATTTTTTATGTAATACGTAATAGAAACAATGACAGTCACTAAAGTCATCGCTAAGGATGCATAAATAAAGAGTCCATATGTACGAAATATAGCTAAGATTACCGTTACAACAATCATTACAAGCGCCGGAGCAATTACTCTCCCTAGATGCTCCGTTGGTTTTGTCGGTTTACTAGATGGTTTAGCAATGACCATTTTTTCAACTGGCTCGCGATAAATAATGCGTGGTGAACGATGATAATCAGGATATTCATCGTGGTAAGGGCTGTCTGCTTCTAACAAACGAGGCAATGTCGATTCTACCCGATTTTTCGAAGCAAACATTTGAACATCTTCACTTCCGATATGAATCGTTACACCATCAAAATAAAGATGATCTCCATGTTCTACTATTGCTGTTTCTTCTACTTTTGAATAGTTATGAAAGACGCTTCCTTCATATACATGTATTTTGAACGGATCATCTAATGATTCACGAATGAGCAATACATCAACAGTAGCACCATGAACAGTTATATCATCATAGTCATTTTTACTAATGGCTATGGAACGCCGAGTGGATGTATCATATATAACGCTTTCTTCTACAGTTGTAATCCAAATTCGCATCGTCTTATCATTCTTTAGTGGGATGATATTGACTTCATTCAACAAAAGTGTCTGTCCTTTTATTTTCCAAACCGACAATTCACCGTCCCAATTCATTTCAATCGATTCATCTAAATCAAAATCTGTAATATGATTAGACCAGTCTTTCCCAATCGTTACTGTAGGACGCTCAGATGGATGTAGGCGGCATTTATGTAATTTATTCCCGTAACTTAGTGCAAGTAATTGCTCCATACTTCCCACTTCTCCTTTTGTTTTACTCTCTCTACCCCTTAATAAAAATTACAATTTTATTATTTAGCCTTTTCTTCATTTGTTGTTTCTTTTTCAGTTGATGGTTTTTTATACTTCTTCTCATACTCATTTAATTGTTGTTCAAATGTTTTTAATTTCTCATCACGTTCTTTACCAGATAAATCTGGATTATGTTTTACAGCTTCAATTTGCTTAATAAGCCCATACATAATCAATTGCGGATCATCAATACTTTTTGCTAAATCTAACGATTTATCGAAGTCTCCTTTTCCGTTATACATCCAGTACAATAAATATTTCTCATCACTTTTTAAAGTAACATTTTTCATAATAGCCTCTTTTTGACTATCTGATAACTTTTCAACTTTAATATACGAGTATGCTAATTCATATTTAGAAGCAAATGGTAATGTTTCAAAGTCTTCCTTGCTCAAATTGCTAATTACCTTATCATAGTCTGTTGCTAAAAAGTTCTTATTTGCCTCTAATAATGTATTTTGATAAGGTATTTTCATAAACATATAATAAACAACTGGTATGAATAAGATGACCGTTGCTGCTGCAAATGAGAATGTTAAGTATTTAAATAACGTAAAGTGCTTTTTCGAAACAAACTGCATTGTTTGTTCTGCTTTAATTTGCTCTTTTTCAAAACTATTTTCGATTAACTCCATTAACTCATCAAAGTTATGTATATTTACAACGTTTTGTTCAAACGATGTGTCTTTCGCACTGTCTAATAAACCCTTATATAAATCATCATAACTATGCTTATTAGAAAAAAGAGCAACGATGAAACATTTAAACTGACGTAAAAATTGCGCTTCTGTAAGCGGTTTCGGCGGAAGGATATCTCGGATGCCTCTATGGATAATGAAAGGCATTAAATTTGCATCGAAAACAATATTCTCAGGATGTAGGAAGAACGTAATTCTTCTATGTAAATACTTATAAAAAGAAGACACATTTCGAATTAAACGAAGCTTGTCATTCCTCCCCAATTTTTGTAAATCTCCCCATTTTAAAAATTTCTTGTCAACTTTATATATAAAAGTAAAAGCATCATCTTGTTCTTCTATCGTTACCGGTAGAAAACCAGATGATGTGTCCATTAATAATTCTAATTGACGGTTGTCTTTTACTTGTGTTTGCGATTTAGCGAGTTCTAATTTCCAAATATTCTCTTCTATTTCAAATCGATATTCCATTGAATCAATCTGAATTGCTTTTTCCGTCATAATTTTCTACTTCTCCTTTTCCTTATCAGCCCTATATGTACTTTTTAAATCCTATATGTTTTATTATGTGATTTATAAAACCTTTAGTATATCTCCATCTGTTACTTTGTGATCTACTAATCTATCATCATCCGTTAATAGCATGGACTTATTTACCACTTTAATAACATAGTTCGATGTGTCATATGCTTCAATTCTCAATGTTTCAACTAAATTTTTAAGCAAGTATTTCACTGTTTGATGAATCGGAATTCGTAAATCATATGTACTTTCATTCCATTTACGAAAATCAACAGTGACGTTAATATGAGTTTGTACAGCCATTTATACTACTCCTTACATCCATATTTTCCGAATAATAATCCCTGTTACAACGCAAATAAATATAATACTAGCCATGATTAATCCAATTAAGACGGGGCTAATAGCGCTATCAGTATTAGTTTGACTTTGGTCCATTTCATTCCCATTCGATGTTACATAGTATTCTTTTGAAAACAACTGTTTCTCCGTTTCCTTCACATTATCAATTTTCTTTGGATTTAAAAATAAAGAGTTGGCTAACTCTTTCATTTCTTTCTGTTCATTCATTTGTTTGTCTTTCATTTGTTTTTCAACTTCTGAATTGAACAATTCAATCCCTGATTTATCAAGCTCTGTTTCCTGCTGCCCTTTTTCGTTTCTTTCTTGATTAGTCTGTTGTACTCGATCTACTTTAAATTCAAGTTTACCATTATCATTTAGGTAACTGTCTGCTGCGCTCCTTATCGGTAGCGCAGCAGACAAGAAAAGAAAAAGGACCAATGAGAATTTAACTTGCTTTATGCACTTCATCATCGCCTTTTTTTTCCTCCCAACCTTTATGCCGTACAAATAAATTAATAATAAACCCAACAATTGCCATCCCAAGAATTACCGCAAAGGTAACATGTCCGTTATTTTCACTATTTATAAAATGATTTAAGTAGTCTTCTACATATTGAAGTGGTGAAAATTCACGTAACTTACTAAAATATGAATCATCTTTCACTTTAATTCCTACAGCTTCTGTTAAAAATAAATATAAGCTTAAGAATGTTAATAAGATAAACATACCTATCATTTTTATTTGACGTAATAAATACGTTGAAATGAATACGAATGCCATCATTGTAATCGTAATAAAGGCTATACAAGTTAATTTTTGGCTACCACTGAATTCTAATAACTTGGCAGCAATGGTTCCAATAATAACCCCTTCAATAATAGCGATTCCAAATGTGATAGCTGTAATCGGCAAATTCATATCTAAAATTGATACCTTTTCTGTAAAGTTATCTTTTGGACTGCGTTTTCTTTCTTGATTAGCGATTGTGTATGATGTAAATAAAGAAACAATAAAGCATACTAACACAATTAAATACGGTGTAAATATATTCCCTGCTGTAATTACACCATCATTTTGTTTTAAAACCGGATTTGCTAAAAATTGATATAGCTTTTCGTTTTGACGATCTCCAATCCGGCTGTTTGCTAATACTTTATTAAAGTTTTTCGAAAAATCTTTATCATCGGTTACTTTTTTAGTTAAATTTTCCAATAATGTATTAGCTTTAGAAACGATGGTTACACCACTATCTTGAATTTCTTTTGCTCGGTTATTGATTTGATCAAATGTTTTATACACATCATCTGATACTTGCAATGTTCCTTTTGAAGTTTCAGCCAACGATTGACTTTTTGTTAATAGCGATTTAAACCCAGAATCTAATGTCATTACAGCTGTTCGTTCACCTTCACGACCACTAACTAAAGTTTTTTGGTCATCTACTAGTTTCAAACTATTTTCACGCCATTTTGCCAATGCATTCAAATACTCTCTTAAGTTTGTATTCATAACATTTGTTTGATCTGATATTTGCTTTAATTTTTCCGCAAAAGGAACAGAGGATTGCTCAGCATTATTCACGATACTTTGAAACGCTTTCATCTTGTTCTTTAAATTCCCTATATCAGATGATACCTCTTCTTGAATTTCAGCTGAAACAAAGCTTGTAATCACATCGATTACATTTTGCTTATTTAACATGTAATAAAGCGATTGCGGCGAAGCAAGAGCAGTTAATGAACTTGATTCCAACTGTTCTACTAAATTCTCTGATTTTAAATCCAAACCATAATATACTTGATATAGGTTCGATAACTTCTCATAATTTTCCACCACTTCGATTGCTTCTTTCATAAGCTCACTTGATGATACTGTTGATAAAGTCTCCGATTTTTGATGAACAATATGGTCATTCGTACGTTCAATTTGTTTCACAGAACCGTTTTCATCTTCTGGTTTTTGTTCGCCTTCGCCATTCGGTTCTTTTGTACCTTCTGGCTTTTGTTCGCCTTCGTCATTCGGTTTTGTTGTATCTCCTGGCTTTTGTTCATCTTCGCCATTCGGTTTTGTTGTATCCCCTGGTTTTTGTTCGCCTTCGTCATTCGGTTTTGTTGTATCCCCTGGCTTTTGTTCGCCTTCGCCATTCGGTTCTTTTGTACCTTCTGGCTTTTGTTCGCCTTCGTCATTCGGTTCTTTTGTACCTTCTGGCTTTTGTTCGCCCTTGTTATTTCCAGCTGTTCTTTTGTTATCTACCACTTGGTACAGTGAATGTATAGGCACCTTTGCTCGATTTGTTAATTGTACAACTTGCACATTTGAATGATCATCATTGTTTTCACCTTGTTCCGAAGGCTTTGTCACTTCAGGATCAAGATTATTCGTCACCTTCTCAGATGTATGAGTCAAATCCCATTTCCACGTTACCGGTTTAAAAACATCGATATTTGCATCGTTATTCAGCAATTTAGCATGAACACGAATGGATAAATTCTCTTCCGCTTGCGCCGGCAACATAACATTTCCATTACTTAAATATTCCGCGGTGTAATCTATACCATTGATGATTAAAGCACCGGAATCTTCATATAGCCCAAATCCTTCTGGAAGTTGTAGAGTGAATGTTTGCGCTGCATCCATCTGTGGCTTTCTTTCTGTATCTTGAAAGACAACCCCATCCGTCATAAGTGTTGTTTTAATGGTTTCAATTGTATTGGTTAGCGGCGCTCCATTTTCTTCCTTATTATTAAAATCATTTTCATAACTATATTTTTTAGAAACCTCTACTACATTTTTCAAAGTTCTCTTCGTTTCATCAGGCAAAGTAAGCTTATCAATTTCTTCTATATTCATACTTGGAAGTTGATTAATGAGACTCTCAATTTGCTTTTTCATTCGGTTATTCGGTTCTTGCAATAATGTTGTTATATTTACTTCTTTTTTATCATTTCCAGACAGCTTTTCTTTTAATCTCGTATTGATGGACTCTTGCATATTTGTTTGTAACTTATTTGTTAGCTCCGCATCATAGTCTTTCATTTTATTATTTACATCTTTTAAATATTCTTGAATGATTGCCGCATCAAGTAAAACATTTGTCTGATTCTCCACTTTATTAAAATGATTGGCTATTGCTTTATTAGCGGATTCCAATAAGCTCAATTGTTTTAATGTATCAACTTCATTCAGTTCACTAGTAAATTGATTGAATTGATTGGAAAAGTTATTTTCTAATACGCTATTATTCTTTTTGAGATTTTGTAGATTATTAAATTCTTCTAAATAGGTATGATTCCATTTCGCATCTTCATCAATTGTTTGTCCAAACCGTTGTAATACACCTTGAAATCCTTTAAAACTATCAACAGATGCACCTGTATAATCTTGCACAGTTTTAAATTGGTTTGTATAGTTTGCCAGTGGACTATGTATATTTGACTTGTACATTTTCATATGCGATTGCTCTTTATCCACAATTGTTTCAATATTATCTTGAGCTGCCTGTAATTTCCCAATGATACTCGCGAAATAAACATCTATAATGCGACGATTAAAATCTTCTAAAATCGATGCAGCTGTTTTCTCAGCTTCTGCTTTCAATTCTTTATTTCCTATTGCATTTACTTTATAACTTAATGTCAATTTCTCTGGCGACTCAGAATTAATAGATACAGCCTTTCTAGAAAAATCATTTGGTATTACAATCATCAGATTATAGTTATTATTCTTCAAGCCGCTCTCTGCCACACCACGACTCACGACATACCATTGATGATTCTGATCCTTATTAATGTTGTTTATATATTGATCCCCAAATGCTATTTTATTTCCCTCAAAGACAGTTCCTTCGTCTTCATTCACTAAAGCAACCGCCATTTTCGGAGTGTATTTGCTATCTTCATTTTTTAACTTTTTATTTAAAGCTAAATAGGAAGTACTTGTTGCAAATACGAGTGCTAAAACAAGAAACAACAAAGTACTCCACTTCATTTTTTTCAATCCATATCACTCCTGCAAATAAAAATCATGATCCTAGTTGTAAAAAATTAGCCATGCAACAGCAGTTGCATGGCTAATTGAAAAACTCACATATGTAGAGTAATCAGTGTCTCTTACTTTAGACCAAAATTACGTGATAGCTCTTCATCATGAGCTGCAACTGCTTCTGCAGTTTTTGAAAGTTGAATATTAATCTCTTGTAATAATTGTGCGAAGTTTTCTACTTTCGGTCTTAATTGATTAAATTGTTGATCAAATCCTTCGAAAGCACGTCCTTCCCATTCCCCTCTCAATTCATCTTGCAATCTTTGTAATCGACTCAGAATTTCATCGATTTGTTGTGAACTTTGTCCATATAAGCTAGCTTTTGACTTCAGCTCTTCTGGACTCATACGAATTTGTCCTGCCATACATATTTCCCCCTTAACAATAAAATGAAAGAATGTATATATAATTCATTCTTCTTAGTTAATTATAGAATAATAGTAAAAATTTGAAAAGTAGTTTTTTTACAACACTTAAAATTCATATATATCAAGATTGTTTCCCATTTCCTCATTTTCTCTTACGTATAATTGTAATACCCATCATTTTTTAACAAAAATATTATATCTTATAAGTGAAAACTATTTGCAAGAATTCAATCCATAGCCATCCTTTTATATTCCTTCACTCTTTCACTTCACGTAATTCCTCCCATTCTTCACGAATAATCCCCATTCGAATAGAATCATAATATATTCCATTATAATAACGGCATTTTCGCATGCGTCCTTCTAACTTCATTCCGATTTTCTCAGCCACTTTCATCATTCGCTCATTTCCAGACCAAGTTGTTAAGCCCACTCTACCAATTTCCATATTTTCAAATAATAAATCTCTATATAATTGTAAAGCCTCTGTACCATAGCCACCGTTCCAATATGCAGGATTATAAATGACAATCCCCATCTCTAACCAGCGTGTCGGTTTATACTCCCAATAAAAACCAACTATTCCGATAATTTCACCTTTAACCTCAATAATAAGTTGAGACAAGGGGTCCTCTTTTAACTTAGATTGTAACTTCTCCCTGTATTCCGAGTACTCTTGCATAGAAAATGGAAAATATGGGGCATCCCACTTTTTCCATTCCGGTTTTTCTTCTTTGTATATTTGTTCATATAACGAATGAATATCTGCCTCGTCTATCTCTCTCACAATCACTTTTTTACCTTCTAAATATATACGCTCCATACTCCCTCCTACATCAACCTAAATATTTGAATTTATTATATTATCAATATACATTGTAACATTACCAAAAAATTCTAACAACAATTCATATTTCGTTGTATAATATTGTAAAAAGTTGATGGAGGAGGTTTCATGTTACATAAAATATTTTCATTCATAAGCAAACTTTTATCGATTATCTTATCACTCTTACTATTATTAAATTTACCTTACTTGTTTATCACACAAGAGAGATTTACCTTTCAGCCATTTCAATTTTTCAAGCATTTCTTTACTATGTTAAAAGAAGTTTTCTCACCAACGTCTTTAATCGTTCTATCATCAGATACGCCATTCGGTTATTCAAAAAAAATACCATTATTTCCAACCGTATTAGAACCTTACACATATTCTTTTACTGTTTTGTTCGCAGCTTTTATTCTTGCGCTCTTTCTTTCAGCTGGCATGGCATTTTTCTATTTTTTAGCAACGGATTCTATTAAAAGGTGGATAAACAGATTTATTTTTGTATTAGAGGCTATCCCTGATATGATGATAATGATTTGTTTACAAATGTTTTTCATCTGGTTTCTTAAGCAGTTCGGGGAATCTCCAGTCACCATTATATCTTTTCAAGAAAATCGAGCCTATTTACTTCCTATTTTATCCTTAGCAGTGTTACCTACTATACAAATGTTTAGAATGATGATTTTATACATATACGAAGAACATAGGAAGCAATATGTAGAGGTAGCTTATGGAAAAGGTCTATCATCAAGTTATATACTATGTATTCATTTATTCAAAAATATATCCATCCACCTCTTCCACCATTTAAAAACAATTTTTGTTTTCTTACTTTCTAATTTGTTCATCTTAGAATTTATTTTTAACATGCAAGGGATTGTTCAGTTTTTATTTAAAAAGGCATTTATTTCACCCTCTGCTATATTTATCATACTTATGATGATTATTTTACCGTTTTATATTATCTTTCAAATACTCTCTTTTATGATGAATAGATTGCAAAAACAAATGAAAGGAGAACTGTTATGAGGGGGATTTGGAAATCAAAACGCTTTTTAATCGGATTCACTTATCTTTTTCTCTTCATTACAGCTAGCTTTATTTATAGCTTCTTCTTTAAAGATAGTATACCGGAAGCCCCCTTGCTACTTTATAATGACAAGAACGAATTAATTGGAAAAGCTCCTTTTCCCCCATCTGTAATGCCACCTTTTGGCTCTGACCGTTTTGGAGAACCTATTTTCTTACAAATTTTAGATGGGGCAAAATTTACAATTTTATTTGCTATAACAATTAGTTTGTTACGTATTTTATTTGGAACATGTATAGGAATCTTCTTAAGTTTATATGCTGCAAAATTCAAGAGATTTTCCCAAGTATGTTCTGAAGTATTTTACTATATTCCAACTTTATTTATCGCGTTCATACTCATAGCACCCGTTAATATTCTCATCACATCAAATGCGGATCAACTAAACCCTAATATTTCATTTGTATTTTATCAAGCAATTGTACTCATTTTTATCGCTTTACCTACAATTTCTTTATATATTTCTTCGGAAGTTGATGAGTTTATGCAACAAGACTATATATTAAGCTCACAACTCATGGGAGCAACTCGTTTCCATATTATAAAGAAACACTTACGAGTCTTATTACTCGATCGCATATTCGTTCTATTTATGGAGCATATTGTTCAAACACTCATACTCATGATTCATCTAGCACTACTTAACATTATAATCGGTGGGATACAGATGAAAGAACTAACCGAAGGTGAGTTCAAACCTGTTTCACTCTCGAATGATTGGGCAGGCTTAATTGGATTAAATCATTATGAAATGAACCTTTCATTATGGATTATTTTTTATACACTCGTTACATTCTTTATTACGATCCTTTTTATTAAACTTATGATAACAGGAATACAAGACGCACGAAAAGCAAGAGATTCTCAAACAATTGTAACACTTTCTGTTCCAGATCAAAAAACATATGCGAAAGATAAAGATGCCTTTTCATTTGCTTCTTTAGAAAAAAGAAAACAATCTTCGCCGCATTTATAAAAAAGGAGCACACGAAAATTACTTCGAAGATGAACGAAGTAAGACATTAAATGAAATAAAAATTCGATATCAAAAATAAAGAAGGAGCTTAAGTAATCTGTACCCTTTGTAAAGGACATTTTAAAAAAAGTTAGGCAGCCGCGAGAAGATGATTTCTGTATTCAACAGGAGTCATCTTCTTTAAATTCCATTGATATCTGTGCTGGTTATAGTATTTGATATAGTTTTTAATTTCTTGTTTTAGCTGGGCAAAAGATGTACAAGTTTTTATATGCGCTTCATCTTTAAAATGCCCGAAAAAAGATTCTTGGGGGGCATTATCCCAACAGTTTCCTCGTCTTGACATGGATTGTCCCAGTTTTAATTTTTTAACTAG